>JAFAVK010000081.1 GCA_019242475.1 Acidobacteriota bacterium | reverse complement strand
CCTCCGCGACGACGAGCGCGGAGCGCACGCGCCGGCGCGAGCCGCCCTCGGCCCCCGAGCGCCCGCCCTCCTTCAGCGTCTCGTTCAGTTTCGACTTCGAGATTTGGAGCGCCGGGACGAGGCCGAAGAGCAGGCCCGTCAGGAGCGCCGCGCCGAGGGTGAAGGTGAGCACGCGCGCGTCGAGCCGGACGTTCTGCAAGACAATCGCCGGCACGCTGTCCGAGACGGCCGAGGAGAGCGCCTCGACGCCCCACGTCGCGAAGAGGAGGCCGAGCGCGCCGCCTGCGACCGCGAGCAGCAGGCTCTCGGTCAGGAGCTGGCGCGCGATGCGCAGGCGGCCCGCGCCGAGCGTGGTGCGGATGGCGATCTCCCTGGCGCGCGACGCCGAGCGCGCGAGCATCAGGTTCGCCACGTTCGCGCACGCGATCAAAAGCACGAAGCCGACCGCCGCCATCAGCAGCAGGAGCGACGAGCGGATGTTCTGCGTCGCGCTGCCTTGCAGCGTGTCGAGCGTGAAGCCGTTGCCCGCGTTGCTCGCCGGGTACGCGCGCGCGAGCCGCTCGGTGACGGCCTGCATGTCGGCGCGGGCCTGCTCGATTGAGACGCCGCCTTTCAGCAGCCCGACGACGTAGATGCCGGGGTGGTTGCCGCGCGCCTGCATCCGGTCGGCGCGCAGGCCGAGCGGCACGAAGATGTCAACGGGCGCCTGCCACTCGAACGTCTGCGGCAGGATGCCGACGACCGTGTAGCTTTCGTTGTTCAGCATCAGGCTGCGGCCCAAGACCCCGGGGTCGCCGCCGAAGCGCCGCTGCCACAGGCCGTGGCTGAGGATGACGGTTTTACCTCCGCCCGTCCGATCCTCTTCCGGCAGGAAGTTGCGCCCCGTGGCGGGCGCGACGCCGAGGGCCGGGAAAAATTGCTGCGTGACTTCGCGCGCCGTCAGGCGCTCCGGCTCGCCCGCGCCCGTCAGCACGAAGCCGTTCGAGCGGAACGCCGCCAGCGCGTCGAACGACGTCGTCTGCGCCTGCCAGTCGAGGAAGTTCGGGTAGGAGACGGACATGTTCGGGACTTGCTGACTCCACTCCGAGAGGAAGACCAGCCTGTCCGCCGTCCGGTAAGGCAGTGGGCGCAGCAGCACGCCGTTGACGACCGAGAAGATGGCCGTGTTCGCGCCGATCCCCAGCGCCAGCGTCAACACCGCGACCGCCGTGAACCCCGGCCGCTTCCAAAGCATCCGCACCCCGAAGCGCAAGTCCTGAAGCAGTGTGCTCATCACTTCTCCCCTCCCGGGAGCGCGGGCATCCCTGCCCGCCAAAGCGTGCGAGAGCACGCTTTAAAGTCTTCCGCTTTAATTCAACGTCGAGGTTTAAAGTCTCACGGCCTTCGCGCTCTGGCGCTCATGGCGGGCAGGGATGCCCGCGCTCCCGGCGACAGCCGGCCTCATCTCACTCGTACCTCAAAGCCACCATCGGATCGACCTTCGTCGCGCGGCGCGCCGGGATGTAGCAGGCGAGCAGTGCGACGGCGGCGAGCAGCAGGGGCACGGTGACGAAGACCGCCGGGTCTGTGGCCCCGACGCCGAAGAGCAGGCCGGACATGACGCGCGTGAGCGCGAGCGCCACCGCCACGCCTACGCCCGTGCCGACGAGCGTCAGCGTCATACCCTGGCCGATGACGAGCCGCAGCACGTCTCGCGGCCGCGCGCCGAGGGCGACCCGCAGCCCGATCTCGTGCGTCCGCTGCGCCACCGAGTAGCTCACCACGCCGTAGAGCCCGAGCGCCGCCAGCGCCGCCGCCGCCGCCGCGAAGACGCCGAGCAGCGCCGCCGAGAAGCGGCGCGAGGCTACCGACTCCGAGAGCCAACCCTCCATCGTCTTGACGTTGCCGACCGGCTGGTCTTTATCGATTGAGCGCACGCGCTCGCGCAAGGGGCCGGCCAGCGCGACGGGGTCGCCCTCGGAGCGCACCACCAGCGTCATCTGCCGCGAAGGCGTCTGGAGGTGCGGGAAGAACATCTCGGGGCGCGTGTCCACGTCCAGACCCTGGTGGCGCACGTCGCCGACGATGCCGACCACCTCGGCCCAGGGCGACTTGTCGCTTGTGCGCACGCGCTTGCCGACCGGGTCTTCGCCCGCGAAGAAGGAGCGGGCCATCGCCTCGTTGATGACGAGGACGCGTTGCGCCTCGGCCGTGTCGGCCGGTGTAAATGCACGCCCGCGCTTGAGCGGAATGCCGAGCGCGCGGAAGTAGTCGGCGCTGACGTTGCGGCGCCCCGCGCGCATCGCCTGCCCGGGCGGGAGCGGCGCGCGTCCCTCGATCTGGACGAAGTTCGAGGTGTCGTCGCCGGTCAGCGGCAGGACGCTCACCACGCCGGCCGCCTGCACGCCGGGCAGCGCGGCGGCCTCTTGCAACAGTTGCTCGTAGAAGGCCGTGATGCGCTGCGGCTCCCCGTACTTCGCCTGCGGCAGAGAGACGGCCATCGTTATGACGTGGTGCGGGTCGAGGCCGGGGTCTACCGCGAGCAGCCGTGAGAAACTCTTCAAAAGCAGCCCCGCGCCGACGAGCAGCACGAGCGTCAGCGCCACCTCCGCGACGACGAGCGACGAGCGCAGGCGGCTCCGCGCCAAACCCTGCCCCGAGCGCCCGCCCTCCTTGAGCGATTCGACGAAGTCGGTCTTCGAGGCTTGCAGCGCGGGCGCGAGTCCGAAGAGCAGCCCCGTCAAAACCGAGAGCCCGAGCGTGAAGGCGAGTACGCGCCAGTCGAGCGTGACCTCGCCGGCGCGCTGCACGCCCTCCGGGTCGAGCCCGACCAGAAGGTCAACGCCCCACACCGCGAGCAAAAGCCCCAGAGCCCCGCCCGACCCCGAGAGCAGAAGGCTCTCGGCGAGCAACTGCCGGATGATGCGCCAGCGCGACGCGCCCAGAGCCGCGCGCACCGCGACCTCCCTGCGCCGCGCGGCCGCGCGCGCCAGCAGGAGGTTGGCGACGTTGGCGCACGCGATGAGCAGCACGAGCGCGACCGCCCCGAGCAGCACGAGCAGCGCCGTGCGCGCGCCGCCGACGACCTGCTCGTGCAAAGGCACGACCACGACCTGGTGCCCGACGTTCGTCCCGCCCAGAGACTGCTCGACGCGCGCGGCGACCGTCGCCATCTCGGCACTGGCCTGCTCGACCGAGACGCCTTCTTTAAGCCGCCCGAGGACGTTGAGGAAGTGGCTGCCGGGCTGCGCGCGGTCTTCGGCGCTGAACGCGATGGGGCGCGCCAGCGCGGCGCCCTCCGGCAGGCGGAACCCGCGCGGCAGCACGCCGACCACGTTGCACGCGACGCCGTCGAGACTGACGGTCTGCCCGACGACCGAGGGGTCGGAGTTGAAGCGGCTCTGCCAAAGCTCGTGGCCGAGGACGACGACGTTGTTGGCGCCCGGGCGGTCTTCTTCGTCGAGGAAGGCGCGGCCGTGCGCCGGCGCCACGCCGAGCAGGGGGAAGTAGGCGGCCGACACGAGCGCGCCCGTGACGCGCTCGGGCTCGCCGCGCCCCGTCAGGTTGTACTCGGCCGCGTCAATCGCGGCGAGACGCTGAAAGGACTGGCACTGGTCGGCCCACGCCAGGAACTCGTGCGGGGCGATCTCGACGCGCGGCATGTTCTGCCGCGGGCGCGACTCCCAGAGCTGCACCAACTGTTCGGGCGCCGGGTAAGGCAGCGGCCTGAGCAGCACCGAGTTGACGACCGAGAAGATCGCCGTGTTCGCGCCGATGCCGAGCGCCAGCGCGCCCACGGCCACCGCCGCGAACCCCGGGCTCTTCCACAGACGCCGGGTCGCGTAACGCAGGTCTTGCAGTAATGCTCTCATCAACTCACCCCTTATTCATCACTCGTATCTCAAGGCGACCAGCGGATCGACTCTGGCGGCGCGGCGCGCGGGGAGGTAGCCGGCGACGAGCGCGATGGCGCCGAGCAGCGCGGGCACGCCGACGAAGGTCAAGGGGTCGGTCGCGCCCACGCCGTAGAGGAAGCCGCCGAGGACGCGCGTGAGCGCGAGCGAGAGCAGCAGCCCCAGGCCGAGCCCGACGCCCACCATCGACAGCCCCTCGCCCAGCACCAGCCGCAGCACGTCCGCGCGCCCCGCGCCCAAAGCCATCCGCACCCCGATCTCGCGCGTCCGCTGCGCGACCGTGTAGCTGACGACGCCGTAGATGCCGATGGCCGCCAGCGCCAACGCCAGCAGGCCGAAGCCGCCGAGCGTCCACGCCGCGACGCGCGCCGGCAGGAGCGAGAGGTCGAACTGCTCTTCGAGCGTCCGCACGTCCGCCACGGGCAGGTTCGGGTCGAGCGCGCGCAGTTGTTCGCGCACCGGGCCGGCCAGCACGCGCGGGTCGCCGGACGTGCGCACGACGAGCGTCATGCGCGGCTCGTAGGACTGCATCACGGGGCGGTAGATGTACGGGCGCGCGCGGTCGCCGAGCGAGCGGTACTTGCCGTCGCGCGCCACGCCGACGACTTCGAGGAACGGCCCGCCCGCGCCCTCGAAGCTGACGCGCTTGCCCAGCGCGTCTTCGCCCGGCCAGAGCATCGCGGCCAGCGTCTCGTTGATGACGGCCACGCCCGGCGCGCCCTCGCGGTCTGACTCTTCGAAGTCGCGCCCCCGCACGAGCTGTGTGCCCATCGTCCTGAAGTAATCGGGGCCGACGAGGTTGAAGCCGGCGCTCGTGCCTTCATTGCCCTCTGCGCCGCGGCCCTCGGCGAAGACCTGAGTCTGTCCGAAGGAGAAGCCGAGCTGCGCGAACTTGACGAGGCTCGCCGACTCGACGCCGGGCTGAGCGTTGACGCGCGCCAGCAGCTCGCGGTAGAAGGCGCGCCCCTCTTCCGACTTGTAACGCAGCAGCCCCAGGTCAACCGGTACGGTCAGCGCGCGTTCGACGCGGAAGCCTGGGTCGATGGCGTGCGCGTTCCACAGAGACCTGATGAACAGGCCCGCGCAGACGAGCAGCACGACCGAGAGCGTCACCTGCGCCGTCACGAAGGCCGCGCGCAGACGTGAGCGGCGCGAGCCCGCCCGCGCGAGCGCGTCCTCCGTCTTCAAGGCCGTCACGATGTCGAGGCGCGAAGCCTGAAGCGCGGGTGCGAGCCCGAAGGCGATTCCGGCGCCGACCGAGACCAAAGACGTGAAGGCGAGCACGCGGTAGTCGAGCCGCAGGTCGAGCGAATCGACCGGCGTCCCCGCCGCGTAAGAGACCATCAAGTCGTTCGCCCACAGCGCGAGCAGCAGCCCCGCCGCCCCGCCGAGGCAGGAGAGCAGCACGCTCTCCGTCAGCCACTGCCGCACGAGCCGCGCGCGCCCCGCGCCGAGCGCCTGCCGGATGGCCGTCTCGCGCCGCCGCACGGCCGCGCGCGCGACGAGCAGCCCCGCGATGTTCGCGCACGCGATGAGCAGCACGAGCCCGAGCACCGCCATCACGATGCCCGCCACGGGCAGCGCCTGCTCGCGGTCGGCCGGATCCATGCCGCCGCTCAAAGGAAGCAGTTGCACGCGGCGCACAGTCTCCTCGTTCACGCGCCCGCCGTTGGCCTCGGCCACGCGCCTCGCCACGCCCGCTAGTTCCGAGCCGGCCTGCTCGCGCGTGACGTTCGCCTTGAGCCGCGCGAAGACCGCGAGCCAGTGGCTATAGCGCCGCCGCAGAATGTCTTCGTTGCCGCCGTCGTCCAACATCCTCCCGGCCTCGGGCGGGTTGAGCAGCGAGTGCGTCGAGAGCGGCACCCACAGCTCGCGGCTCAGGCCCACCTCCGTCCCGACGAAGCCCTCGGGCGCGACGCCGACGACGGTGAAGCCGAGCCCGTTGAGCGTGACCTGACGGCCGACCACGCCCGGGTCGGAGTCGAAGCGCGTCCGCCAGAGGTGTTGGCTGAGGACGACGACGCGCGCGGGCTCGCGCCCTTCCGCCTCGACGAAGCTGCGCCCCGCCTGCAAGCCCACGCCGAGCACGTCGAAGTAGTTAGCCGTCACGAACTCGCCGCGCACCAGCTCCGGCTCGCCGCCGCGCGTGAGCGAGAACTCGCGCGTGCCCGTCGCGGCCGCCATGCCCTCGAAGCCCTGCGCCTGCTCGCGGTAGTCCTGGTAGTCCGGGTACGACTCGGGCGCGCGCAGCCACACCAGCCGCTCCTGCCCCTTGACGACGGGGAGCTGCCGGATGAGCACCGCGTTGAAGAGGCTGAAGACGGCCGTGTTGACGCCGATGCCGAGCGCCAGACTCACGACCGCCACCAGCGTGAACCCCGGCGAACGCGCCAGCATCCTCAACCCGTACCGCACGTCTTGCAGAAGAGTCATTTGCTCACCCCGTCTACTCGTACCTGAGAGCAACCATCGGATCGACCTTCGTCGCGCGCCGCGCCGGCACGAGGCAGGCGGCGAGCGCGACGAGGGAGAGGAGCGCGGCCACCGCGGCGAAGGTCAGCGGGTCGCGCGCGCCGACGCCGAAGAGGAGGCTTGAGATGACGCGCGTCACGGCGAGCCCGCCCGCGAGGCCGAGCACGATGCCGGCCCCCGCGAGCCCCAGGCCGCGCCCGAGCACCAGCCGCAGCACGTCGCTGGGCCGCGCGCCCAGGGCGACGCGGACGCCGATCTCACGCGTGCGCTGCGCGACCGTGTAGGAGATGACGCCGTAGATGCCGACGCCCGCGAGCGCCACGGCCACCGCCGCGAAGACGCCGAGCAGAAGCATCGAGAAGCGGCGCAGCGCCACCGAGTCCGCGAGCAGCTCGTCCATCGTCGCCGCGCCGAAGACGGCCAGCTCCCTGTCGGCCGCGGCCACCTCGCGCCTGACCCCGCCGAGCAGCGCCGCGGGGTCTGACTTCGAGCGCACGACCAACGTCATGAACGAGGTCGGGAACTGCGCCTCCGGCAAATACATCTGCATCACGTCCTCGCGGTCGAGGCCGTACTGCTTCACGTCGCGCACGACGCCGACCACTGTCCGCCAAGGCTGCCGGTTCTTCTCCGAACCGGGGAACTTGACGCGCCGGCCGAGCGGCGACTGCCCCGGCCAGAGCTTGCGCGCCGCCGTCTCGCTGACGAGCGCGACCGGCGCCCCGTCGGCCGCGTCGTGTTCGTCTAACGCGCGGCCGTCAACCAAAGGGATGCGCATCGCGCGCAGGTAGCCGGGCGTGGCGACGTAGAGGTCAACGCTCACCTCCTGCCCGCGCGGCACGGGGTGGTCTTCGACCACGAGCGAGCGCCCGTCGAAGTTGCTGCTCAGGGGAAGGACACTCGTAAAGGCCGCGCCCTCGACGCCGGGCAGCGACTCGACCTGGCGCGCGAGCCTTTCGAAGAAGGCCGCCTGCGCCGCGCCGTCGGGGTACCTCGAAGCGGGCAGCGCGAGGTTCATCGTCAGGAGGTGCGAGGTGTCGAAGCCCGCGTCCACGGCGCGCAGGCGCACCACGCTCTTGACGAGCAGCCCTGCCCCCGCGAGCAGCACGAGCGCCAGCGCCATCTCCGCGACGACGAGCGCCGAACGCAGACGCCCGCCGCGCCCGCCGCTCTCGGAGCGGCCGCCCGCCTTGAGCGTCTCGTTCAAATCGGGGCCGGAGACTTGCAGCGCGGGCGCGAGCCCGAAGGCGAGCCCGGCCAGCACCGAGACGCCGCCCGTGAAGGCGAGCACGCCGTAGTCCACGCGCACGCCCGCGAGCAGCGGCGACACGCGTGAGCCGAGCGACTCGACGAGCCCGATGCCCCACAGCGCGAGCAGCAGTCCCGCCGCGCCGCCCGCGAGCGCCAGCAGCACGCTCTCCGTCAAGAGCTGCCGCACGAGGCGCCCCCGCCCCGCCCCGAGCGCGGCGCGCAGGGCGAACTCGCGCTGCCGCGCCGAAGAGCGCGCGAGCAGGAGGTTGCCGACGTTGGCGCACGCGATGAGCAGCACGAAGACGACCGCGCCGAACAGTGCCAGCAGCGCCGTGCGCAGTCCGCCGACCGTGTCCTCGGGCAGCGTGACGAGGTGGACGCCGTAGTCCGTGTTGTATTCGGGGTGCTCGTGCTCAAGGCGCGAGGCGATGACGCTCATCTCGGCCTGCGCCTGTTCGAGCGTGACGCCGGGCTTCAGGCGCCCTATCGCGCGCAGGTGGCGCGAGCCGCGCTCGATCTCGTCGTGCGGCTCGGCCACGGGCCTGTAGAACTGCCCCGGCGGGTCGTTGAGGCTGCGCGGGAGCGGGCGGAAATCCTCGGGCATCACGCCGACGACCGTGTAAGGCTTCCCGCCGAGGCTCACGGCCTGCCCGACGACGTTGGGGTCGCCGCCGAAGCGCCGCTGCCAGAGCCCCTGGCCGAGGACGATGACGTTGTCCTTGCCGTCCTCCTGCTCTTCGGGGAGGAAGGTGCGGCCGAGCAGCGGCGTGCCGCGCATGACGCGGAAGAAGCCGTCGCCGACCTGCGTGCCCGCGACGCGCTCGGGCTCGCCCCCGCCGAGGAAGGTCGCGCTCCAGTCGCCGAAGGTCGAGACCTCTTCGAAGACGCTGTTCTGGCGTTGCCAGTCGTCAACGTCCGTGGCCGAGACCTGGTCGCGGCGGTTGCCCTGCGCGCGCGCGTCGCCCCACAGCAGAACTAACCTGTCGGGCTCGGCGTACGGCAGAGACTTCAACAGGATCGAGTTGACGACCGAGAAGATGGCCGTGTTCGCCCCGATGCCGAGCGCCAGGCTGACGACCGCCGCCGCCGTCACCCCCGGACTCTTTAAAAGCATCCGGAACCCGTAACGCACGTCCTGAAGCAGCGTTCTCATCGCTCACTCCTCACTCGTACCTCAACGCGATCATCGGATCGACCTTCGTCGCGCGGCGCGCGGGCAGGTAGCAGGCGAGCGCGGCGACGGCGAAGAGCAGGAGCACGGCAAGGGAGACCGAGACCGGGTCGGCCGGCGTCACCCCGTAGAGCAGGCCGGCGGCGAGTCGCGCCGCGAGGAGCGCCGCCGGCAGCCCGAGCCCGACGCCGACGAGCACGAGCAGCGCCGCCTCGCGCAGGATGAGCCAGAGCACGTCGCGCCCACGCGCGCCGAGCGCCATGCGGATGCCGATCTCGTTCGTCCGCCCCGCGACGCCGTAGGACATCACGCCGTAGAGCCCGACGCACGCGAGCAGGAGCGCGAGGAGCCCGAACGCGCCGGAGAGCGTCGCCATCAGGCGCTCGCGCAGAATCGAAGAGTCCACCTCGTCCTTGAAGACGCGGAAGACGATGTCGATGTCGGGCGAGACTTCGCCGACGGCGTTCTTAATCGAAGGGGCGAGGGCGGCGGCCGAGACCGCGGTCGTGCGGATGAGGAACTGCGCGCCCTCGGACGGGCGCGCGGCCTGCGAGGAGGCGGTGAAGGCGACGGGCACGAACTCCTCGTGCAGGTCGCGGTACTTCGCGTCCTTCACCAGGCCGACGATCTCGTAGACGGTCTCGGGGTCGCTCGGCGTCCGTTCGACGCGGAAGCTCTTCCCCACCGGGTTCTCGCCGCCCGTCAGGGCGCGCGCGAAGGACTCGTTGACGACGGCGACCTTCGGCGCGTTCGGGGCGTCGCCGTTGTTGAAGTCCCGGCCCGCGAGCAGGGGGATGCCGAGCGTCTTGAAGTAGTCGGGGCTGACGCGGCTGAAGAAGGTGCTCCGCTTCCCGGCCTGGTCGGTGCCTTCGAGCCAGACCTCGTTGCCCCAGCCGCTCCCGCTCAAGGGGAGGATGTTCGCGTCCGACGCCGCCTCCACGCCGGGCACGGCCCTGATGCGTTCGAGCAGCTCGTTCTTGAAGGAGAGCCTGCGCTCGGCGGGCAGTTTCAGACGGGTGAAGCCGACGCGCGTCACGAGGACGCCCTCCCGCCGCAGCCCCGCGTCCTGCGTCGCCAGCTTCGAGAGGCTGCGCGAGAAGAGCAGCGCGCCCGCCACCAGCACCAGAGAGAGCGCGACCTGCGAGACGACCAGCGCGCGCCGCAGGCCGAAGCGCTCGCGGCTCGCCGTCAAGCCTCGGCCCGCGGCCTTCATCGCCACGCCGGGCGCGACGCGGGCCGCGCGCAGCGCGGGCGCCAGTCCGAAGAGCGCGCACGTCAGCACGGCCGCCCCGACGCCGAAGGCGAGCACGCGCCAGTCCATGTTGAGGTTGACGAAGAGCGGGTTGCGCTCCGTGCTCAGGAGCGCGACGAGGACTTCGCTGAGGTACTGCGCCAGCAGCGCGCCGAGCGCCGCGCCGACGGCGGCGAGCAGCATGCTCTCCGTCAACATCTGCCGGACGAGCCGCCAGCGCGAGGCGCCGAGGGCGAGGCGCGTCGCCAGCTCGCGCTCGCGCGTCGTCGCGCGCGCCAGCAACAGGTTGGCGAGGTTGGCGCACGCGATCAAAAGCACCGTGCCCGCGACCGCGAGCAGCAGCCAGAGCGGGTTCTCGTAATTGTCGCGCAGCTCCGAGACGCCCGCGCCCGCCGGGAAGGTCGTGAGCTTCGACGCGAGGTAGAACTTGACGTTGTCGGGCGGGTAGTTCGGCGGGAGCGAAGCCTCGAAGACGCCGGGCGAGATGGAGGCGAGCTGCGCGGCCGCGCGCTCCTGCGTCCAGCCGGGCTTGAGGCGGCCCATGACGGTGAGCCACCAGCCGGTGCCTGCGTTGAGCATGCTATTCTCGCCGTTGAGCAGGGGCTCCGCGCAGAGCGGGACGGCCACGTCGAAGGAGCGGCCGACATCCATCCCGTAGAAGCTCGCGGGGGTGACGCCGACGACCTCGAAGGGGTGTCCTTCGAGCGCGAGGCTGCGGCCGACGGCCGCGGGGTCGCCGCCGAACTCGCGCTGCCAGAAGGCGTGACTGACGACCGCGACCGGCGAGCCGCAGCCCTGCCGGTCGTCGTCCGCGTTGAGCACGCGCCCCAGCTCGGGCCGCACGCCGAGCACGTTGAAGAAGTCGCCGCTCACCCACATCGCGCGCGCGAAGCGCGCCTCGCCGCCGCGCGAGAGGTTGAGCGTGTCCGGCCCCCACGCGAAGATGCCCTGGAACGCCTCCTGCCGGTCGCGCACCTGCTCCCAGATGCGGTTGGTGACGATGGGGTAGTCGCTGGCGAACGCGCCCCGCGCCTTGGACATGTCGGCGAGCTGCACGCCGACCAGCCGCTGCGGGTCTTCGACGGGCAGCGCGCGCAGCCGCACGGCGTCGATCAACTGGAAGATCGCCGTGTTGGCCCCCACGCCCAGCGCGAGCGTCAGCACCGCCACCAGCGTGAACCCCGGGCTCTTCCGCAACATCCGGACGCCGTAGAACAAATCTCGGAAAAGGTTCTTCATCACTCAACCCCCTGAAGAAGTGATGAATGATGAGTGATGAATGATGAGTGAAAGCCGGCTTGCCTTTCATTCATCATTCGTCACTCGTCATTCATCACTCGTATCTAAGTGCTTCCACCGGATCGACCTTGGTCGCGCGGCGCGCGGGGACGTAGGCGGCGAGGAGCGCGACCGTCCCGAGCAGCAGCGCGACGCCGCCGAAGGTCGCCGGGTCGGCGGCCGAGACGCCGTAGAGCAACCCTTCCAGGAGCCGCGTCAGCGCGAGCGCGCAGAGGAGGCCGGCGAGGACTCCCGCCAGCGTCACCTTCATCCCCTCGCGCAGGACGAGCAGGAGTACGTCGCGGCCGCGCGCGCCGAGCGCCATCCGCACGCCGATCTCGTGCGTGCGTTGCGCGACCGCGTAAGAGACCATCCCGAAGACGCCGACTGACGCGAGCACGAGCCCGAGCAGTCCGAACACTCCCGCCACGCCCGACAGCACGCGCTGCGGCAGGAGCGCGACCGACTGGTGCTCGGCCACAGACATCATGAACTCGGGCGCCACGTTCACATCGACCGCCGCCGCCTCGCGCCTGATCGTCTCGTAGACTTCCGCGGGCGCGACGCCGCGCGCACCGCGCACGTGCAGAATCATCCGCTGCGCGAAGAAGGCGTCCGCGCCCTCGCGTCCGTAGGGCAGGTAGAGGAAGGGGCGCGGCTCCTCGCCTTTAACCCGGAAGGTGTTGCTGCGCGCCACGCCGACGATCTCGAAGACGGTCGAGTCCTTCCTGAGCCGCTTGCCGACGGGGTCTGTGTCGGGGAAGAAGCGGCGCGCGAAAGCCTCGTCCACGACGGCCACGTTGCGCGCCTCGTCGCCCTCCCTGAAGTCGCGCCCGCGCAGGACGGGGATGCCGACGGTGTCGAAGTAGCCGGGCGTGATGACGTTGTAGTCGGCGCGAATCATCGCCTCCGAGTGCTCGTCGTTGGTGTCGCTCCAGTTGAAGGACTCGTGCCCCTCGACGCCGATGCCGACGGCCGCCTGCGTGCTGCCGACGGGCACCATCAGCGCGAGCGAAGCGGCCTCGACGCCGGGCGCCGCGCGCACGCGATCCAACAGCCGGCGGTAGAAGTCGCGCGCGCGCTCGTCCGTGTAGCCGAGCACCTGCGGGTTGAAGGAGGCCGTCTGCACCTGCTCGGGGTCTGCGCCCGGCCGCACCTCGCGCGCGTAGGTGAGCGCGCGCAGGAAGAGGCCGGCCGAGACGAGCAGCAGCACGGTGACGGCGACCTGCGCCCCGACGAAGAGGTCGCGCAGGCGCGAGCGGCGCCCGCCCGCGGCCGGCTCGCCCTTGAGCGCGCGCGACACGTCGGCGCGCGTCGCCTGGAGCGCGGGCGCGAGCCCGAAGAGCACGCCCGTCGAGAGCGAGACGAAGAGCGTCCACCCCAACACGCGCCAGTCGAGCCGCGGGGCAATCTCAATCGGGATGTGCACCGCGGGCTTGAAGGCGAAGAGCAGGTCGGTCATCCACAGCGCGAAGAGCGCGCCCACCACGCCGCCCAGGAGGCAGAGCAGCACGCTCTCGGTCAGGAGCTGCCGCACGACGCGCCAGCGTCCCGCCCCGAGCGCGAGACGGACGGCCACCTCGCGCCTGCGCGCCGCGGCGCGCGCCAGCAGCAGGCTCGTCAAATTCGCGCACGCGATGAAGAGGACGAGGTTGACGATGACGAGCAGCAGCGCCGTGAAGCCGTAGAGCATCCCGCGGAAGTTGCGCGGGAACGCGCCGACCGGGACGAGTTCGACCGAGCGCCCGCGCGGACGCTCGGGCTCGCCGAGCCCCGGACGGCCCAGCTCGGGGTGCGCGTCCTCGAACCTCGCGCGCAGCGTGCTCAGCTCGGCCCGCGCCTGCTCGACCGTGACGCCTTCCTTGAGTCTCCCCGTCAGTTGCAACCACTCGGCGTGGATCGTGCCGAGCATGTCGGAGGTGGGCAGCACCTGCCTCTGCATCGAGACGGGCACGAACACGTCGGGCGCGTAGAAGGGGAAGGTGCTCGTGAAGCCTTTGGGCGCGACGCCGACGACCGTGAACTGCTGCCCGTTGAGCCGGACGCTCTGGCCGACGGCGGCCGGGTCTGCGCCGAAGCGCCGCGCCCACGCGGCGTGGCTCAGCACCGCGACCGGGTGCGCGCCCTGCTCGGCCTCCTCCTCGGGCGTGAAGAAGCGGCCGCGCTCGGGCGCGACTCTGAGCACGTCGAAGTAGTTGGCCGAGACGATCATCCCGAACGCCTGCTCGGGCTGCCCGCCGCCGGTGCCGAGGCTCAAGGGCAGCTCGCCCCAGCAGAGCAGACCTTCGAGCGCGGTGCTGCCGTCGCGCATCTGCCGGTAGGCGGGGTACGAGACCGCGAAGCGCTCGTCCTCGTTCGACTCGCCGCGCACGTCGAAGACGCGTGAAGGCTCCTTGACCTTCGGCGAGTTGGAGAGCACGGCGCCCGCGACGCTGAAGATGGCCGTGTTCGCGCCGATGCCGAGCGCCAGCGAGAGCACGGCCACGGCCGTGAACGCGGGGCTCTTCCCCAACATCCGCGCCGCGAACCGCATGTCCCGCCAGAGGGTCATAGCTCACCCCACCTTCTTCATTCGCACCTGAGCGCAATCATCGGATCGACTTTGGTCGCGCGGCGCGCGGGGACGTAAGAGGCCAGGAGCGCGACCGCGCCGAGTAGGAGCGCGACGCCGACGAACGTCAAAGGGTCTGTGGCCGTGACGCCGTAGAGCAGCCCCGCCAACAGGCGCGTGAGCGCGAGCGCCGCGAGGAGCCCGAGCCCGACGCCCGCGAGCGCCAGCGCCATCCCGCGCCCGACGACGAGCCGCAGCACGTCGCGCCCCTGCGCGCCGAGCGCGATGCGGATGCCGATCTCGTGCGTCCGCTGCGTGACGGCGTAAGACATCACGCCGTAGATGCCGGCCGCCGCGAGCAGCAGCGCCATGCAGGCGAAGAGGCCGAGTATTAAAGAGTTGAAGCGCGGCTGCGCGAACGACTCGCCGACCAGATTCTCCATCGTCCGCACCTCGGCGACGGGCTGCGCCTTATCGACCGCGCGCACGGCCTCGCGCACGCCGGGCACGAGGCTCTCCGGCTCGACCGAGGTGCGCACGACGTAGGAGACGCCCGCGAACGGGTCTTGCAGGTAGGAGACGTATATCTCGGGCGCGGCCTCGCGCCCCGGCTCCTCGCTGCGCACGTCCGCGACGACGCCGACGATCTCCTTCCAGAGGGGCTGGCCGTCGGGGCCGATGCCGTAGCTGATGCGCTTGCCTAGGGGGTCTTCGCCCGCGAAGTCGCGGCGCGCGAGCGCCTGGTTGACGGCGAGCACGAGCGGCGCGTCGGCCCTGTCGCGCTCGTCGGGCACGCGCCCCTTGACGACGGCGATGCCGGCGGCGCGGAAGTAGTCGGGGCTCACGCTGCGGTAGTTGACCGGCGGCGTCTGGTCGCGCCTGACGAGCGGGCGCCCCTCGACCTGGATGCCGGAGGTCGGCCCCTTCAACAGCGGCAGCGTGTTGATGAAGCCGACGGCCTCCACGCCGGGGAGCGCGGCGACGCGACCGGCCACGTCGCGGTAGAAGTTCGAGTACTGCGCGTCCGCCTGGAAACGCGCGCCCGAAGGGCTGAGGCGGAAGGTGAGGAGGCTCTGCGGCCGGAAGCCCAGCTCGACCGCGCGCAAGCTGAGGAAGCTGCGGAAGAGGAGCCCCGCGCCGACGAGCAGCACGAGCGAGAGTGCCACCTCCGAGACGATGAGCAGGTCGCGCAGACGCCCGCCGCGCGCGCCGCCCGTCGAGCCGCGCGCGCTCTCCTTGAGCGCGCCGTGCACGTCCGGCCGCGTGAACTGCAACGCGGGCGCGAGCCCGAAGGCCAGCCCCGTCGCGCACGAGACGAGGAGCGTGAAGCCGAGCACGCGCGGGTCTACGCCGATGTCCGCGCGGAGCGGGAACTCCGCGGGCAGAAGCCCCTTCAGCAGGTCAACGCCCCACCAGCCGAGCAGCAAGCCCGCCGCGCCGCCCGCGAGCGCGAGCAGCAGGCTCTCGACGAGAAGTTGCCGCGCGAGCCTGAGCCGCGTCGCGCCGAGGGCCACGCGGACGGCCATCTCCTTCTGGCGGCCGGCGGCGCGCGCCAGGAGCAGGTTGGCGACGTTGGCGCACGCGATGAGCAGCACGAGCCCGACGGCGCCGAGCAGGAGCAGGAGCGCGCGGCCCGTCTCGCCGACGAGGTTCTCGCGCAGCGTCTCGACGCGGTCGAAGCGCTGGCTGTTCGACTCGGGGTACTGCTGCCGCAGGCGCGCGGTGATGGTCTCCATCTCGGCGCGCGCGTGCTCCAACGTCTCGCCCCGCCTGAGCAGCGCGACCGCGCTCAGGAAGCCGAAGCCGCGCGCGCCGGCCACGTCCTGCTGCGCGCCGAGCGTCGGCACGCGCGCGAAGGGCGGCACCCAGACCTCCGTGCGGTCGGGGTACGAGAAGCCCTCGGGCGCGACGCCGACCACTTCGTAAGCGTTGCCGTCGAGCGTGACGCCTCTGCCTATGACGGAAGGGTCGGCGCCGAAGCGGCGCTGCCAGAGGGCGTGACTGAGGACGACGACGGGCGCGTGCCCGGCCTTCTCTTCGTCGGGCAGGAAGAAGCGGCCGGCGCGGGGGCGCACGCCGAACACTTCGAAGAAGTCGGCCGAGGTCATGGCGAAGTTGACGCGCTCGGCCTCGTCGCCGACGGCGAGGTTCGCGGGGCGCGTGAGGGCGGCCGCCATGTGCTCGAAGACGGTGGCCTGCTCGCGCCAGTCGAGGAAGTTGGCGGGCGTGACCTGGACGCGGCGCCCCTCGGCGTTCAACTCCTGGATGGCGACGACGCGCGCGGCGTTCGGGTACTGGAGCGGCCGCAGGAGCACCGCGTTGACGACCGAGAAGATGGCCGTGTTCGCCCCCACGCCCAGCGCCAGCGCCGCGACGGCGACCAGCGTGAACCCCGGGTTCGCGCGCATCGCCCGCGCCCCGTACCGCACGTCCTGCCACAGTGTTCGCATTGTTCCTTCCCCCAAAGCAGTGACGAGCTAAAGCAGGTCTGAAGAGTCGCCGAAGAGTCCCGGAGGGACTCGACGTTTATAGTTAAGTGCCTTAACCGCCCCGAGCCCCGTCAGGGGCGACACGCGACGTGCCGCTCCTACGGAGCTTGTCGAGGCAACAAACGACTTAAGCTATAAACATTCCGCCCCTACGGAGCGGCGACTGCGCAAGCAGCCGCTTACCAACTCACCAATCACTCGTACCGGAGAGCAATCATCGGATCGACCTTCGTCGCCCTTCTCGCCGGGACGTAGCAGGCGAGGAGCGCGGCCGCGGCGAGCACGAGCGCGACGCCGCCGAAGACGAGCGGGTCGGTGGCCGAGACGCCGTAGAGGATGCTCGCCATCACGCGCGTCACGCCCAGCGCGCCCGCGAGCCCGAGCCCGAGCCCGACGAGCGTGAGCAAGAGCCCCTGCGAGAGGACGAGCGTCAGGATGTCTCGCCCCTGTGCGCCGAGCGCGAGGCGGATGCCGATCTCGTGGCGGCGCTGCGCCACGGCGTAGGACATCACGGCGTAGAGCCCGACGGCCGCGAGCAGCAGCGCGCCCGCGGCGAAGAAGGCCAGCAGGAACATCGTCAGGCGCTTCGGCGAGACGGCCTCGTCCACCACGTCCTGCATCGTCCGCACGTTGTAGACGGGGAGCCCCGCGTCCAGCGCCTTCACCTCGCCGCGCACCAGCGGCGCCAGGCCCGTCGCCGTCTGCCCCTCGCCCGCGCGCACGACGAGCGCCATCGTGTACCAGGGCTCCTGCCGGTGCGGGCGGTAGAACTCCCACTCCGCCTCCTGCGCCAGGTCTTCGTTCTTCACGTCGGCCGAGACGCCGACGATCTCCCACGGCGCCTCCTTCTCCGAGACGACGAGGCGGTGGCCCACGGGGTCTTCGCCGGGGAACATGTGGCGCGCGAGCGTCTCGTTGACGACGCAGACGAGCGGCGCGCGCTCGTCGTCAGACTCCTGGAAGCCGCGCCCGCGCAGGACGCGCGTGCCGGCCGTCTCGAAGTAGCCGGGCGTGACGACGTTGTAGTTCGCGTAGGGCCGCCGGTCGGGCGGCGGGGCGGGGCGCCCCTCGACGTAGAACTGCGAGCTTGAGTTGCCGTCGCGGCTCATTGGCACGAAGTTGATGGCCGCGGCCGACGCGACGCCCGGCAGCGCGCGCATGCGCGCGACGAGCCGCTCGTAGAAGTCAACGCTCTGCGCCTTCTCGGGGTAGGCCGCTTTCGGCAAAGACATCTGTGCGACGAGCACGCCGTCGGGCCTGAGCCCGAGGTCGGCCCGCATCATCTCGTAGAAGCTGCGCACCATCAGCCCCGCGCCCGCGAGCAGCACGAGCGAGAGCGCGACTTCGGCGACGACCAGCACGCTCCGCATGAGGTTGCGGCCGCCGGTCGAGCCCCTCTGCCCGCCCTCCTTCAAAGCCTCGTTCAGGTTCGTGCGCGTCGCCTGGAGCGCCGGCACGATGCCGAACACGATGCCCGTCAAGACCGACGCGCCGAGCGTGAAGAGCAGCACGGTCGAGTCGATGCGCATGTGTTTCCAGCCGGGGATGTACTTCGTGAAGGTCGGCGGCATCCCCTTCGAGATGAAATCGACGCCCCACACCGAGAAGAGCAGGCCCGCCGCGCCGCCGATGAGCGCGAGCAGAAGGCTCTCGGTCAGCAGCTGCCGGATGAGCCGCCAGCGGCTCGCGCCCAGGGCGGTGCGGACGGCCAGCTCGCGCTGGCGCGAAGAGGCGCGCACGAGCAGGAGGTTGGCGACGTTGGCGCACGCGATGAGGAGCACGAACCCGACCGCGCCGAGCAGCACGATGATGTAGGGCTTGGGGCCGCGCGTGAAGGAGTCCGTCAAAGACTCTGCGAAGGCCGTCCGGCCGCCATTCGTGTCGGGGTAGAGCGTGCGCGCGCGGTCGGCCACGGCGCGCACCTCGGCGTCGGCCTGCGCGACCGAGACGCCGGGGCGCATGAGGCCGACGACTTGCAGGTAGTGGTTGTCGCGATCCTTCGCGTCGTCCGCGTCGAAGGCGAGCGGCGCCCAGACCTGGCAGGCGTTGAGGGGGAAGTCGAACTCCTCGGGCATGACGCCGACGACGGTGCGCGGCTTGTTGTCGATGCGGACGGTGCGGCCGACGATGTCGGGGTCGGCGCCGAAGCGCTCGAGCCAGAGGCTGTGCTTGATGAGGACGACGGGGTCTGCGCCGGCCTTCCCTTCTTCCTCGCTGAAGGTGCGTCCGCGCTCGGCGCGCGCGGCGAGCACGCGGAAGAGCGAGGGGGTGACGACCGCGCCGGGGACGCGCTCGGGCTGCTCGCCCTCGTTGATGCTGAAGTGCTGCTGGCCGTAGGCGGCGAGTTCTTCGAAGACCCGGGTCTGGTCGCGCCAGTCCATGTAGTTGGCGGGCGCGACCGAGTTGCGGTTGTTGGTCTGGTCAACGCCGCGCTCCCAGACCATCACGACCCTCTGCGTCGTCTCGTAGGCGAACGGCCGCAGCAGCAGCGCGTTGACGACCGAGAAGATCGTCGTGTTCGCGCCCACGCCCAGAGCCACGGCCAGCACCGCCACGGCCGTGAACCCCGGGTTCTTCCACAGCATCCGCGCCGCGAACCCCAAATCCCGCCAGAGAGTCATCTTGCTCACTCCGTTCACAAAGCAGTGATGAATGATGAGTGATGAATGATGAATTAAAAGCCCGCTGCCTTTAATTCATCATTCATCACTCATCATTCATCATTCGTATCTAAGTGCCACCATCGGATCGACCTTCGTCGCCCTCCGCGCGGGGACGTAGCAGGCGAGGAGCGCCGCCGTCCCGAGGAGCAGCGCGATGGCGGCGTAGGTCACGGGGTCGGCCGCCGAGACGCCGAAGAGCAGGCTCGCCATCAGCCGCGTCAGCGCGAAGGCGCCGGCCAGTCCCGCGCCGATGCCGACGAGCGCCAGGAGCATCCCGCGCTTGAGGACGAGGCCGAGCACGTCGCGGCGGCTCGCGCCCAACGCGACGCGCACGCCGATCTCGCGCGTCCGCTGCGCCACCGAGTAGCTCATCACGCCGTAGATGCCGACCGCCGCCAGCAACAGCGCCACCAGCGCGAAGAGCCCGAGCGCCAGCATCGCAAAGCGGCGCCGCGCCAGAGACTCGGAGAGCCGCCCCTCCATCGTCTTCACGTCGAAGACGGCCACGTTCGGCTCGATGGCCCGCGCCTCCCTCACCAGCGCGGGCGCGAGCGCGTCAGGGTCGCTCGACGTACGCGCCACCAGGTACATCGTGCCCGAAGGGTTCTGCCCGTGGGGCAGGTAGACGGTCACGCGCGAGTCCGTGTCGAGCGCGTACTGCTTGACGCCGCCCACGACGCCCACGATGGTCAGCCAGGGCGCGTCGTCGCCGCCCGTCTTGAGCCGCCGCCCCACCGGGTCGGCGCCGCGCCAGTAGGTGCGCGCCATGCTCTCGTCGATGATCGCCACGGGCGTCGAGTCCTTCGCGTCGCGCTCGTCGAAGTAGCGGCCGCTCTTGAGCGGCACCCTCATCGTCTCGAAGTAGCCCATCCCGGCGACGCGGTAGTCGGCCTGAATCGCGTCCTGCCCGCCGGCCGGCACGTAGCCCTCGATGGTGACGCCGCCCCACCCGATGCCGCCGCCGAGCGGGAGGATCGTAACCAGGCCCGCCGACTCGACCCCGGGCAGGGCGCGCGCGCGTTCGAGCAGTTGCCGGTAGAACTCTGAGCTGCGCTCGCCCTGGTAGCCCGTGCCCCCGACCGACAGGCGCAAAGAGGCGACGCCGCGCGCGTCGAACCCCGGCTCGACCTGCTGCACGCGCATGAAGCTGCGGATGAGGAGCCCGGCGCCGACGAGCAACACTAAGGAGAGCGCGACCTCCGCGACGACGAGCGCGTTGCGCAGGCGCTGGCCCCCGCCGCCGGCCAGTGCGCGCCCGCCCTCCTTGAGCGTCTCGCCGAGGTTCACGCGCGAGCCGCGCAGGGCGGGCGCGAGCCCGAAGAGCACGCCCGTCAACGTCGTGACGGCCGAGGTGAAGAGGAGCACGCGCCCGTCGAGCGCGACGTTCTGAAGGCGCGGGATGTTGCCGGGCGAGAGCGCGCGCAGCGCGTCCAAACCCCAGAAGGCGACGAGCAGTCCGAGCGCCCCGCCGACGAAGGAGAGCGCGACGCTCTCGGTCAGAAGCTGCCGCACGATGCGCCAGCGTCCCGCGCCGATGGCGGTGCGCACGGCCATCTCCTTCTCGCGGACGGCCGCGCGCGCGAGCAGAAGGTTGGCGACGTTGGCGCACGCGATGAGCAGCACGAAGGCGACCGCACCCAGGAGGATGAGGAGCGCCGGGCGCACGTCGCCGACCACCTGTTCGAGCAGCGGGCGGACGCTGAAGCTGAAGGCGCGGCTCTGCGGGTAGTTTTCGGGGAACTGCTGGGCGAGGTTGCGCGCGGCGAGGTTCAGCTCGGCCTGCGCCCGCTCGAAGGTCGCGCCGGGCTTGAGCCGCGCGACGATGTTGTAGTTCTCGTCGCCCTGCCGCGCCATGCCCTCGGCGCTCAAGGGGAGCGGCAGCAGCACGTCCGCCTGCTGCACCGCGCCCACGGTCGGCATCACCTCGTAGCCGAGTTGGAAGTCGGCCGGCATCACGCCGACGACCTCGTAGCTCTGCCCGTTGAGCGTGAGCGCGCGGCCGACGGCCGAAGGGTCGGAGCCGAAGCGGCGCTGCCAGAGGCCGTGGCTGAGGACGACCGTGCGCGGGCGACCGGGCGCGTCCTCTTCCGGCAGGAAGACGCGGCCCACCGCGGGGCGCGCGCCGAGCAGCGCGAACATGTTCGAAGTGGTGCGCACGGCGCCGATGCGCTCGGCCCCCGACTCGCCCGCGAGGTTCAGGCTCTGGCCCTGCGCGAGCGCGAGGTCTTCGAAGGAGGTCGCCGCGGCCTTGACGGCGGAGAACTGCCCCGGCGACGGCCAGTCCTGCGCGACGTTGGCGCCCGGCGAGTGCGTCCAGATGATCGCCAGCCGTTCGGAGTCGGCGTAAGGCAGCGGCCGGAGCAGCAGCCCGTTGACGACCGAGAAGATGGCCGTGTTCGCCCCGATGCCGAGCGCCAGGGTCAAGACCGCCACGGCCGTGAACCCCTTGCTCTTGCCGAGCGTCCGCACCCCGAAGCGCAGGTCTTGCAGCAGAGTCCTCATCGCTCAACCCTCACTCGTACCTGAGAGCGACCATCGGATCGACCTTCGTCGCGCGCCGCGCCGGCACGAGGCAGGCCAGCAGCGCCACGCCGAGCAGCGCCAGCGAGACGCAGCCGAAGGTCAAAGGGTCTGTGGCCGAGACGCCGTAGAGCAGGCTCGCCAGCACGCGCGTCAGCGCGAAGGCCCCCGCGAGCCCGAGGCCGACGCCCGCGAGCGTGAGGCCGAGCCCCTGCCCGACGACGAGCTTGAGAATGTCTTTGGCGCGCGCGCCGAGCGCGATGCGGACGCCGATCTCGTGGCTGCGCTGCGCGACCGTGTAGGAGATGACCCCGTAGATGCCGACGGCCGCGAGCAGCAGCCCCACGCCCGCGAACGCCGCGATGAGCACCATCTGGAAGCGGCGGCGCGAGACGGAGTCGGACATCACCTGCTCCATCGTGCGGAGGTTGTAGAGCGGCAGGTCTTTGTCTATCGCCGCCAGCTCGCGCCGGAGCGCGGGGGCGATTGAAGCGGGGTCGCCCGACGTGCGCGCGACGAACGTCCCCGCGCGCACGGGGAACTGCGCGGCCGGCACGTACATCTGCGGGTAGGGCTCCTGGTCGAGCCCGTCCGCCCGCGCGTCGCGCACGACGCCGATGATCGTATACCAGGGCTGCTTCGGGTCGCCGACGTTGACCCGCTTGCCGATGGGGTCTTCGCCGGGGAAGTAGCGGCGGGACATCGTCTCGTTGATGACGATGACGGTCGGCACGTCCCCCGTGTGCCGCTCGCCGAGCCGCTCGCCGCGCAGCAGCGGGATGCCCAACACGTCGAAGTAGCCCGGCGTGACCGAGAAGAGTTCCGCGTCCTGCACCTTCTCGGGCGGGAGCGGCGGCCGCCCCTCGACGTCGAAGGCGGAGATGTTCTTGCTGTCCGTCAGCGGGAGCGAGTCGATCACCGCCGCGTGCTCGACGCCGGGTATCGCGGCTGCGCGCGAGGTGAGCTGCTCGAAGAAGGCCGCGCGCTGCGGCGCCTCCTTGTAGGTCGTCATCGGCAGCGCGAAGTCGAAGGTCAGGATGCGCTCGGGGCGGAAGCCGGGGTCAACCGCCTGGATCGCCATGAAGCTGCGCACCATCAGCCCGGCGCCCGCGAGCAGGACGGCCGTGACGGCGATCTCCGCGACGACGAGTGAGCCGCGCAGGCGGCGCGCGCCCGCGCCCGCGGTCGAGCCGCGCGTGCCGCCCTCCTTGAGCGACTCGGCGAGGTCGGTCTTCGAGGCGCTCAGGGCGGGGAGCAGCCCGAAGACGATCCCCGTCAGGACGGAGACGCCGAAGGTGAAGCCGAGCACGCGCGCGTCGAGGCCCGCCTCGTCGAGGCGCGGGATGTTACCCGGGCTCAGGGCCACGAGCAGCTCGACGCCCCACGCGGCGAAGACGAGCCCGAGCCCGCCGCCCGCGAGCCCGAGCAGAAGGCTCTCGGTCAGAAGCTGCCGCACCAGCCGGCCGCGCCCCGCGCCGAGCGCCGAGCGCACGGCGATCTCCTGCCGCCGCGCAGACGCCCGCGCGAGCAGGAGGTTGGCGACATTCGCGCACGCGATGAGCAGGAGGAACCCGACCACCCCCATCAAGACCCACAAAGCCTGCCGGACGTTGCCGACGACGCGCTCGTGCAGCGGCTCGACCTTCACCGTCCAGCCGGCGTTCGTCCCGGGGTGCTCCTGCGCGAGCCGCGCGGCGACGGCTTCGAGTTCGGCGCGCCCCTGTTCGACGGTAGCCCCGTCTTTGAGGCGGGCGAAGACGTTGAGGAAGTCGCTGCGGCGGATCGACTCGTCGAACCTGAAGGCGATGGGGAACCAGAGGTCGGGGGGCTTCGGGCCGGGCACGGGCGTCTTGAAGTCCGGGGGCGCGACGCCGACGATGGTGTGGACGTTGCCGGTGATGGTGATGGTCTTGCCGATGACGTCGGGGCTGCCGCCGAAGCGGCGCTGCCAGAGGGCGTGGCTGATGACGACCACGCGGTTCTTGCCGGCCTGCTCCTCTTCGGGCAGGAAGCCGCGGCCGAGCGCGGGCTTGACGCCGACCACGTCGAAGAAGTTGGCCGAGGTGGACATGCCCGCGACGCGCTCGGGCTCGCGGTCGCCCTCGGTGATGGTGCCGCCCGCGTAGCCGAAGGCGGCGACGCCCTCGAAGCTGCGCGACTGCGTGCGCCAG
Organism: Acidobacteriota bacterium; assembly: GCA_019242475.1. Lineage (GTDB taxonomy): Bacteria > Acidobacteriota > Blastocatellia > Pyrinomonadales > Pyrinomonadaceae > QHXN01. The sequence goes on along the minus strand of JAFAVK010000081.1, from coordinate 3,924 downwards.
TCGTTGTAGTTGGGCATCGAGGCCGGCTCGTCCAGGATGTCCGAGCCCGGGTTGATCTCGCGCACCCAGACCAGGCGCTCCGGCGCGGGGTAAGGCAGGGGGCTCAGGAGCACGGCCTTGACGACCGAGAAGATGGCGGTGTTCGCCCCGATGCCGAGCGCCAGCGCCAGGACGGCCACCAGCGTGAAGCCGGGACTCTTCAAAAGAGTCCGCACCGCGTACCGCGCGTCTTGCAGCAGAGTCGTCATCGCCCGCCCCTTACTATTGCGGACTTCGGATTGCGGGATGCGGGTTTGCAAACTCAACCCGCCCCTTCCCTCCCACCGCAATCCGAAATCCACAATCCGAGAATTATTCGTAACGCAGGGCCACCATCGGATCGACCTTCGTCGCGCGCCGCGCCGGGATGTAGGAGGCGAGGAGCGCGACCGCCCCGAGCAGGAGCGCGATGCCGGCGTAGGTCAAGGGGTCTGCGGCCGAGACGCCGAAGAGCAGGCTCGCCATCAGCCGCGTGAACGCGAACGCGCCGACCAGGCCCAGTACCAGCCCGACGGCGACGAGCGCCATCCCCTGCCCCACGACCATCCGCAGCACGTCGCGCCCCTGCGCGCCCAAAGCCATCCGCAGACCGATCTCGTGCGTCCGCTGCGCCACGGCGTAAGACATCACGCCGTAGAGCCCGACGACCGCCAGCGCCAGCGCCAGCGCCGCGAAGACGCCGAAGAGCGTCATCGAGAAGCGCCGCTGCGCGAGCGAGTCGGAGACGAGCTTCTCCATCGTCGTCACCCTGTAGACCGGCAGGTCTTTATCGACGGACGCGATGCGCTGGCGCACGGCGGGCGCGAGCGCGGCCGGGTCGCCGTCCGCGCGCACGACCAGGAAGATGTCCGAGCCGTTCGGCCGCTGCGCGTAAGGCAGGTAGTACTGCCCGCGCGACTCGCCCTCCAGACCTTCGTTGTGGACGTGGCCGACGACGCCGACGACCTCGCGCCAGCGCGGCGTCTGCCCGTCGGGCAGGCGGTCGATCGCGATGCGCTTGCCGACGGCGTCTTCGTCCGGCCAGTACTTGCGCGCGAGCGCCTCGCTCACAATCGCCACGCCGGGCGCCTCGGCCGTGTCGCGCGCCTCGAAGTAACGGCCCTTAATCAGCGGGATGCCCATCGTCTGGAAGTAGTCGTCCGAGGGCATCCAGCGGTCGCCGTGCGGCGCGCTCTCGTTGGGGGCGACCTGGCGCCCCTCGATGCGGAAGCTGCCGCTCTGGTTGAAGCCGCTCATCGGCAAAGACGTGATGGTCGCCGCGCCCTTCACCCCCGCGAGCCCGCGCACCTCTTCGAGCAGCCGGCGGTCGAAGGCCGCGCGCTGTTCGTTCTCCTTGTACTTGTTCGCGGGCAGGGAGATTTGCATCGCCAGCACGCCCGCCGGCTGGAAGCCCGGGCTGACCTGCTGCAAACGCATGAAGCTGCGGACGAGGAGGCCCGCCCCGACCAGGAGCACGACGGCGAAGGCCATCTCGACGACCACGAGGACGTTGCGCAGACCTTTGCGCACGCCGAGCTGCCCGCTGCGGCCGCCCTCCTTGAGCGTGTCGTGGAGGTTCCCGCCCGAGGTCTGGAACGCGGGCGCGAGCCCGAAGACGACGCCCGTCAAGACCGACACGCCGAGCGTGAAGAGCAGCACGCGCGAGTCGAGCCCGACTTCGGTCGCGCGCGGTATCTTGTGCTCGTTGAGCCGGAGCAGGAGGTCAACGCCCCACATCGCCAGCAGCAGGCCGACGGCCCCGCCCGCGACCGAGAGCAGCACGCTCTCGGTCAAAAGCTGCCGCACCACGCGCCAGCGCGAGGCGCCGAGCGCCGTGCGCACGGCGATCTCTTTCTGGCGGACGGCCGAGCGCGCCAGCAGGAGGTTGGCGACGTTGGCGCACGAGATGAGGAGCACGAAGACGACCGCGCCGAGCAGGATGAGCAGCGGCGTGCGGATCATGCCGACGACGAACTCGTCGAAGGGCGTGAGCAGAAGGCCCCAGTTGCTCGCGTCCGCGCCGGGCATGTACTGGCGGCGGAGGTCTGCGGCGATGGAGTCCAGCTCGGCCTGCGCCTGCGCGGGCTTGACGCCCGGCTTGAGGCGGGCGACGACGCCGAGGTACTCGTTCGTGAGCCCCGAGTTCGGGTCGAGCTGCTGCGGCGTGAAGGCCAGCGGCCCCCAGATGTCCGGCGCCTGCGAGCCGAACTCGCGCCCGAACTCGAAGCCGGGCGGCATCACGCCGACGACCTCGAAGGGCTCGCCGTTGAGCATGAGCGACTTGCCGACGACCGGGAGGCCGCCGAAGCGGCGCCGCCAGAAGGCGTCCGAGAGGACGACGACCTTGTTGGCGCCCATCTGCCCGTCCTCGGCCGCGAAGGTGCGCCCCGCGGCCGCCTCGGCCCCGAGCAGCGAGAAGAGGTTGGGGGTGACGGCCCCACCCGTCAGCCGCTCGGGCTCGCCCTCGCCCGTGAGGTTGACCGACCAGCCCGTCACGGCCGCCATGTCCGAGAAGGACTGCGCGCGCTCGTGGTAGATGGCGTAGCCCGGGGCGGAGACCGACGCCTTGAGGTCGATCTTCGGGTAGTTGTGGTTGATGAGGACGAGCTGGCCGGGGTCTTTATAGTTGAGCGGCTTGAGGAGCACGGCGTTGACGACCGAGAAGATGGCCGTGTTCGCCCCCACCCCCAGCGCGACGGCGATGACGGCGACGGCCGTGAACCCCTTGCTCTTCAACAGCACGCGCGCCGCGTACTGCACGTCCTTCCAAAGCGTGCCCATATCGCTCACCCCGTTCGCGCGTGAAGGGTGAACCGTAAACCGTGACAAGTGAAAAGCTCTTTCTTCTTGTCACGGTTTACGGTTCACGGTTTCCGGCCTTTAAAGCTTGAACCCGCTCTCTTCCAACTCCTCTTCGGCCTTCGCCTCGTGGGTCTCCTCGACGACCTGGCCGTCGAAGAGGTGGAAGGTGCGGTCGGCGTACTTGGCGTAGCGCGGGTCGTGCGTGACCATGCAGATGGTGGCGCCGCCCGCATGCAGCTCGCGCAGGAGGTTCATCACCGCCTCGCCGTTGGTCGAGTCGAGGTTGCCCGTGGGCTCGTCGGCGAGCAGGATCGAGGGGTTGCCGGCCACCGCGCGGGCCACCGCCACGCGCTGCTGCTGACCGCCCGAGAGCTGCGAGGGGTAGTGCTTCATGCGGTGCGACATGCCCACCTTGAGCAGCGCCTCCTCCACCCGCTCCCTGCGCTCCTTGGCGCCCATGTCGCGGTAGGTCAGCGGCAGCTCGACGTTCTCGTAGACGTTGAGGTCGCCGATGAGGTTGAAGGCCTGGAAGATGAAGCCGATCTCGCGGTTGCGGATGCGCGCCCGCTCCGAGAGCGAGAGGTTGGCGACCGGCGTCCCGTTGAGGACGTACTCGCCGTCGGTCGGCGAGTCGAGCAGGCCGAGGATCGAGAGCAGCGTGGACTTGCCGCAGCCCGACGGCCCCGCCATCGAGATGTACTCGCCCTTCTTGATGTCGAGGTGGATGCCGGAGAGCGCGTGCGTCTCGACCTCGTCCGTGTAAAAGACCTTCCGCACGCCGTCCAGCTTCACCAGCGGTTCGCTTGTAGCGCTCATCTCTTTTCCTTTCAGTCAGTGAATGGGGAATGGGAACGGGGAATGGTGGGGGTTTGCGGCTCGCCTGCACAGAGCGGTAAACGGAAGGCCGGCGCCGGCCTTCCATTTACTCTTCACCATTCACCATTCGCCAGCTATCAATCGAGTCGGAGTCTGTCGAGGCCGTCCCACTGCGCGGTGTCGGAGAGGATCACGGTGTCGCCCTCGCGCAACCCCTCCAAGACCTCGACCGTGTTGACCGACGTGCGCCCCAGCTTGACCTGGACGCGCTCCGCCTCGCGCCCGTCG
>JAFAVK010000032.1 GCA_019242475.1 Acidobacteriota bacterium | reverse complement strand
GAACTCCTCCTCGAAGCGCATGACCAGCTCGACCGTGTCGAGCGAGTCGGCGCCGAGGTCGTCGATGAAGCGCGCGTTCGGCGTGACCTCGTTCTCGTCCACGCCCAGCTCGTCGATGATGATCTGCTTAACCTTATTCTCGATCTCCTGATCGGCCATTAGTCCTGCTCCTCTGCGTCTGAAATTGGAAAACCCGAAAACTTTAATCGCCCGCCGCGGCCTCGGCGACGGCTTCGAGCGCCGCGCGCGTCGCTTCGAGGCTGGCGGCGTCCTCGACGTGCAAAGCGCGCGCGTCGTGCGTCGTGTGGCGGACGAGCCCGCCCAAGACCTTCCCCGGCCCGACCTCCACGAAGGTGCGGGCGCCTTCGCGCCACAACACTTCGACCGACTCGCGCCAGCGCACGGGGCTCGAAACTTGCCGGACGAGCGCGGCGCGCGCCTCCGCGCCGGTGCGGATGACGGCGGCGTCAACGTTCGTGACGAGCGGCACGCTCAAGTCGTTGAACTCTACGCGGTCGAGGTCGGCGGCCAGGCGCTCCTGCGCCGGCAGCATCAGCGCGCAGTGGAAGGGCGCGCTCACCTTCAACGGTATCGCCCGCTTCGCCCCGCGCTCTTTCAAGAGCGGCAGCGCGCGCTCGACCGCGGCGCTGCTCCCGGCGATGACGATCTGGTGGGCCGAGTTGATGTTCGCGGCGGAGCAGACCTCGCCCTCGCGCGCGGCCTCTTTGCAAACCGCCTCGACCGTCTCGATGTCCGCGCCGATGACGGCGGCCATCGCGCCCGCGCCGACGGGAACGGCCTCCTGCATGTAGCGGCCGCGCTTGCGGACGACCGACACGGCGTCTCTCAGGCTCAGGGCGCCCGCCGCCACCAGCGCCGAATACTCGCCCAGGCTGTGCCCGGCCACGAAGTCGGGCCGCGGCAGCCCCTCGCCTTCGGCCGCCCGCAGCGCCGCGACCGAGGTCGCGAGAATCGCCGGCTGCGTGTTCTCCGTCAACTGCAACTCTTCCGCCGGCCCCTCGAAGCACAGGCGCGAGAGCTTGAAACCCAAAGCCTCGTCCGCCTCTTCAAAAACCTCGCGCGCGGCCGGATACTTCTCCGCCAGCTCGCGCCCCATGCCCGGCGCCTGCGAGCCCTGACCCGGAAAGATGAAAGCCAGTGACATAGTTTTCAGTTTTCAGTTTTCAGTCAGCAGAATTCAGCTTCGCGTCTTAGCTGAAAACTGACCTACCACTTAATCAGCGCCCCGCCCCACGTGACGCCGCCGCCGAAGGAGGCGAGGAGCACGAGGTCGCCCTCGGACATCATCCCCTTCTCGACGCACTCGTCGAGCGCAATGGGGACGGAGGCCGCGGAGGTGTTGCCGTGGTAGGCGATGTTCGAGTAGACGATGGAGCCGTCCACGTTGAGCCTCGACGCCACGGCGTCCGTGATGCGCTGGTTCGCCTGGTGCGGGATGAAGAGCTTCACGTCCTCGGGCTTGAAGCCGGCCTCGTTCAAGACCTCGATGGAAACGTCCGCCATCGAGCGCACGGCCATCTTGAACAGCTCGTTCCCCTTCATCTTGAAGTAGTGGAGCCCCTGCGCCAGCGTCTCGGCCGTCGGCCTGACGCGCGTGCCGCCGCCCGGCGAGTAGAGCTGCTCGGCGAAACGGCCGTCGGAATAGATTCTGGTCGAAAGCACGCCGCGGTCGCCCTCGGCCGGCCCCATGACGGCCGCGCCCGCGCCGTCGCCGAAGAGGATGCAGGTCGAGCGATCCGTGAAATCGACGTAGCGCGTCAAGACCTCCGCGCCGATGACGAGCGCGTAACGAATCTGCCCCGTCTTGATCATCTTGTCGGCCATCGTCAGGCCGTAGAGGAAGCCGGAGCAGGCGGCGACGAGGTCGAAGGCGGCAGCTTTGTGCGCGCCCAGTTCGGCCTGAATCAGGCAGCCCGTCGAGGGGAGAATCTGGTCGGGCGAGACCGTGGCGCAGATGACGAGGCCGATCTCCAGCGGGTCGATGCGCGCGCGCTCGATGGCCTGGCGCGACGCCTGGACGGCGAAGAGCGACGTGTACTCGCCCTCCGCGGCGCGGTGGCGCTCCTTGATGCCCGTCCGCGTGGTAATCCAGTCGTCCGACGTCTCGACCATCTTTTCGAGGTCGGCGTTCGTCAGGATGCCCTGCGGGTAGGCGCGCCCCGTGCCCAGAATTGCCGATCTGACTTCTGCCATCAGCCGCCTGCTTTCTTTAGAATCCAAGGATTCCTGAGAACATACCACAAAGGAATGATGAACTAGGAACGCTGAACGATGAACTGAAAGCTCCTTGCCTTCAGTTCAGCGTTCAGCGTTCAGCGTTCATACTTCCTATCAGCGCAACGGATTCGCGCGCGTTCGTCTCGGCGAGGCCGCGCTCGATGCGCTCCTGCGCGCCGTGCTCGGAGAACTCTTTCACGTTGCGGATGGCGTTGCGGACGGCGAGCGCGTTCGAGCTGCCGTGGCCGACGACCACGATCTTGCGCACGCCGAGGAGCGGCGCCCCGCCGTACTCGGCGTAGTCGAGCCGCTTCTTCAGATTCTGGAACGCGGGGCGGGCGAGCACCGCGCCCGTCTTCGTGATGACCGAGGCCGAAAGCTCGCGCTTGATCAGCGTCACGACCGCGTCCTGCAAGCCCTCGGAGAGCTTGAGGATGACGTTGCCCGTGAAGCCGTCGGTCACGATCACGTCTACCTGGCCCGAGAAGACGTCGCGCCCCTCGACGTTGCCGACGAAGTTCAAACTCGAAAGCTCGCGCATCAGGGGGAACGCCTCCTTCGTCAGGTCGTTCCCCTTCGCCTCCTCCTCGCCGATGGACATCAGGCCGACGGTCGGCCTTTGCGTCCCCAGCACCGAGCGCGAGTAGGCGTCGCCCATGATAGCAAACTGGGCGAGGTGGTGAGCCTTGCACTCGGCGTTGGCCCCCACGTCGAGCAGGAGCGTCGGCCGCCCCGACTTGGTCGGGAGCAGGGCCGCGAGCGCCGGGCGGTCAACGCCGGGCAGCATCCCCAAGACCATCTTGGCCGTCGCCATCGCCGCGCCGGTGTTGCCGGCCGAGACGAAGCCGTCGGCGTGGCCGTCGGCGACGAGCCGGGCGCCGACGCGCATCGAGCTTTTGCGCTTGCGCCGGACGGCCGTGGCGACCGCCTCGTCCATCCCGATGAACTCGGGCGCCTCGACGAACCAGACGCCCTTGTCGCCGTCTTTGCGCCAGCGGCAGCGGCGCAGCTCCTTCTCGACCACCTCGCGCTGGCCGACCAGCGTGACCTCGGTGCCGAAGTCTCGCGCGGCGGCGAGCGCGCCGTCAATCTCCGGGTGCGGCGCGCGGTCGCTCCCCATCGCGTCAACGACGACTCGGCCGGTCGGTTTGGGCTGTGCCATCAAAAAGGTCTCGCGGCGGGGAGGCTTAAGCTTCCTGCTCGACCTTCAGCACCTGGCGCTCGTTGTAGTAGCCGCACTTCAGGCAGACGCGGTGCGACTGGCGCGGCTCCTGACAGTTCTCGCACAGGACGGTCTGCGGCGCGCGCAGCGCGTCGTGCGCGCGGCGCTGGCGCGTGCGCGACTTGGAATGGCGTCGTTTCGGATTAGGCATTCTATAACTCCTTCGTAGATGAAAACCGCTCTTAACTCGTCACGGTTTACGGTTCACTGTTCGCGGTTCTTTAAATCTGCGAGCGCCGCCCACCGCGGGTCAACCTCGCCCTGCTCGCACGAGCAGTGTTCGTCGTTCAGGTTGGCGCCGCACTTCTGGCAGAGCCCCTTGCAGTCCTCGCGGCAGAGGTGGCGCGAGAGGAGCGCGAGCAGAATCTGTTCGCGCACCAGCTCGTCGAGGTCAACCGCGTCGCCCTCGTAGGCCGAAAGGATCAGGTCTTCGGCCTGAAGCTCGACGTTCTCGGCCTTCACGGCCTCGACCTCCTGCGGGATGAAGGAGGTGTCGAACTCGACCGCGAGCGGCGCGCGCTGCGGCGCGGCGCAGCGGTCACACAAAAGCTCGACTTCGGTCTTGATCGTCCCGCGCAGGCGAACCTGTTCGCCCTTGCGCGTGGCGCTCCCCTCGACCGCGGCGTCCGCGACGAGCCGGGCGGCCTCCTCTTCGAGTTCGACCTCTTCGGGGCGGTACGTGTGCGCGAAGGGCCTGGCCGCCGCCGTCAGATTTTCGACCCCGATTTGCATCAAAACACCCCCCGGTCAGCCCCAGCCCTTCAAGGCGCACTCGCGCAAAAGTTGCAATTATAGCGGCTTAAGCGAAAGTGTCAAACCAGCCCGGGCGGACTCTTCAAACGGCCGCGGCGGCGCCGAGCGCGTCCTCGCGCAGCACCGCGGCCAGACGCTCGTCGCCGCCCGTGATGAGTTTCCGGCGCCGGCCCCGCCCGCCCACGTCGAAGAAGGGCGCGGGCGGGACGGAGGACTCGGGGGTTTCAAACGCCTCGCGGTACAACTGCACACTGGGCCGCGCGATGGCGGCGGCGGCGAAGCTCCCGCGCGCCTCCCCGCGGTCGCCGAGCCGAAGCTGTACGAGCCCGAGCAGGTAGTGCGCCTCGGCGTAAGCCTCATCGAGCCCGACGGCCTTCTTCAGCTCGCGCAGCGCCGTCCGGTAGCGGCCGAGGTGGTAGTTGGCAAGCCCGAGCAGATAGTGCGCTTCGGGGCCGGGCCGCGTCGCCCGCGCCAGCTTGAACTCGGAGAGCGCAGTCTTCCAGTCCGCCTCGGCCGCCGCCAGGCGCCCGAGCGCGTAGTGCGCGGCGAAGTTCGGCCCGCCGAGGATGACGGAGTCTTTCAACAACTGCCGCGCGCGCGCGGCCTCGCCCTCGTCGCCGCAGACCAGCCCGAGCATCAGGTGGAGCCAGCCGTTCTCCTTATCGACGGCAAAAGCGCGCTCCAGGTAGTCGCGCGCGGGCGCCGTCTTCCCCCCTCTGTAGAGCTGCACGCCGATGAAGTGGTTGAGCGGCGCGTTCCCGGGCGCGAGCGCCGCGGCGCGTTCGAGTCGGCGGAGGCCGGCGGCCGCCCGCCCCTTCTCCATCTCGCCGAAACTCTCGCGGACTAGCCGCTCGAACTCTTCGCGCGCGTCGCCCTCGTAATCTCCGAGTATGACTTTAATCAGCCCGTCGAAGCGCGAACGCTTCTCCGCCTCGGCCTCCGCCGCGCCCTCGCCCGTCTCCTTCTTCCGCCGCTCGCGCCAGAGCTCCGCGAGGCGCTGCCGGCTGATGGCGCCCGACTCGCCGAGCACCGTGATGAGCGTGTCCAGAAGCTCGTGGTCGAAGAAGGCCGAGCGCGACTGCTTGAGCATCAGCTCGGCCATCTTCTCCAGCTTGTCGATGACGCGCGAGATGTGCGTCTCGATGGCGGTGACGCGCTCCAGGAGGTGCTCCTCCATCAGCCCGCCCGTGCCGCGGCTCTCGAAGCGCGCGCCCGAGGGCTCGACCAGAAGCATCAGGCGCGTCCCGCACTGGCCGCACGAGTCCTCGCCCAGCTCGTTGGGCGACTTGCAGCGCTGGCAGAAGATTTTCCCGCGTACGTTCGACATACCTTCAAAGACAACGCGCGCGGAGCCCGCCGTGGCCCCGCGCGCGCCGCCCGTCTTCCTTAATACTCGTAGAAGCCGCGCCCGCTCTTGCGCCCCAGCCAGCCCGCGTCCACGTACTTCCGGAGCAGAGGGCACGGCCGGTACTTCGGGTCGCCCAACTCCGCGTGGAGCACGTTCAGAATTGCAAGGCACACGTCCAGCCCGATGAAGTCCGCGAGCGTCAGCGGCCCCATCGGGTGGTTCATCCCGAGCTTCATGATGCCGTCGATGGACTCGCGCGTGGCGACGCCCTCGTGGAGCGCGAAGACGGCCTCGTTAATCAACGGCATCAGCACGCGGTTCGAGACGAAGCCCGGCGAGTCGTTGCATTCGAGCGCCGTTTTGCCCATCTGCTCGCACAGCTCGCGCGTGCGCGCCCAGGTCTCGTCCGAGGTGGCGATGCCGCGGATGACCTCGACCAGCTTCATCACCGGGACGGGATTCATGAAGTGCATCCCGATGACCTTCCCGGGCCGCCGCGTGGCCGCGCCGAGCTTCGTGATGGAGATGGACGAAGTGTTCGAGGCGAGGATCGCCTCGGGGCCGCACGTCTCGTCCAGCTCGCGGAAGACCGCCCGCTTGGCTTCGAGGTTTTCGTAGATGGCCTCGACGACGAAGCCGGCGCCCGCGAGGTCTGAGAGCGCGGTCGTCGTCCGAATCCTCCCGACGACGGCCCGCTTCTCCTCCTCCTTCAGGCGCTCCTTGTCCACGTCGCGCTGGAGGCTCTTGTCAATCGCCCGCATCCCGCGCTCAAGGAACTCCTCCGACACGTCGCGCAGGACGACCTCGTACCCGGCGCGCGCGGCGACCTGCGCGATGCCGTTGCCCATCGTCCCCGCGCCGACTACTCCGATGACTTCAGACACAGTTCGACCTCGACAAAAAGTTTCTACCCGCGCCAGTCGGGCGGCTGCCGCGGCGGCACGTACTCGCGCGGCCGGCTCGACTGCGAAGCGCGCTGCGCATCCCAGTCGTAGGGGCTCCCCTCGCGCAGGCTGCCCCGCCAGTCGGGCGCGGGCGGCGCGTCGTAGCCGCCGCGGTAGAAGTTCTGGCCCTGCTGCCCGAAGAGGAACCAGAGCGTGTAGACGCACAGCGCCGTCCCGAACGGGAAGCTCATCGCCGAGAGCACCGAGGCGACGATGCCGGCGACGCGCGACCACGAGCGCCGCTTGAGCATCCCGTAGCCGGCGATGAGCGAGGGGATGCTCAGCAGGCCGTAGAAGACGACGATGAAGCCGAAGATGGCGATGACGAACCCGGCCGGCGGCGCGTTCGGGTCGTTCGCCGCCGCGGCGCTCATGCCGAAACCGACGAAGCCGAAGATCACCGCCATCAGCACCGTCATCAGCCCGAAGAACCCGCCGTAGATCAGGTGCATGATGCCGAGCACCTTGTTGTGATCTTGTGGGGTCATTTGAGACTCCGTTCTCTGTGCTTCGTTTACCGTTCGACGGCCAGCGCCACGGCGTTGCCGCCGCCGAGGCAGAGCGCGGCCAGGCCCCGCCGCGCGTCCCGCCGCTTCATCTCGTAGAGCATCGTCGTCAAAAGGCGCGAGCCCGACTGGCCGATGGCGTGCCCGAGCGCGACCGCGCCGCCGTTGACGTTGACCTTCGAAGGGTCGAGCCCCAGCTCGCGGATGATGGCGATGGCCTGCACCGAGAAGGCTTCGTTCAGCTCGATCAGGTCAACCTCGTTGAGCGACCAGCCGGCCTTACGCAAGACCTTCCGGATGGCCTCGACCGGCGCCATCATCACCAGCTCCGGCTGGATGCCCGAGGTCGCCTGCGCCGCGATACGCGCCAGAGGCTCGACGCCGAGGCTGCGGGCCCTCTCCTCGGACGTGACGACCAGCGCCGACGCGCCGTCGTTGACGCCCGGCGCGTTGCCGGCCGTGACGGTGCCGCCCTCCTTGAAGGCGGGCCGCAGCTTGGCGAGCGCTTCGAGCGAAGTGTCTTCCCGGACGGACTCATCCGTATCAAAGACTATCGCCGCGCCCTTCTTCTGCGGAATCTCGACGGGGAGGATTTCGTCCTTGAACTTGCCGGCCTTAATCGCCGCCGCGGCCTTGCGGTGCGAGTTCAGGGCGTACTCGTCCTGCTCCTCGCGCGTCACGCCGTAGCGCTCGGCGACGACCTCGCCGGTGTTCCCCATGTGGTAGTTTTCGAACGCGCACCAGAGCCCGTCGTGGATCATCGCATCGACGAGCTTGCCGTCGCCCATCCGCAACCCCTCGCGCGCCTGCCTCAGAAGGTACGGCGCGTTCGACATCGACTCCATCCCGCCCGCGACGACCACCTCCGTGTCGCCGAGCTGCACGCCCTGCGCGGCCATCATCACCGACTTGAGCCCCGACCCGCAGACCTTGTTGACGGTCACGGCCGAGACGCCGAACGGGATGCCGCCGTGCAAAGCCGCCTGCCGCGCGGGGTTCTGCCCCAGGCCCGCCTGCACGACGCAGCCCATGATGACCTCGTCCACGTCTTCGGGCGCGACGCCCGCCCGCCTCACCGACTCGCGCACGACCAGCGCGCCCAACTGCGTCGCCGTGAGCCCCTTCAGGGAGCCCAGGAACTTTCCCGTCGGCGTCCGCGCGGCACTGATGATGACGGCCTCACGTCTCTCGGCCATGACTCTTTCGCTTCCCTTCCGCGCCCGGCGGGCGCACAGCATTTCAAACGTAAGAAATACAGATGATTAGCCCAAAGAGCGATTATACGTTGGCCCAAGGGGGTGTCAAGCAACTCAGAATTTGAAATTTCAAATTTCAAATTTGAAATTGAAAAGTCGTGTCTCGGCGTTAAGTAGCGGCCGTTGTCTATCCCGTTGAAAAGCCTCCCGGCCCGGTGCTAGACTCTGCCGCGCCCACGATACCGATATGCAAGCACTCATACTCGCTGGCGGCAAGGGGACGCGGCTCAGGCCGCTGACGGTCTACACGCCGAAGCCGGTTGTGCCCGTCTGCAACCGCCCGTTCCTGCTCTACCAGCTCGACACGCTCAAGCGGGCCGGCGTCACCGACATCACGCTCTCGCTCTCCTACCAGCCGCACAAGATAGAAGAACTGCTCGGCGACGGGTCGGACTTCGGCGTCCGCCTCGACTACACGGTCGAGCCGCAGCCGTTGGGCACGGCCGGCGCCTACAAGTTCGCCGAAGACCTCCTCCGCGAGCCGACGGTCGTCTTCAACGGCGACATCGTCACCGACCTCGACCTGCGCGCCGCCGTCCGCGAGCACAACGAGCGCAAGGCGGTCGCCACGGTCGTCCTCGCGCCCGTCGAGAACCCTTCCGTCTACGGCGTGGTCGAGACCGGAGAGGACGGCCGCGTCCGCAGCTTCTCCGAGAAGCCGCGCGCCGACGAGGTCAGCGTCAACACCATCAACGCCGGCACCTACATCCTCGACCCGAAGGTCTTAGACCTGATCCCCGCGGGCGAGAGCTACTCGTTCGAGTACGACCTCTTCCCCGACCTTTTGCAAAGGGGGGAACGTTTCTACGCGCACGTCCCGCGGGGCGCCTACTGGCTCGACATCGGCGCGCCCGCGCGCTATTTGCAAGTCCACCACGACATCCTGGCGGGGCGCGTCGGCGGCATCCAGTTGAAGAAGCGCCGCGGCGAGTGCGACCTCGCGACGGTCGCGGAGGTTGACGAACTCTCGCTCCTCGGCGACGACTGCACCGTCAAGCCCGGCGCGCAGATCATCAACTCGGTGCTCGGCGAGGGCGTGCACGTCGAGGAGAAGGCGCGGGTCGAGAACTCCGTCGTCTGGCCGCACACGCGCATCGGCGCGGGCGCGCACCTCTCGAACGCGGTGGTCGGGCGCGGCTGCCACATCGGCCGCTCGGCGCAGGTCGGCGCGGGCGCCGTGCTCGGCGACAAGACGAGCCTCTCCGACTACACGCAGACCGGGGGCGCGCTGTGAACGGGCGCCGCGAACACCCCGCCGGCATCCGCTTCGGCACGGACGGCTGGCGCGCCGTCATCGCCGACGGCTTCACCTTCGAGAACGTCGAGCGCGTCGCGCAAGCCTACGCCGACTTCATCAACCAACAGCCGCCCGGAGACAATGTCGAACATCCTGCGCAGAAGCAGGTCGTCGTCGGCTACGACCGGCGCTTCCTCTCCGAGCACTTCGCCGCGCGCGCGGCCGAAGTCCTGGCCGGGAACGAGATCGAAGTCTCGCTCTTCGACGCGGACGTGCCGACGCCGCTCGTCTCCTGGGCCGTGCGCGAGCGGGGCGCGGCGGGCGGCGTCGTCATCACCGCCTCGCACAACCCGGCGACCTTCAACGGCTTTAAGATAAAGGCGCCGTGGGGCGGGAGCGCGACGCCGGAGACGACCGTCGCCGTCGAGTCGCTGGTTGACGCGAACCCGCCGCAGACGGCGCGCCTCAACTCGGACGCTTCGTCAAATCTGGAAGCGGAGGTCGAGAGCTACCGCCGACAGGTCGCTTCCTACGTCGATTTAGAACGGGTGCGCGCGCTGAGGGGCCGCGTGGTGGTTGACCCGATGCACGGCTCGGGCGGGCGTTGGGTCGAGAGCTTTTTGAAAGGCGGGCGGCTGAGCGTCGAGACCATCCGCGGCGACCGCGACACGCTCTTCGGCGGCGTCGCGCCCGAGCCCATCGACCGCAACCTCGCGCCGCTCAAGGAGCGAGTAAGAGAGAGACGCGCGCTGGTCGGACTTGCGACGGACGGCGACGCAGACCGCGTCGGCGCGGTCAACGAGCTGGGCGAGACGATGACGATGCACGAGGTCGTCCCCCTCGTCCTCCTCCACCTCGCCCGCGTGCGCAAACAGACGGGCGGCATCGTCCGCACCTTTTCGCAGTCGGTTCTTTTGAAGCGCATCGCCGCCGCGCACAAACTGCCGCTCCACGAGACGCCCATCGGCTTCAAGTACATCGCCGACCTCATGCTGCGCGAAGACATCCTCATCGGCGCAGAGGAGTCGGGCGGCATCGGCGTCCGCGGCCACATCCCCGAGCGCGACGGCATCCTCAACTCGCTCCTCTTCCTCGAAGCAATCGCGTCGTCCGGCAAGACGCCGAACGAGATGGTGCGCGAGATGCACCGCGAGTTCGGCGAGTTCTACTTCGGCCGGCGCGACCTGCACACCGAAGTCGCGCGCGGCCTCGCCCTCGTCGAGTCGCTCGGGACGAAGCCTCCGGCCGCGGCCGGAGGCTTCGCCGTCGAAGCCGTCGAGACGCTCGACGGCACCAAGCTCGTCTTCGGCGACGAGTCCTGGCTCCTCTTTCGGCAGTCGGGCACCGAGCCCGTCCTGCGCGTCTACGCCGAAGCGACCTCCGTCGAGAAGATGAACGCGCTGCTCGACGAAGGCTGCCGCCTCGCCGAAAGTTTTCATCATTGAACTCATGCCCGAGCTTCCCGAAGTCGAACTCGTCGCGCGCTCGCTCGACCGCCTCGTCAAGGGCCTTCGCGTCGAGTCGGCCAGGCTCATCCGCCCGGGGCTCGCGCCCGAGAACACGCCGCGCGAGTTCGCGCGCTCCTTACGCGGCGCGCGTTTCGAAAAGGTCGAGCGGCGCGGCAAGCACATCCTCTCGAAGTTCGACAACGGCCGCGTCCTCATCACGCACCTGCGCATGACGGGCCGCTTCCTCCTGCTCCCCGCGCGCAAGGCCCTGCCGAAGCACACGCACGCGCTCTTCCGTCTGGACGACGGCCGCCGCCTCGCCTTCACCGACCAGCGCCACTTCGGCTTGATGAAAGTCGTGCCCCTCGAACGTCTCGCCGACGCCCGCGAGCTGCGCGGCCTCGCGCCCGAACCCTTCTCCGCAGAGTTCACGCCCGTCTATCTCGCCGCCGTCCTCGCGCGGACACGCAAAACGCTCAAGGACGTGCTCTTAGACCAGACGAAGGTCACGGGGCTCGGCAACATCTACGCCGCCGAGGTGCTCCACCTCGCGCGCGTGAGCCCCTTCTCGAACGCCTCACACCTGCCGCGCCGACAGGTCACGCGCCTCCACCGCGCCATCCTCGACGTGCTCGGCGAAGCGCTCGCGCACGGCTCCACGATGAACGTTGACCCGGAGAACATCGACGGCAGCTACTTCGGCGGCGGCGGCTACAACCGGCGCTGGCGCGTCTACGACCGCGAGGGCGAGCCCTGCCCCAAATGCAAAGCCCCCATCCGCCGCACCAGCCACGCCGGCCGCTCGACCTACTTCTGCGCGCGCTGTCAGAACTGCTGACCGCGGCTAAACTTGACAGGCGCGCACGGCGCGGCGTATAAGCGCGTGGACAAGACGTGGTGAGTTAAGGCGACTTGCGGCCACGTAAAATAAGCAGCTAAACAGCTCGGCGCTTCCGGCGTCGCCAACTTCTTAGACCAGAAGTCCCGCGTTGTTTGGCGCGGGACTTCTTTATTTTTGATTTTAGATTTTAGATTTGCAATTTGGGCGGTCTCTCTTAAATCGCAAATCTAAAATCAAAAATTTCCAATTCGCATGATTACCTTCAGAGAGCTTCTTGAGAGTGACCACGTCACCGTCTTCGACGGGGCGATGGGGACGCAGTTGTACGCGAAGGGCGTCTACATCAACCGCTCGTACGACGAGTTGAATCTGACGCAGCCCGACCTGGTGCGCGCCGTCCACGAGGAGTACGTGCGCGCGGGCGCGGAGGTGATCGAGACGAACACGTTCACCGCGACCGCGCACAAGTTACAGCAGTACGGGCTCGAAGGGCGCCTGCGCGAGATCAACGCGACGGCCGCCAGGCTCGCCCGCGAGGCGGCGGGCGGGAGTTGTTACGTCGCGGGCGCCGTGGGGCCGCTGGGGCTGCGCATCGAGCCGTACGGGCCGACCTCCTTCGACGAGGCGAAGGAACTCTTCAAGCAGCAGGCGGAGGCTTTGCTCGAAGGCGGCGTAGACCTCTTCATCCTCGAAACCTTCTCCGACGTGTCCGAGGTGCGGCAGGCCATCCGCGCCGTGCGCGAACTCTCCGACCTGCCCGTCATCGCGCAGATGACCATCTCGCTCGACGGCAACACCTCTTTCGGCACGACGCCCGAGGTCTTCACCGCGCGGCTCGACGAGTGGGGCGCCGACGTCATCGGGCTCAACTGCGGCGTCGGCCCCGTCACCGTGCTGACGGCCGTCGAGAAGATGCGCCTCGTCACTTCGAAGAAGCTCTCGGCGCAGCCGAACGCGGGCCTGCCGCGCGACGTGCAGGGGCGGCAGTTCTACATGTGCTCGCCCGAGTACATGGCGAAGTACGCGAAGCGCCTCATCCAGGCCGGCGTCCGCTTCATCGGCGGCTGCTGCGGGACGACGCCCGCGCACATCAAGCTCATCTCCGACGCCGTCCGCCCGCTCTCGCCGCGCCACACCGGCGCCACCGGCAAGCTCGCCGGCGCCGCCGCGCACGTCACCGAGATTAAAGAGGAGGAGATTCCGGTCACGCCGCTCGCAGAGCGCTCGAACTGGGGCCGTCGCCTCGCGCGCGGCGAGTTCGTGACGACCGTCGAGGTGCTGCCGCCCAAAGGCTGGGACGCGACAAAGACTTTGGAGAGCATCAGGCTCTTGAAGGAGGCGGGCGTCAACGCCGTCAACATCCCCGACGGCCCGCGCGCGCAGACGCGCATGAGCGCGCAGGCCACGGCCGTTCTGGTCGAACGCGAGATAGGGCTTGAGTCGGTGCTGCACTACTGCTGCCGCGACCGCAACCTGCTTGGGATGATGAGTGACCTGCTCGGCGCGGCGGCGTTGGGGCTGCGCAACCTTTTGCTCATCACCGGCGACCCGCCGAAGATGGGGCCGTACCCGGACGCGACGGCCGTCTTCGACATCGACTCCATCGGCCTGACGAACATGGTCAACAAGCTCAACCACGGGCTCGACCTCGGCAACAACCCGACGGGGACGCCGACCTCCTTCTGCATCGGCGTCGGCGTTAACCCCGGCGCGGTCAATCTGGACGAAGAGATAAAACGCTTCGAGTGGAAGGTCGAGGCCGGCGCCGAGTTCGCCATCACGCAGCCGGTCTTCGACACCGAACAGCTCCGCGACTTCCTCAAGCGCATCGAGCACGTCCACGTCCCCGTCGTCGCCGGCATCTGGCCGCTCGTCTCCTACCGCAACGCCGAGTTCCTCCACAACGAGGTGCCCGGCGTCCGCGTCACCCCCTCCATCATGGAGCGCATGCGCGTGGCTTCAGAGAAAGGCAAAGACGCCGCCCGCGACGAAGGTCTCGCCATCGCCCGCGAGTTGCTGCTCGACGTGCGCGACGCGATTCAAGGCGTCCAGGTCTCCGCCCCCTTCAACAACGTCAAATACGCCCTCGAAGTCTTCGAGGCGCTGCCGGAGTTCGCGCGCCACGAGGAGGCAGCGCCGGCTGGCAGTTAGCGTTATGTCGGAATTTTATTCAAAATTTTGAAGCGGCCTTCAAAATTTTTGATTTTTTTCGTGGAAACTGCACGCGCATGCACTCGCCTGGCGGAGATGTTTATCCAATAAAACATTACCTCACATCAGTAAGATGACGCCTCGCACCCGAGTAAGATGACGCCTCGCCGCTGGCACATCGGTTGCTCGATGTCGGATGGGTCAGACATTTTGATCCGCTCGTTCTCGTGTTAGACGAGAGCGTAACGGCTGAAGCGGGCAAGAGTCTGGACTCACGCGTTCGTAAGTGTTCGCGCCTCATGACGCCGGCTCGCGCTAAGCCTATGTCCGGAGACTCGTCCCACAAGCGACTCGCCAGAGTCTGACTTCATTTAGCCCCTCCCCCTTGACCTCTTCTTCCGTCGCGTAACCCTGACGACAAGTTACCGCCGGCGCGCCCGCCGGGCTCGCACAACCGTGCGAGCCAGAAGCATCGTGCTCGCCACGCGCCGGTCTCCCTTGAGGCAGTACAGACACCGCCCGCCGACCAGGGGGAAGCGGTGTAGGGTTAGTTGCACATAAGGAGGTGACCTCATGTACCAGTCCTGTCCCGTATGCAAATGCGATCTCGGTACTGTTCGTTTGTATCTGGGCATCATGCTGCCCTTCTGCGGCGTGATAATTTTCGGCGCCTATTACTTATGGCTGCGCCGCAAGCAGGTTGACGACCACAGCCTCCTCTGGCTGGCGGGATGCCTGCTGGCATTACTTCCGGCGACGGTCGTGCAGTGCCTCAACCTGAATCCGGCCACCGGGAAGCCACTCCTCTTCATGGCCTCCGCCATCAGCAATGTCGTCTCGGTTGCCACCGCCTTTCATCTCCTGCGGGTGCGGGAGGCGTTACGCAAGCGGGGCAAATTGTCTTACTACATCACGTGGGCGTTCGCCGGGGCTGCGGCCCTCGTCTGGGTGCTCATGGGCCTCGTGCTGGGCGGGAGATTGAGCCCGGGGGTCACGGATACTACCGGGTACATCGACGCGATGAGTTCCTGCCTCTCCATCCTCGTGCTTATGTCGTGCATGTCATACTCCTTCTATATGTACGGCAACTGGCTCATGATCGCCCTGACCCTTTGCGACTTCGGCTACGTCTTCTTGTACCAGCTCTACCTGTTCAAGAACGGCAACCAGTTGACTGAGCAACCCTTCCACATCGCCCTCAACATCACGAGCACGGCGTTCATGACGATGCTCTTCATCGCGCTGACGCTGGCGTGGGGACTCTCCAACACCTCGCGGCTGAAGTTCCGTGGCTTCGAGCATGTCACCATCATCGCCATGTGCATCGACCTCCGCGGCTCGACGGCGTACACCGCCGACGCGTTCGACAAGGGAGTCAGCGATATCGTCGTGGACTTCACGAACAAGTTCTGCCAGTGGGTGATGGGGGTCGTCTCCAAGACGATGGAGGTGCCCCCGACGGTGAAGTTCGTCGGCGATGGGATGGTGCTCGTTTGGGAGGCCGAGGGCACGAAGTTCATGGACGACGCCACGGCCGTCGCGGGCCTGGCCTGCGCCTTGGACGGCGGCTACTCGAAGTGGCGCTCCTCCGGCAACCCGGAGTGGAAGAACCACGTCCCACGCTACATTGGGATCGGGGTGGACTTCGGAGATCAGGCGCGCCGCTTCACCTCGGAGAGCGGCTCCTATGAGTACCTCGGGCTGCCGCTGAGCTACGCTGCGAAGATGCAGGCGATGGCGCGGCCGAACGGCGGCGTGGTCATCCGCGACAAGTGGACGTTGCCCGACTACCTGCGCTGCAAGTTTACGAAGAGCGGTACGATGTTCATCGGGGACGAACGCATCCCCGTGCGCGCGACCGGTCGCGTCAAGTTCAACCCGTCGCAGAACGGCCAGCCGCACCCGACTGACGAGGAACTCAACTAGGACGCAACCCCTTTCGGGCCTGTGTCGCGCGCGAAAGGGAGATGCCGCGCGCTTGTGTCCGGGCAGTCCGCGCGGGCCGCTTTAGTAGCGGCCCGCGCGGACTGCCCGGAAATTATCCTTGCCTTTCCTGCCCGACGTTGTAGAATGCCGCGCACGTTGGGTCAGGCCCGCTCACAGGTTTGGCCCGTCCGCTTCGCGGGAAGTGCCCTTCGGACGTAGGTTCCCTGTCTCTAATTCGGTAAGTGGCCCGCCAGCCTCTCGCCTCTTCAAGCGTAAAGGAGGCCGGGCGTGTCCTCACTTCAAAGGCGTACAACTCTCGTCGTTCTCTTCTCCGTCTCGCTCTGCCTCTTAGTCACGCGCGTCGGCTCGCAGGGCGCGGGCGTCGTCCGCTTGACGCAAACACCGCCGGGCACGATCAATCTCAACCCGAGCATCAGCGGCGATGGGTCGCGCGTCGCCTTCGAGACGAGCGCAGACCTGGCCGGGGCCGGCGCGGGGGCTGGCTTCAGACTCGTCTCGGCAGACGCCGCGCAGGCGCCGACGTTCAGGGAGTTGGCGCTCTCGCGCGCGCCCGCGCCCGCGCTCTCGCAGGACGCCGCGCGCGCGGCCTTCGCCTCCAACGCCGACCCCCTGGGCGAGAACCGGGACGGCGACTCCGAAATCTTCTTCCACGACGGCGCACGCCTCCGGCAGTTGACACACACCGCGCCCGACGAGCCCGCGCGGCGTGCGGCGCAGGGCTGTCTCCTGCCGTCGATGTCAGACGACGGGCGGCTCGTGGCCTTCACCTCCGACCGCGATCTGGTCGGGGAGAATCCCGGGCTCGCCCGGCAGATTTTTCTGCTGGACACTTCTACGCAGAGAGTCGTGCAGGTCACGCACGTTGACGCAGGAACGTCGGCGCGTGACGCGAAGTTGAGCGGCGACGGGTCGCGCGTCGCGTACGTGCTCGACAGGGACGCCGAAGGGGCACAGAGCGACCTGCTCGTCTATTCCGTTTCGGGCGGCGAGACCTTGACGGCCGTCTCGGGCGTGCAGTCTCTCAGGATGACAATCGGGCGCGCCATGAGCGACGACGGGCAGCGCGTCGTCTACTCCGCGCGGGGCTCGAACGGCGCGACGCAGGTCTTTCTCTTCGACGGGCGCAACGGCCGACTCGTCCGGCAGTTGACGCAGCTCGGCACGCGCGCCTCGGACGTGCCCCTCAACCCGACGTTGAGCGGCGACGGCAACCGCGTCGCCTTTGCCACGCGCCGCAACCTCTCCGGCCTGAACCCGGACGCGAGCGTCGAGCTGTACCTCTACGACATCCCCTCGAACACGACTGCGCGCCTGACCGACGCCCCGGCCGCGGCCAACGCCGAGGTCGTCTCTTCGCTCGACGACGCGGGCGCGCGCGTCGTCTTCAACTTCCCGCGCGTGCTTTCGGAGCCCGACGCGGCGGAAGGGTTCGAGAACGGCTCCGAGATTTACGTGGCAAACATCCCGCCGCGCGCGCCCTTCGGGACGGGCCTGCAACTCTTCAACGCGGCCGTCCCCGGCAAGACGCCGCCCGCGCTCGCACAAGATTCCCTCGCCATCATCACCGGGAAGAGCCTTGCGCTCTCTTCAAGCTCATCTTCAAGGCTGACCGACGGCACCTTCCCGACGACTTTCGAAAACCTCTCGGTCGAGGTCGGCGGGCGCGCGGCGCAAATCTTCTTCGCCTCGCCGACGCAGCTCAACTTGAAACTGCCGGCCGGGCTCGGCGCAGGCCCCAACGAAGTCTTCGTGCACAACCCCGACGGCTTCAAGCTGCGCGGCGAGGTCAACGTCGCGCCCGCCGCCCCGGGCGTCTTCACCTTGAACACGACGGGCTCGGGCGAAGCCTTGGCGCTCGACAACTCGACGCTGCGGCCCGGCCCTTTCGACGTGACGGACGCGGCCGGCGACCCGCGCCGCCTCATCGTCTTCTGCACGGGGCTGCGCGACGCGCGACACGTCGAAGCATTCGTCGGCGGTCGCGCGACCAGGGTCGAGGCCGTCGTCCCCTCGCCCGACCTGCCCGGGCTCGACCAGTTGCACCTCGCGCTCTCGTCCTCTTTAAGAGGCGCGGGCGCGGCCGCGCTCTTCGTCCGCGCCGACGGCGCCGAGAGCAACCGTGCGACCCTGACGCTCACGAGCGGCGGGCCGCCCGCGCGCGCCGCGCGAGTCGAAATCAATCCGGCCGCCGCACTGATTCCCGTCGGCGGCGAGATGCGTTTCAAGGCACGCGCCTTCGATGCGCTCGGCGAAGAGATTCCGAACCCCGCGGTTCTCTTCGAGACAGAAGACCCGTCCGTCGCCGCGATTGATTCGTCCGGCCTCGCCGCCGGCGTGTCGCAGGGCGTTACCGCCATCAAGGTCGGCGTCGGCGACACGTTGACGACGGCAGCCCTGCGCGTCGTCGAACGGACGCTCGTCATCAACGAGGTCTTGGCCGACCCGCCCGACGGCCTCGCGGGCGACGCGAACCACGACGGCGTGCGCGTCGGCGCCGAAGAAGAGTTTGTCGAGCTGGTCAACGGCTCGACGGACGCGCTCGACCTCTCCGGCTGGACGGTTCGCACACGCGCTTTGAGCAGTTCGACGGAGAGCGTGCGGCACACGTTCACCCAGGGGAGCGTGCTCCCCGCGGGCGAGGCGCTCGTGCTCTTCGGCGGCGGCAACCCGGACGCGGACGACCCCTTCTTCGGGGGCGCGCGCGTCTCGAAGGCGAGCACGGGCGCGCTCTCGCTCTCCAACGCGGGGCTCACGCTCCTCGTGCGCGACGCCGCGGGGAACCTCGTCACGCGGTTCACCTACGGCACCGCGGGCGACAACTTCGGCGGCGACGCGGTCAACGAATCCATCACGCGCGCGCCCGACATCACAGGCGCGTACGCGCGCCACACCGCCGCGAACGGCGCGCGCAGGTTCTCGCCCGGCAGGCGCTTTGACGGCGGGTTCTTCCTCGAACGCCCCGGCCGCCTCACGCGCTTGAACGTCGCCCCGCTGCAACAGACGGTCTTCGTCGGCGAGTCGGCCGCCTTCGAGGCGCAGGCGTTCGACCAGTACGGGCGCTTGTTGAGAGGCGTGCGGTTCGACTTCAAGTCGGGCGACGCGGGCGTCGCGGAGGTCTTGGGCGACGGCGAAGAGGCGTCCGACGGCTCGGTCATCTTCAACCTGCGAGGTCTGAGTCAAGGCTCGACGAAGGTCAGCGTTGAAGCGAGCGCGGGCGGCGTCACCCTCTTCAACAACGACGCGGAGCTTCTCGTGCGACAGAGACCGCCGAAGATTGCGCGCGTGGAAATCTCGACGCCCGCCCTCGTCCTCAACCGCGGCGGCACCGCGCAGCTTGCCGCCACTGCCTTCGACGAGAACGGGCGGCCCGTCCCCGACGCTCCCATCGGTTGGAGTTCCGAAGACGCGCTCGTCGCGACCGTCGAAGCTTCCGGCCTGCTGCGCGCGACCGGCGCCGGCACGGTTCGTGTAAAGGCCACAACGCCCGACAACCGCGGCGGCGAAGTGTCGGGTCAGGCGGAAGTGAAAGTCCTCGTCCCGCTCGTCGTCAACGAACTCCTCGCGGACGTGCCGCCCGACGACCCCGACACGCCGCAGGTCGAAGGCGACGCGAACCGCGACGGCACGCGCAACTCGGACGACGACGAGTTCATAGAGCTTTTAAACACGTCCGGCGAGCCCCTCGAACTGTCTGGTTTGCAAATCGCCGACGCCTCTGCCGTCCGCTTCACCTTCCCCGAGCACACGACGCTCGAAGCCGGGCGACCCCTCGTCGTCTTCGGCGGGGGGGCGCCGCCGGCCGGCGCCTTCGGCGGCGCGCTCGTCTTCAAGACCGGCTCGCTCAGCCTCAACGACGGCGGAGACACTTTGACCGTCAAGCTCCCCCTGGGCTCCGACCGCACGTTCGTCGTCGCCACGCTCGCGTACGGCACGGCCGGCGGCGTCGCCGCGCCGAAGGATCAATCTCTCACGCGCTCGCCCGACGCGGGCGCGGGCTCCGACGGCGGCGACTTCAAGGCGCACGCTGCTGTCTCGTCCTCTGCGGGCCGCGTCTACTCGCCCGGCCTGCGCGCCGACGGCACGCCCTTCGGCTCGCCGCCGCTCGCGCGCGTCGAAGTCACGCCCGCCACGGCCGCGCTCGATGTGGGTGACACGCTCAACTTCTCCGCCCGCGCCTACACAAACGACAAAGGGGTCGAGACGGAAGTCCCCGACGTGCTCTTCATCTGGTCTTCAAGCGACTCGAAGAGGTTGACAGTCGCGCCCACGGAAGGCACGACCGTCAACGCCACCGCTCACGCGTCCGGCGCGGCCACACTCTTCGCACGCGCGGGCGGCATCGAAGGCGCTGCCACAGTCAACGTCAACCCGACTCCCACGCCCACGCCTTCTCCGACTCCTACGCCTACGCCGACGCCCACTCCAACCCCGTCCCCCTCACCCACGCCGACCCCAACGCCGAAACCGACGCCCACACCTAAACCCTCGCCGACGCCGACGCCGACACCTTCTCCTACCCCGACCGTCACCCCGACGCCGACACCTCTTCCGACTCCTTCACCGACCCCGACGCCCTCACCGACGCCGGTGCCGACGCCCACCCTCACCCCAAGTCCGACCCCGGCGCCGGGGCCGACACCGCCCGTCGTCATCAGCCAGGTCTTCGGCGGCGGCGGCAACAGCGGCGCGCCTTACAAGAATGACTTCGTGGAGATTTTCAACCGGGGTGTGACCGACGCAGACTTGAACGGGTGGTCGGTGCAATACTCTTCGGCCGGCGGGACGACCTGGCAGGTGACGACGCTGCCGCACGTCACACTCGCGCCCGGCCAACATCTACTGATTCAACAGGCGGCCGGGGCGGGCTGCTCCGGCTCGCCCTGCGGTCAGGACTTGCCAGCCCCCGACGCTTCCGGCAACGTCGCGCTGGCCGCGAGTGCCGGCAAGGTCTTGCTCGTGAGTTCGACGGTCGCCCTGAGCGGCGCGTGTCCCACCGGGCCGCAGGTCTTGGACTTCATCGGCTACGGCTCGGGCGCCACTTGCTTTGAGGGCGGCGGCCCGGCGCCCGCCCCCGGTAACACCCTCGCCGCCTTCCGAAAGGATGACGGCTGCGCGGACACGAACGATAACTCGGCCGACTTTCAAGCGGCGGCGCCCGCGCCCCGCAACACAGGCTCCGCGACGGTCTCGTGTGCGGCCACGCCGACGCCCACCCCTACCCCGACGAGCACGCCAACGCCGACCCCGACGCCGACATCAACGCCGACGCCTTCGGCCACACCCACGCCCACGGCCACGCCAACGCCGAGTCCGACGCCGACGGCGCCGCTCGTCGTCATCAGTCAGGTCTACGGCGGCGGCGGCAACGCGAGCGCCACGTACCGCAACGACTTCGTTGAACTCTTCAACCGAGGCACCACGGCGGTGAGCCTCACGGGCTGGTCTGTCCAGTATGCCAGCGCGACCGGCACCGGACTCTTCAGCGCGAACGTCACCAACCTGTCCGGCACTCTCAACCCCGGTCAATACTATCTCGTCCAGCAGTCTTCGGGCGGAGCCAACGGCGCCCTCCTGCCGACGCCCGATGCCACGGGCACAATCGTGATGGCGGCCGGGGCCGGCAAGGTCATTGTCGCCAATACAACTGCCGGGCTCGCCTGTAACGGTGGCTCGGCACCTTGCAGCGCTGCGCAACTCGCCAATGTCGTCGATCTCGTCGGCTACGGCAACGCTAACTTCTTCGAGGGCGCAGGCCCGGCTCCCACTATTAGCGCCACGCAAGGGGACTTCCGCGCAACGCACGGCTGTGCGGAAACCAACAACAACAGCACAGACTTCGCGGTTGGAACACCGAATCCGCGCAACACTTCGACGCCCGCGCAGGCGTGCGCCGCGCCGTCGGCACAAAGCGAAACGGGAGAGCCCGCTCCAAATTCGGAGGTGACTCTCCCGCTTCTCTTCTTACTTTTGGACGCCTACGACTTCAGCGCACCACGCCCGTCAGGGGGCTCGAAGCGCTGGCGTAGAGACGTTTCGGCATTCTGCCCGCCAGGTATGCGAGGCGGCCGGCCTCGACCGCCAGGCGCATGGCCTTAGCCATCCGGCCGGCGTCTACGGCCTCCGCGATGGCCGTGTTCATTAGCACCGCGTCCACGCCCAGCTCCATCGCCACGGCCGCGTCGCTCGCCGTGCCGACGCCCGCGTCCACGATGATGACGGCGTCGGGCAACTGCTCGCGCATGATCGCGAGGTTCGCAGGGTTCTGCACGCCGAGCCCCGAGCCGATGGGCGCGGCCAGGGGCATCACGGCCGCGCAGCCCGCGTCGAGCAGCTTCTTCGCCATGATGAGGTCGTCGGAGAAGTAGGGCAGAACCTTAAAGCCCTCGCGGACGAGCACGCGCGCCGCTTCGAGCGTCTGTTCGTTGTCGGGGAAGAGTGTGGTCTGGTCGCCGATGACTTCGAGCTTGAGCAGGTCTGTCTGCAAAGCCTCGCGCGCGAGTCGCGCCGTGCGGATTGCTTCTTCGGCCGTGTAGCAGCCAGCCGTGTTCGGGAGGATGACGAGGCCCGGGTCGAGGTGGTCGAGGAACGACTCGGTCTGGCGGTCGAGGGGGACGCGGCGGACGGCCACCGTCACCATCTCCGCGCCCGACGCGCGGTGCGCCGCCTTCATCTCCTCGAAGCTGCGGTACTTCCCCGTCCCCACGATCAAGCGCGACGCGAACACGCGCCCCGCGACCTCGAAAGTCTCCCTCTCTGCCTGAACCGCTGTGGACATTTTTATGAGCGCTCTTTCTAAAGGATTAAGAGCCCGCCGTCGCTGTGTCGGCGGGCTCGCGCACAATTTACACCTTAACGATTCGAAACAGAAATTAGCCGCCGCCGACGAAGTGGACGATCTCGACGCGGTCGCCTTCCGAGAGGCGGGTGGCGGGCCAGTCGGCGCGGCGGACGACGTTGTGGTTGAGTTCGACGGCGAGGCGCTCGGGCGCGAGCGAGAGTTGTTCGACGAGGGAGAGGAGGGTCGTCCCTTCGGCCAGTTCCTTCGGCTCGCCGTTCAGCTCTACGCGCAAGCTCCGCCCCCTCCGTTCACTGGTGGATGATGCGACGCATCTCGGCCGAGTGGTCGCCCGCGACGGCGCGGATGATGATGGCCGCGCGGCCCGAGTTGAAGCGCGGGAGCAGCGCGCGGACGACCCCGACGCCGTGCTCGTCGGTCTCGGTCGTCACGATGATCGGGCGGAACGAAGTGCCCAGGACTTTGACCGTCAGGCTGGCCTGGCCGACGGGCCTCTGGCCGTACGTGCCGCGGCCGACGTAAATCTTGATCGTCACCAACTGACCGGCGCGGAACTCGCCCTCGTCGTCGAGCAGGCTCAGGTAGATTTCGTCGGAAGCGTCGTCCGACTCCTCGAAGACCTCCGTGACGAGCAGAGGTTCGACGGGGACGGGCTCTTCCTTCACCTCGGGCGGGGGCGGGGGCGGGGCCTCCTGCTTCGGGGGCGCGGGGCGGAAGGGGTCGAGCGCGCCCATCTCGTCGGCGAGCGAGGAGAGGATGACGATGTCCGGCTCCGCCTTCGCCTTCGGCGGCGCGGGCGGGGGCGCGGCGGGTTTGGGCGCGGGCCTCTCTACGACCGGAGGCGCGACCGCTTCGACGGGCGGCGCCGCGGCCTCGGCGGCGGCCTCGGCCGTCTTCTCCGGCGCGGCCGCGTCCGACTTCCTCCGGCGCTGGCCGGCTTTGCGGACGCCCGCGGACGCCTCCGCCACGGGCATCGCCGAGCCGCCTTCGGGGCCGCTCATCCGCTTGAGGTCTTCGACGCGGCCCTGCTTGATGGCAGCGCAGATGAGCTTGTGCTGGCGCTGGAGGCGCTCGGTCAGTACGCCCTCGTCGAAGCCCTTGCTGATGAGGTCGGCGTAAGGGGTGCGCTTGCTGGCGATGATGTGGCCGCCGACGTAGACGAGCGAGAGGATAAGCGGTGTGTCGAGCCCCTTGTCCTCGGTCTGGACGTGGTAAGTGACCCCTTCGTACGGGATGTCTGTGTTGAATCCGGTGATCACTGCTCGCTACGAGAAGTCGTGTGTGGCGCGGATTTGACCGGGGCGACTACGGCCCGCGGCGGGGGTGAAATCAAGTTAGCACAGCCCCGCGAAGCCGGTCAATCTCCTTGCAAAACAGGGCTTTGGGCGCGGGCAGGGGTGGCTTGACACGACGCGGGGTGTGGACTAGGATTGCCCTTGTACCATGATTCTCAAACTCAAAAACGGCCGCTAGGGGGCCGCTACTTTCGGCGCAAGCTGACGGGAGGATAGTGTGTTCAGTCTGTCCGACTACCTGCCAATCGCGCTCATGTTCCTCGTCGCCGTGGGCTTCGCCGCGGGCAACGTCCTGCTCTCGCAGCTCGTCGGCCAGCACAAGGCGACGCGGACGAAGACGATGCCCTACGAGTGCGGCAAAGACCCGGTGGGCTCGGCGCGCGAGCGCTTCTCGGTGAAGTTCTACCTCGTGGCGATGATCTTCATCCTCTTCGACATCGAGCTGATCTTTATGCTCCCCTGGGCGGTCGTCTTCAAGAGCTTCGCGACGAACAACCTCGGCACGCTCATCTACGTCGAGATGATGACCTTCGTCCTCCTCCTCCTCGTCGGCTACGTCTACATTTTGAAGAAGGGCCTGTTCGAGTGGGGCCAGCGCGCGCGGGTCGAGGCCGAGGCCGAGGCGCGCACGCTGGAACTGGCCGAGGCGCGGGCGCGCAAGGTTGAGGCGCGGCAGGCGGCGCCGGCGCGCGCCGCCTGAAGCTTCAAGCAAGGGGTTCTTATGGGCTTAGAGAATTTCATCGCCGAGGCGCTGCCCGACATCATCACGACGCGGCTCGACTCGCTCGTCAACTGGGCGCGCAAGTCTTCCTTGTGGCCGGCGACCTTCGGGCTCGCCTGCTGCGCCATCGAGATGATGGCGACGACCGACTCGCGCCACGACCTCGCGCGCTTCGGCTCCGAAGTCTTCCGCGCGAGTCCCCGACAGGCCGACGTGATGATCGTCTCGGGCCGCGTCTCGCGCAAGATGGCGCCGGTCTTGAGGCGCATCTACGACCAGATGCCCGAGCCGAAGTGGGTCATCTCGATGGGCGCCTGCGCCACCTCGGGCGGCGTCTTCGACAACTACGCCGTCGTCCAGGGCGTGGACAAGGTCGTGCCCGTGGACGTGTACATCCCCCGCTGCCCCCCCCGCCCCGAAATGCTCATCCACGCCATCATGATGCTCCAGGAGAAGGTGATGCGTGAGTCCTTGCGCGACCGCGGCGACGTGCCGGCCGCCGAGGCTTTCGAGGCCGTCCCGCCGGGCACGCTCCCCGCCGTCGGCGTCTCGGCCACCAACGACGCGGCGGCGCAGGAGACCCCCTCGCGCCCCTACACCATCGCCTCGCGCCACGAGCGGCGCAGGTCGAGCTGAAGGCGTGAACCGTAAACCGTGATAGGAGCGTAAACCGTGAACCGTAAACCGTGACAAGATAAGGTGTGCCCTTCTTGTCACGGTTTACGGTTCACGGTTCACGAATCTTTATGTCTCAAGACATCGAGCGAGAGAAGGAGATCGCCGCCGGCAGGCGCGCGGCCGCGTCCTACCCGGTGCCGCCGGCCGATCTGACTAACGCGCTGCGCGGCGAGCACGAGGGCTGGGTGACGGAAGTCGTCGAGGCGTTCGGCGAGTTGACGCTGGTCGTGCCGCGCGAGCAGATCGCGACCGTCAGCGCGCACTTGAAGACGGCGCCGGGCTTCGAGTTCGACATGCTCTCGGACATCGCGGGCGCCGACCGCGGGCCGGAGGAGGAGCCGCGCTTCGAGGTCAACTACCACCTCTTCTCGACGAAGCGCTTCCACCGCCTGCGCCTGAAGGTTCTCTTGAACCAGGAGGACACGCACGTCCCCACGGTGACGACCGTCTGGCGCACGGCCAACTGGCACGAGCGCGAGACGTTCGACATGTTCGGCGTCATCTTCGACGGCCACCCAGACCTGCGCCGCATCCTCCTGCCCGACGACTGGCAGGGGCACGCGCTCCGCAAAGACTTCCCGCTGCGCGGCTACGAGCCGTACAGCCTGACTTGATCGAAGGGGACGCAGAGCCTTGATGAACCCGAACCCAGCGCAGTTCGGCGGCTCGTTCCAGCAGGCGCCTCCGGCGCAGCAGAAGGGCTGTCTGGGGCGAAACTGGAAGTGGATGCTGCCCGTAGGCTGCCTCGGGTTGATACTCGCGGGCGTCGCGCTCATCGGCGGCATCGTCTTCGTGGCGATGTCGGCGATCAAGTCGTCGGAGGTCTACCAGGGCGCGCTCAAGGTCGCGCAGACGCACCCGGCGGCCGTCGAGCGCCTGGGTCAGCCGATCAAGGACGGCTGGCTCGTCAACGGCAATGTCAACTTCGAGAACGGCAGCGGCAACGCCAACTTCGAGGTTCCCGTCTCCGGCCCGAAGAACTCCGGGACGCTGCGCGTCTCGGCGGTCAACACCGGCGGCGCGTGGATGTACCAGAGGCTCGACCTCGTCGTCGGCGGCGAGACGACCTCTCTGCTCGACCGCAACGTCGCGCAGCCGCCCGGCTCCAACGTTGACGTGGAGCAGGACGCCGACGGCTCCAACGGAGACACCGCGGAAGACGCTTCGGACGGCTCGGGCGAGGACGCGACATCCGCCGACGACAAAGCGGAGACGGGCGGGCCTCCGGGTCTTGTGGTCTCAGGCGGCGTGCTCAACGGCAAGGCCATCAGCAAGCCGCAGCCCGCGTACCCGCCGGTCGCGAAGGCGGCGCGCGCCGCGGGCACCGTGACCGTGCAGGTGACGGTTGACGAGACGGGGAGCGTCGTCTCGGCCGAGGCCGTCTCGGGCCACCCGCTGCTGCGGGCGGCGGCGGTGGCGGCCGCGAAGCAGGCGAAGTTCTCGCCGACGCTCCTGGCCGGAAAGCCCGTGAAGGTCTCGGGAGTGCTGACTTACAACTTCGTGCTTGAGTAATGAAAGCAGTTTGTTCCGAATGAAATCATGAGCACACATGCTCAAACAGGGTTGACCGTCGCAGAGCTTGGCTCAATACCCGAGGACGGGAAGCGCTACGAGCTAGTAGCCGGAGAACTTTACGTGTCTCACGCTCCTCATATCGTCCACCAGGCGGTCATCTCCAATCTACTGCACTCGTTCCGCGATTACCTTGAGCAGAAACCCATCGGCAGAGTTCTCCCCGAGGTCGGCGTCATCTTTAGTGAGCAGGATGCCGTCATCCCCGACCTCCTTTTCATTTCGAGCGAGAGGTTTTACCAGGCGATTTCTGGCGGGCGCCTGATCTCCGCACCCGACCTAATCGTCGAGGTACTCTCAAGCGGGACGGAGACCGAGAGGCGTGACCGCGGCGTGAAGCGTTACCTGTACGGGAAGTACGGCGTGAAAGAGTACTGGATCGCCAACTGGGAAGTCGGCACGGTTGAGATTTACCGCTTGGGGGAAGGCGGCTTGGAGTTGCAAGCGACGCTGGGGGTGAAGGACGAGGAGTTGACTTCCCCGCTTCTGCCCGGCTTCCGCCTCGCGGTGAAAGCGATATTCTTAGTTTAAGAGGGTTCGTAGCATGGGCGCCTCCGTTACCAATTTGCCGCCGGCGTTCGAGGTCGTAGACCGGCCGCTCGACACGCAGATGACCATCTCGTTCGGGCCGCAGCACCCGTCCACGCACGGCGTCCTGCGGCTCGAACTCGTCCTCGACGGCGAGATGGTCGTCAAGTGCGTGCCCGACATCGGCTACCTGCACACGGGGATGGAGAAGCTCTTCGAGTACAAGAAGTACCAGCAGGGCATCGTCATCACCGACCGCATGGACTACCTCAACCCGCTCGGTAACAACCTCGCCTACTGCATGGCGGTCGAGAAGCTGCTCGGGCTCGAGATTCCCGAACGCGCGCAGGTCATCCGCGTGCTGATGTGCGAGCTGCAACGCATCGCCTCGCACATGGTCTGGCTCGGCACGCACGCGCTCGACATCGGCGCGATGACGGTCTTCTTCTACTGCTTCCGCCAGCGCGAGCGCATTCTTAATCTGATCGAGGCCGCCTCGGGCGAGCGCATGACGCCGTCCTACTTCCGCATCGGCGGTCTGATGATGGACTTGCCCGCGGGCTTCGACCGGCGCTGCCGGCAGTTCACCGAAGACTTCCCCGCCGCGGTCGAGGAGTGGCACGGCCTCCTCTCTGGCAACCGCATCTTCCAGAACCGCACGAAGGGCGTCGGCGTCATCTCGGCCGAGGACGCGATTGACTGGGGGCTGACGGGGCCTTCCTTAAGAGGCAGCGGCGTGCCCTTAGACATCCGGCGCGCCAACCCCTACAGCGGCTACGAGAACTACGAGTTCGAGGTGCCGACCGAATCGGGCTGCGACGTGTGGTCGCGCTACATGGTGCGGATGCGCGAGATGATCGAGTCGAACAAGATCATCAAGCAGGCGCTCACGCGCCTCCGCCCCGGCCCCATCAAGGCCGACGCGCCGAAGGTCGTTTTGCCCGAGCGCGAGGCGATGAAGACGCACATGGACGCGCTCATCCACCACTTCCTGATCGTCGCCGAGGGCTTCAACGTCCCCGCGGGCGAGGTCTACCAGCCCATCGAGGGCTCGAAGGGCGAGCTGGGCGTCTACGTCAAATCCG
>JAFAVK010000117.1 GCA_019242475.1 Acidobacteriota bacterium | reverse complement strand
CATGATGCCGAGCTGGTCGCCGTTCTCCGCGATGACGCGCACCTGGGGGACGCGTATCCGGTCGTTGATGCGCGTGGCGGGGGCGCGGCGGTTGTCCGGGCGCTGCCCGCGGCCTCGAAATGAAGGAATACCTACACCTCCTCAGTCATAAGTACTGCGGGCTGAGTGCTGTGTGCTGAGCAGGGGCGTCTTGCCTTCACTCAGCACTCAGTCCTCAGCACTCAGCACTACTCGTTCACCAGGGAGCGCGCGCGGACGAGGCGCACGGCCAACTCCCTGAACTCTTCGAGCGACATCGCTCCGATGTCGCCCCGCGAGCGCTCGCGGACGGCGACCTTGCCCTCTTCCATCTCGCGGTCGCCGCAGACGAGCATGAAAGGAATCTTCTGCAACTGCGCGTTGCGAATCTTCGCGCCGATCTTGTCGCCGCGCGTGTTGGTCTCGACCCGCAGGCCGGCCTGTCTCAGCTCGCCCGCGACCCGCTCGACGTAGTCGTTCGCGCGGTCGGTGATCGGGAGCACCGCCACCTGCACCGGCGCGAGCCACATCGGGAACGCCCCCGTGTACTGCTCGATCAGGATGCCGAAGAAGCGCTCGATCGAGCCGAAGAGCGCGCGGTGCACCATCACGGGCCGGTGCGCCTTGTTGTCCTCGCCGATGTATTCGAGGCCGAAGCGCTCCGGCAGGTTGAAGTCCCACTGCACGGTGCCCAACTGCCAGAGGCGGCCGATGGCGTCCTCGATCTTGAAGTCGATCTTCGGGCCGTAGAAGGCGGCCTCGCCCTCGACGCGCTCGTAGGGGACGCCGCGCTCGCCGAGCGCCGAGGCCAACTCCTTCTCGGCGTGCGCCCAGTCCTCTTCCGCGCCGAGCCACTGCTTCGACGTGTCGTCGCCCTTGACCGACAGCTCGAACTTCACCTTCTCGAAGCCGAAGGTCTTGAACACGTCCACGACGAAGTCCACGCAGTCGCCGATCTCCTTGCGCACCTGCTCGGGCGTGCAGAAGAGGTGCGCGTCGTCCACGGTGAAGCCGCGCACGCGCATCAGGCCGTGCAGCGTGCCCGAAAGCTCCGCCCGGTAGACCGTGCCCATCTCGGCGTAGCGCTGCGGCAGGTCGCGGTACGACCGCTGCTGCGACTTGTAGATGCCGATGTGGAACGGGCAGTTCATCGGCTTGAGGCGGAACTCCACGTCTTCGAGCTTGACCGGCGAGAACATCGAGTCGCCGTAAGATTGGTCGTGGCCGCTCGTCACCCAGAGGTCGCGCTTGGCGATGTGCGGCGTGTAGACGAAGGTGTAGCCGCGGCCGTTCAGCTCCTCGTAGAGGTAGTCCTCCATCGCCTTGCGGATGACCGCGCCCTTCGGGTGCCAGAAGACGAGCCCCGCGCCGTACTGGTCTTGAATCGAGAAGAGGTCAAGCTCCTTCCCGATGCGCCGGTGGTCGCGCTTCTCGGCCTCTTCCCTTTGCTTGACCCACGCGTCGAGTTCTTCCTGCGTGGCGAAGGCGGTGCCGTAGATGCGCTGCATCTGCTCGCGCTCGGCGTCGCCCTTCCAGTAGGCGCCGGAGAGCGAGAGCAGCTTGAACGCCTTCAGCCGGTTCGTGTTCGGCACGTGCGGGCCGAGGCAGAAGTCGATGAAGGGCGAGCCGTCAATGTAGTAGACGCTCACCACCTCGCCGGCCTTCTCCTCGATCAGCTCACACTTCAAAGGCTCTTCGCGCTCGCCGAAGACGCGCAGGGCGTCCTCTTTAGAAATTTCGTCGCGGCGGTACGCGAGGTTGCGCTTCGCCAGCTCGCGCATCCGCTTCTCGATGACCGGCAGGTCTTCCTCCGTCAACTGCCGCGGCGCGATGATGTCGTAGAAGAAGCCGTAGCGCGGGTCTTCCAGGAGCGCCGGCCCCACGCCGAGCTTCGTCCCCGGAAAGAGGTCGAGCACGGCCGCCGCCAGAAGGTGCGCGGTCGAGTGGCGGATGACGTCCAGGCCCTCCAACGTGCCGGGCAGCACGGGCTCGACCCGCACGGGCTCGCCGTCGGCGGCCGTCTCGTCGAGCTTGGCCGACAGGTCAACCTCGCGGCCGTTGACCTTCGCGGCGAGCGCCTGCTTCGCGGCGTCGCGGTCGGCGGCCTTGATGGCCTCCGCGACGGTCGCGCCCGCCGGCACCTGCACCGAACGTCCGCCCTCAAGCTGTACGCTGATCTCGCTCATCACTCACAACCCCTTTCCGCTCCGGCCGGAGCTTCGGATAAAGACCCGAGCGGCCTGCCGGGCCGCCCCGAAGTCACGCGGGCAATGAAGCCCTACGCGCCGGCGCCCGGCTGCGCGGAGAAGGGTGAACCTAAATGTGTCGTCCCCGTTAGGGATTGACTAACCAGATCGGATTCGACAGAAGCGCCCTCGCCGCGCGGCCGCGACCCGTGTGGCGGGCCGGCCAGCGTCAACTAAAATCGAAACGTAGTTCGCGTTCGCGTCAACATCGTTTCTACGGGCAAGGGACTTACGGGGCTCCCTGTCGAAAGTTTGAATGGTAGGCACGCGCGGATTTGAACCGCGGACCCCTACCGTGTCAAGGTAGTGCTCTACCCCTGAGCTACGTGCCTACAAAACCCAACCAACAAAACGCTTCCAAAAAAGCGGAAGGCTAAGTTAACAAGAGGCTTAGATGCCTGTCAAGCGCCTCCGGCTGCCGCCGCGCGCGGACGGTACGGCACAAACTAGAAGGAATCGGCCGGGAAGTGTTAGCATAGGCGCCGTCAGAATCGGGCGTGCCGTGTTCGGAACTGAGTCCCGATTGCCTCTTTCCGTAGATTGCGGGCGCAAGGGCGCGCCGCCGAGCAGAGCATCCCGTCAACCCTTTTTTCTGAAGCCTCCGAGCGACGGCGCGACCCCGAGACTTCAGCCGTCCCGCGAGTTTTTAAACCGGGAGAATTAGAAAGCTTTGCCTCCGCAGAACCCTCGACCGACAGAGCCTCCACACACGACCCGCGGCGTTTCGTTAAGGCGCGCGTGCCTCGCCCTCTTCGTGGTCTGCGCCCCGCTCGTTTTCGACTTCTCCGCGCGCGTCGCCTCCGCGCAGGAGTTGGGGCCGCAGCCGCAGGCGACGCCCGCCGTCCGCCCGCGCCGGACGGCCCCGCCGCAGGAGACTCCCGAGCCGAAGCCTCAGCCCGCCGCCCCGGCCGAACAGCCGACGCCGCAGCCGACGCCCGCCGCCAACGCGCAGCCGCAGCCCGCGCCCTCGGGGGCACCCCAGGAGGTTGACGAGGACGAGGTCGTGCGCGTGGACTCGAACCTCGTCATCATTCCCGCGTCGGTGGTGGACGGCTTCGGCCACGCGATCACGGACTTGAAGTTGGACGACTTCGAGCTGAAGATCGACGGCGAGGTCAAGAACATCGGCGAGCTGACGCGCTCGGAGACGCCGGTCAACGTCGCGCTCCTCTTCGACAACAGCTACAGCCTCTCGGCGGCGCGCGATTTCGAGAAGCAGGCGGCCGTGCGCTTCTTCCGCTCGGTCATCCGCCCCATCGACCGCGCCGCCGTCTACTCCATCTCCAACACGCCGACCCTCTCGCAGGGGTTGACGAACGACGTGCCGCGGCTCGTGCGCACCGTCGAGGGCTTCGGCGCGCCCGACGGCGCGACGGCGCTCTTCGAGGCGGTGGCGCAGGCGTCCGACTACATGCGCCCGCTCCCCGGCCGCAAGGTGCTCATCATCGTCTCGGACGGCGCGGACACGGTGAGCGAGGTGAGCATCGACGAGGCCATCAACCGCGCGCTCCGCGCCGAGTGCCAGGTCTACGTCGTGCAGACGCGCCAGGTCGAAGACCCGAACCTGCACGACCCCGTCTCCGAGCAGCGCATGTACCACATCACGGAGCAGACGGGCGGGGCGGTCTACGTGCCGCGCGCGGTCGAGGAGCTGGACGCCGTCTTCACACAGATTTCGCTCGACCTCTCGCAGCAGTACCTCTTGAGCTACTACCCGCAGGACGAGCGCAAGGACAAGTACTTCCGCTTCATCAGCCTCCGCGTGAAGACGCGCCCGACCGCACGCGTGCGCGCGCGCAAAGGTTTCTACCCCGACGCCGCGCAGGCGCAGACGCCCGACGGCCGCGCGCAGTCCGCCAGCTCGCGCGTCAACAACGCGCAGTCAGACTTCAGCACAGTCCCGCAGCCGCGCCCCTCTGCCACCCCTGCCTCGTACAAACGGGCGCCCGCCGAGACCGCGGCACAACCCGCGCCGCCGCGCACGACCTCCGCGCCCGCCCGCGGCAGGCTCGGGCCGGACGGCCCCGACACGGACGAGGCCGAGAGTCAGAGGGCCTCCGTCGCCGACTCCGTGCCGACGTTCACGGTCACCGTCTCGGCGGCGGCGCCCGTAACGAAGTCGCCGGCCGCTCCGCCGCCCGCGGCCGAGCCTTCGACGCC
This sequence comes from Acidobacteriota bacterium, assembly GCA_019242475.1. Taxonomy (GTDB): domain Bacteria; phylum Acidobacteriota; class Blastocatellia; order Pyrinomonadales; family Pyrinomonadaceae; genus QHXN01. The sequence continues at coordinate 4,163 of JAFAVK010000117.1, read as the reverse complement.
CGCGGCGCCGGAGCGCATGGCCGGGAGAAGCCTGTTCGAAGTGGCGAACAGGCCCGCCGAGACTGCCAGCGCCAACGCGACCCAGCCGAAGCCCGCGGCCGACCCCGCGCCGCGCGCGACCCCGCCGCCGCCGGCCGCGGCGCCCGAAGAGAAAGCTCCCGCCGAGGCGTCAAAGCCGGACGGCGGCGAGGCTCCGAGGGCGCCACTCTCGGGCGGCATGCTCAACGGCAAGGCGCTCCGCCTGCCCGTGCCCACTTATCCGCCCGCCGCCAGGAACTCCGGCGCGCAGGGTAAGGTCGTCGTCGAGGTGCTCATCGACGAGCAGGGCAGGGTCGTCGAGGCGCGCGCCGTCTCCGGCCACGCGTTCCTGCTACAGGCGGCGGTGCAGGCCGCCCGCCAGGCGCGCTTCACGCCCGCGCTGCTCTCGGGCCGGCCCGTCAAGATCAAGGGCACGATCAACTATCTCTTCACACTGCCCTAAAGCCTAAAACATTAACCACGGAGAGACGGCTTTGATTTGAAAGTTCAAATTTGAACTTTCAAATCAAAGCCGTCTCTCCGTGGTTATATTTTTCTACGCGCTGGCGCCCTCGGCGGCCGCGCGCTCCCACTCCGCGTAGAGGTCGCGCAGACGCGCCTCTGCCTTCTGGTAGTCTTCGTTGAGGCGCGCGAGGCGCGCGGGGTCGCGCGCGGTCTCGGGCTTCGAAAGCTCCTCCGCGAGCGCGCCCACGCGCCGCTCGGCCGCGGCGATCTCGTCCTCGACCGCCTGCGGGTCGCGCGCCGCGCTCTTCTTCTTCGAATCCTTCGCGCCGCGCTGCTTCGGCTGAGACGCGCGAGGCGGGGGGCCAGCTTCGGGCGCCTTCTCCACGGACGCCACGGCCTTCGCCTCGTCCGCGCGGCGCGCGGCCTTCCAGTCGTGGTACCCGGTGTAGTCGCCGTCGTAGTGCTCGGCGCCGCCCTCGCCGTCGAGCGCGAGGATCTGCGTGGCGACGCGATCGAGGAAGTAGCGGTCGTGGCTGATGGTGATGATGGTGCCGTCGTACGCGTCGAGCGCCTCTTCCAGCGCCTCGCGCGAAGGGATGTCGAGGTGGTTCGTCGGCTCGTCGAGCACGAGCACGTTGACGTTCGAGTAGATCAGTTTCGCTAGGGCGAGCCTCCCCTTCTCCCCGCCCGAGAGATCGCGGACGTGCTTGTACACGTCGTCGCCGGTGAAGAGGAAGCGTGCGAGGAAGCCGCGCAGCTCGCCCGCGGTCGCCGAGCTGGGCGCGACCCGCCGCAGCTCCATGATGATCTCGTTGCGCTCGTCGAGGTCGTCGAGCTGCTGAGCGTAGTAGCCGACCGAAACGTTCGTGCCGAGGCGAATCTCGCCCGCGAGCTGCGGCAGCTTCCCCAGCACGGTCTTGATGAAAGTCGTCTTGCCCGAGCCGTTCGGCCCGATGATGCCGAGGCACTCGCCGCGCTTGAGGACGAAGTCGATGTCGGAGGCCAGGAGCTTGCCGGGGTAGCCGACCGACACCTCTTTCACGGTCAGGACGTAGGCGCCCGCGCGCTCGACCTTCTGCAACTGGAAGTTGCCCTGCGGCGCGTCCGGCCGGACGGCCTCGACCCGTTCGAGCTTGGCGAGCATCGTGCGGCGCGACTTGGCCTGCTTGGTCTTCTGGCCGGCGAGGTTGCGGCGGATGAACTCTTCGGTCTTGGCGATGAGGTGCCGCTGGTTCTCGTAGGCGCGCTGCTGTATCTCGCGCTGCTCCTCGCGCTCGACGAGGAAGTGGGAGTAGTTGCCTTTGTAGCTGACGGCCTTCCCCAGCTCGACCTCGACGATGCGCGTGCACGCGCGGTCGAGGAAGTAGCGGTCGTGGCTGATGATGACGTAGGCCGACTTGTACGCGGCGAGAAACTCTTCGAGCCACTCGACCGCGGCCACGTCGAGGTGGTTCGTCGGCTCGTCCAGGAGGAGCACGTCGGGCTCGGCGAGCAGCAGGCGCGCGAGGCCGAGCCGGTTCTTCTGCCCGCCCGAAAGAATCTCGCACGGCGTCGCCCAGGTGTCGCGCTCGAAGCCGAGACCTTGCAGGATCGCCTCGGCGCGCGCGGCGTACTCGAACCCGCCCTGCCGCTCGAACTCGTGCTGTAAGTCGCTGTAGCGTTCGAGCACCGCGTCGAGGTCTTCCCCGGCCTCGGCCATGCGGTGTTCCAGCTCGTGCATCTCGTGCTCGATTGACTGGAGCTGGCCGAAGGCGGCGAGCGCGGCCTCGTGGACGGTCGTCCCCGGCTCGAAGTCCACGTGCTGTTCGAGCAGGCCGAGCTTGACGCCGCGCGCGCGCACCACGTCGCCGCGGTCGGGCGACTCCTCGCCGGTGACGAGCCGGAAGAGCGTCGTCTTGCCCGCGCCGTTGCGGCCGACGAGCCCGACGTGCTCGCCCGGGTTGACCTGCAACGAAGCGCCGCGCAACACGTCCTGCGCGCCGTAAGACTTGTAAACGTCCGTGAGTCGGAAGAGCATAAGTGCGTACTGCTTTTAACCAAACTGAAGCGGGCGGCGCGCTCGGCGTTTGAGCGCCCACGCCCGCTTCAGTTTTACCTCACGCGCGCCGCGGCGCACATTCAAACTAACGCTTCGGCGAGGCGGCCGGGGACGCCGCAGTCTTGGCCGCAGCGTGCGGCGTGGCCGCCGCCTTACCCGCACCCGCCGCGGGGCTCGCACCTGCCGCGGGGGTCGCCGCCGCGGTCGGGGAAGCGGCCGGGGAGGCCGTCGCCGCCGGCGTGGCCGAGGCCGCGGGCGACGCCGCGGGCGACGCGCCCGGCGCGACCGCGTTGCCGCCGAGCGTGTTCGGGTCTTTCAGCATGTCGTCGGCCAGGTGGTTGACCACCTTCGCCTCGCTCATCGCGCTGCGGATGAGCGCACCCTGAAGGAGCGTCTGTCGCGTCTCGGTCAGCCCCTGCTGAATCTGTCCCTTCACGTCGTCGAGCGTGAGCGGCTTGGTCTCAAGCTGGCGGTTCGTCAGCTTGAAGATGACCCAGCGGCCGTCCGGGAAGTGGATGGGCTCGGTGATGTCTCCGACCTTCATCGTGTTGAAGAGCCGGCCGATCAGCTCGGCCGAAAAGCCGTTCTGCCTGAGCGCGTCCTCGTTGGCGAACCCGATGTCGCCGCCGCGGACGAGGCTCTGGTCTTCGCTGTTGGCGCGCGCGACGGTCGCGAAGTCGGCGCCGGTCTTGAGCTGCGCGTACAGGCTGTTGATCTTGGACGCCGCCTCGGCCTCGCTCTTCGCGTCGTTCGGGAAGACGCCGCCGCTGTCGCCCGGGTCGGCCACGATGTCGGCGAGCCCGACGCCGCGCGGGTTGACGAAGCGGGTGCGGTTGTTGTTGTAGAAGTCGGTAATCTCCTGATCGCGGATGGTGATCTGGCCGTAGAGCTTGTCCTGGAGTTTCTTGACGGAGAGGTCTTTGCGCGCCTCGTCGCGCACCTGCGCTTCGGTGAGCTTGCTCTGCTCCAGGAACTTCTGCCAGTCCTCGGCCGTCCCGTTCTTCTTCTGTTCATTGATGGCCGTCGTGATCTCGTCCTCGGTCGGGACGGCCTTCTCGTTCTCCGCCTTCTGGACGACCGCCTCGCGCTGGATGAGCGTGTCGAGCGCCTGGAGGCGCGCGGCCGCCAGGTCGGGCGTCGTGAGCTGCTGCCCCTGCAACTGCTGGTTGACGATGCGGTCAACGTCGGAGAGCGTAATCTCCTTGCCGTTGACCGTGGCGGCCACGCCGCTGCCGCCGCCGCCGGGCGCGACCTTGCCGCCGCAGGCGGCGAGACCGGCGGCGAAGGCCGCGAAGAGGGCGAGGGTTGCGATCTGTCTGAAGACTCTGTGCACTGTGTCTGAAGCTCCTTAGACTTACTCTCGGGTAAGATGCTGCATCCGGGGCGGCCCGACCTTCTGTCAACTTGACGCTCGGCGAAGCCGTTTGCTATAAATTTTCGTTTCCGACGTGCGCCGCCGCTTCGACCGTGGGGCCGCAGGGCGACGGGCGCGGCTTTTTTAATGTCCGGAGGTTTTCAAAGTAATGGCTAAACGATGCGAAGTCTGCGGCAAGGGGCCGCAATTCGGGAACAACGTCTCGCACGCGAACAACCGCACGCGCCGCCGCTTCGACCCCAACCTTCAGTCCATCCGCGTCCAGCG
>JAFAVK010000054.1 GCA_019242475.1 Acidobacteriota bacterium | reverse complement strand
ACATGGCGAAGGAGAAGTTTGACCGGTCGAAGCCGCACGTCAACATCGGCACCATCGGGCACGTGGATCACGGGAAGACGACCCTGACGGCGGCGATCACGAAGGTCCTGGCGAAGCACAACCCGAAGATCACGGTGCGGGCCTTCGACTCCATCGACAACGCGCCGGAGGAGAAGGCCCGCGGGATCACGATCGCGACCGCGCACGTCGAGTACGAGACTCAGAACCGCCACTACGCGCACGTGGACTGCCCCGGCCACGCCGACTACGTCAAGAACATGATCACGGGGGCGGCGCAGATGGACGGGGCGATCCTGGTGGTGGCCGCCACCGACGGGCCGATGCCGCAGACCAGAGAGCACATCCTGTTGGCGCGCCAGGTGGGGGTGCCGGCGATGGTGGTCTTCATGAACAAGGTGGACGCCGTGGACGACGCCGAGCTCTTAGACCTGGTGGAGCTGGAGGTGCGGGAGCTTTTGTCGGCCTACGAGTTCCCCGGGGACGACATCCCGGTCATCCGGGGCTCGGCGCTGAAGGCGCTCGAAGGCGACGCGGAGTGGGAGAAGACCGTTGACGAGCTGATGGCGGCCGTGGACTCCTACATCCCGACGCCGGAGCGGGACACGGAGAAGCCCTTCCTGATGCCTGTGGAGGACATCTTCACGATCCAGGGGCGGGGGACGGTGGCGACCGGGAGGATCGAGCGCGGGACGGTGAAGGTCAACGAGCAGGTGGAGATCATCGGCATCCGGGACACGCGCACGACGGTGGTGACGGGCGTGGAGATGTTCAAGAAGCTGTTGGACTCGGGGGTGGCGGGCGACAACGTCGGCCTCCTCTTAAGGGGCGTGGAGCGCCGCGACGTGGAGCGGGGGCAGGTGATCGCGAAGCCGGGGAGCATCACGCCGCACACGAAGTTCAAGGCGGAGGCGTACGTCTTGACGAAGGAGGAGGGGGGTCGGCACACGCCGTTTTTCACGGGGTACCGGCCGCAGTTCTACTTCCGGACGACGGACGTGACGGGGGTGGCGCACCTGCCGGAGGGCGTGGAGATGGTGATGCCTGGGGACAACGTGGCGATGGAGATCGAGCTGATCACGCCGATCGCGTTGGAGAAGGGCTTAAGGTTCGCGATCCGGGAGGGCGGGCGGACGGTGGGCGCCGGCACCGTCTCCGACATCATCGAGTAGTCGCCTGACTGGGACAGAATTGAGTAAGAGATAGGGGTTAGAACTTATGCCGCGCGACAACATTGTGTTGCAGTGCACCGAGTGCAAGAGCCGCAACTACGTCACGACCAAGAACAAGAAGACGACGCCCGAACGCCTGGAGTTCAGGAAGTTCTGCCGCCGCTGCCGCGTGCACCGCGCGCACAAGGAGACGAAGTAAGGCCGTGAACGGTGAACCGTCAACGGTGACAAGTTAAAAGCAGTCCTTTCTTGTCACGGTTGACGGTTGACGGTTTACGTCTTTCAGAGGGGTATAGTGTCAATGGTTAGCACGTCGGTCTCCAAAACCGAAAGTCCGAGTTCAAATCTTGGTACCCCTGCCATTTGTCTTTGAGTGGTGATGCTTGCCCGGGTGAGGTCTCCCGATGGCGTCCGAAGAGTGGAAAAGGGCTCATCCGGAGAAGCTACGTGAGTATCGGCGAAACTGGTACGCGAAGAATCAGAAGGCTGCGAAGGCTGCGGTTCGTCAGCGCAAGCGTGAAATACGTGGCTGGTTCGACGCCTACAAGGCTCAGTTAAAGTGCGAACGCTGTGACGAAACACATCCGGCCTGTCTGGAGTTTCACCATAGGGAGCCGAGCAGTAAAGAGATGGATATCTCCAAAGCCCTGGACTGGGGCTGGAGCATCGAGCGGGTGCTGAGCGAGGTTGAGAAGTGCGACGTGCTTTGCGCCAACTGTCATCGCAAGGAGCACTGGAAGTAAGACGGCTGAAAGGGAAGTAGAGGTCAGGTGTCGGAGAAAGAGGAAGAACAGATGACTGCGAGCCATGACGAGCCCGGCGACCTGCCGGGGACGCCGTCGGGCGGTGCCCCGCGCATGGCGAGGTACGGCGAGGGGCCGGAGGGGCGTCCTGCCCGGCGCGAGCGCGCCGAGGCCGAGCACCCGCGCGACGGCTTCTTCGAGCGCTCGGGCAAGTTCGTGCGCGACGTGCGCTCGGAGCTGGGCCGGACGACCTGGCCGACGGCCCACGAGGTCAGGAACACGACCATCATCACCATCATCGCCGTCGCCTTCTTCGCCACGTACCTCTTCGTCATCGACCGCCTCTTCGTGTTCCTGCTCGACCAGGTGGGGAAACTCTTCGGCGCCGCCTAAGGAAGTCTGAAGTCATGCAGCAGTGGTTCATCCTACACACGTACTCGGGGCACGAGAAGAAGGTGCGCGACAGCCTGAAGGCGCGCGTGCGCGACACCGACCTCCAGGCCGAGATCACAGAGGTGCTCGTCCCGACCGAGACCGTGGTCGAGATGCGCGGCAACAAGCGCGTCGAGTCGTCGCGGATGTTCTACCCCGGCTACGTCCTCGTCCAGATCGAGTGTGACGACCGCGGGCACATCCCCGACAACGTCTTCCACCTGATCAAGTCCACGCCGAAGGTGACGGGCTTCGTCGGCGGGCAGCAGCCGACGCCCCTGACCCCGGACGAGGTGAACCAGATCGTCCACAACGTGACCGAGGCGGCCGAGAAGCCGAAGCCGAAGTTCACGTACGCGTCGGGCGAGACCGTCCGCATCAAGTCCGGCCCCTTCGCCTCGTTCACGGGCAAGGTCGAGGAGGTCAACTCCGACAAGTCCACGCTCAAGGTGGTCGTCACCATCTTCGGGCGCTCGACGCCGGTGGAGCTTAACTTCCTCGACGTGGAGAAGGTCACGTTTACCGAAGACGAGTAAGCAAGCTGTTAGCTTTATAAAGAATCATGGCTAAGAAAATTACGGGCTACATCAAGTTGCAGGTGCCGGCGGGGAAGGCGAACCCCGCGCCGCCCATCGGGCCGGCGCTCGGCCAGCACGGCGTCAACATCATGGAGTTCTGCAAGGCCTTCAACGCGAAGACCGCGCAGATGGATCCCGACCTCAAGGTGCCGGTCGTCATCACGGTCTTCGCCGACCGCTCGTTCACGTTCGAGACGAAGACGCCGCCCGCGGCCGACCTGTTGAAGAAGGCCGCCGGCGTCCCCAAGGGCTCGGGCAAGCCGAACAAGGAGAAGGTCGGCTCGATCTCCCGCGACAAGATCGAGGAGATCGCCAAGCTCAAGCTCCAGGACTTGAACACGACGAGCCTTGAGTCGGCCATCAAGACCATCGAGGGCACGGCCCGCAACATGGGCCTCAACATCGAGTAGATGTCAGATGCTGGATGTTAGTTAAAGCAGTTACTGACATCCAGCATCTAACATCTGCTTTTGAGAGGGAGAAGCCTTCGACCGGCTTCGTTCGCACCTCAGAGGATTTCGAATGGCTAAGTACGGCAAGAAGTACCGCGCCGCCCTGGAGAAGATCGAGGAGGGGCGCAAGTACAGCCTCGACGAGGGGCTGGCGAAGGTGAAGGAGATTTCGGCGGTCACGGCCCGCAAGTTCGACGAGACGGTCGAGCTGACGATGTGGCTGGGCGTTGACCCGCGCAAGGCCGACCAGTTGGTGCGCGGCACCGTCGTGCTGCCGCACGGCGTCGGCAAGACCGTCCGCGTGCTCGTCATCGCGCAGGGCGAGAAGGTGAAAGAGGCCGAGGAGGCCGGCGCCGACATGACCGGCGGCGAGGACGTGGTCACCCGCATCAAGGGCGGCTGGCTCGACTTCGACGCCGTCATCGCCACGCCCGACATGATGCGCCTCGTCGGACAGCTGGGGAAGGTGCTCGGCCCGCGCGGCCTGATGCCCAACCCGAAGACCGGCACCGTCACCTTCGACGTGGCGACGGCCGTCCGCGAGACGAAGGCCGGCAAGGTCGAGTACCGCGTGGACAAGACGGGCGTCATCCACGTCGGCATCGGCAAGGTTTCGTTCGAGGATGCCAGCCTGCGCGAGAACGCGCAGACGCTGCTCGACGCGGTGGTCAAGGCCAAGCCCTCGACCGCGAAGGGCAAGTACGTGAAGAAGGTGAACCTCGCCTCGACCATGAGTCCGGGCGTGCTGCTGGACGAGACGGTCTACGCTCGGTAAGGGGGAGGCGAAAGTAAGATTATGAAGAGCAGAGAGCAGAAGCAGAAAGACCTCGACGCCCTCGCCGAGCAGTTCCAGGCGGCCTCGGCCGGGATGCTCATCGGCTTTAACAAGCTGACGGTGGCGAAGGATCAGGAGTTGCGCCGCAGCCTGCGCGAGGCCGGCGCCAAATACACCGTCGTCAAGAACACCCTGGCGCGCAAGGCCGCCGCGGGCACGCCCTTCGAGGGCGCGTCCGAGCACTTCAAGGGCGTGACGGCGCTCGCGCTCGCCGAGGGCGACCCCGTCCAGTTGTCGAAGACGATCTCGAAGTTCGTCAAGGACAACCCCGAGGTCTTCAAGTTCAAGGCGGGCGTCGTCGAGGGGCGTGTCGTGGCCCTGGGCGACGTGGAGGCCATCGCCACGCTGCCGTCGAAGGAGGAGCTGATCGCGAAGGTCTTGTTCCTCATCAACGCGAACGCGCAGCGCCTCGTGACGGTCATCTCGGCCGTCCCGCGCAACCTCGCCATCGTCGTCAAGCAGATCGGCGAGCAGAAGGGCGAGGCTTAAGAGTTTTCGGGGCGGCCGTGTGGTCGCCCCGGTCGGATTTGAAATTTCAAATTCGGGATTTGAAATTTCTTCGGAGTCAGCCGGACGCGGAAAACGAGCGGGGCGATTTGTCAGGTCGCCTTTGACGGCTCGGACGCGCGAAGGGGCCTGGATGCAACAGGCGGCCGAACGCGTCCCGTGGGTTCTCCTGCTGCGAACAGTAAACCGGACAGCAACACTAGAACCCTTTTGAGGAGGAGTTGAAGTTATCATGGCAGCTACACGCGAAGATGTGATCGAGTTTCTGAAGAACATGACCCTGCTCGAAGCCTCGCAGCTCGTCAAGGAGCTGGAAGAGACCTTCGGCGTCTCGGCGGCGGCGGCGGCCGTGGCCGCGCCCGCGGGCGGCGGCGCGACGGCCGAGGCGGCGCCCGCGGCCGAGGAGAAGACCGAGTTCGACGTGATCCTCCAGGCCGCCGGCGGCAACAAGATCAACGTCATCAAGGTCGTCCGCGAGATCACCGCGCTCGGGCTGAAGGAGGCCAAAGACCTCGTCGAGGCCGCGCCCAAGGCCGTCAAGGAGGGCGTCTCGAAGGAAGAGGCCGAGGCCATCCGCGCCAAGCTCGCCGACGCGGGCGCGACCGTCGAGGTGAAGTAAGAGCCGTGAACGGTCAACCGTAAACCGTGGCAAGATAAAAACTCAGTTCTCACTTGTCACGGTTTACGGTTCACGGTTTACGTCTTCTGTCCGTTCTTGACATTGGCCGCCGCGGCGGCTAAGGTGTGGGAGTAGTGAGGGGCTGTCGATACTCCCTAAAATATTGACGAAGCGAAACCGCTTTTGAGAAAGAAGCGGCCGGAGACTCGTGCGCTCTGGCCGCGCTTTGGCGTCTCTAAAAGAAGCTTTTGAGCGCCCGGCTCTGCGGCTATCAGCAGGCCGAAGCCGGGTGGCATCGAATAAGTCCTCTTTAATACTCTGGCCGGGGCTGAGTGCTGAAAGCCGACGGCCGCAAGGAACTCCTGATGTCTGCAAATCCGGTTCAGAACCCGCTCCAGAAGAGCGCCGTCGGCTCGGGCCGCCGCGTGAGCCAGCCGCCCACGCGCCTCGACTTCTCGAAGATCAAGACGGCGGTGCGCATCCCGAACCTGATCGAGATTCAGCGCGACTCCTACAACCGCTTCCTCCAGATGGACTTGCTCCCAGAGGAGCGCGAGCCCGCCGGCCTCCAGGCCGTCTTCCGCTCGGTCTTCCCCATCTCGGACTTCCGCCAGACGGCCGAGCTGGACTTCGTCGAGTACCACATCGGCAACTGGCAGTGTAAGTGCGGACGCCTCGAAGGGCTGCGCTACTTGCGCGCCAACTGTAAGAACTGCGGCTCGCTCGTCAAGGTTGACCCGCTCACGCCCGGCGAGACGCTCTGCCACCACTGCGGCACGTTCAACGCCGTCCGCCCGACGCTCTGCGACAACTGCGGCGAGCCGGTCGGCCTCAAGCACAAGCACGACCAGCAGGAGTGTCAGGAGCGCGGCATGACCTACAGCGTGCCGCTCAAGGTCAAGATTCGCCTCACCGTCTTCGACAAAGACCCGGAGACCGAGACGAAGTCGATCCGCGACATCAAGGAGGAGGAGGTCTTCTTCGGCGAAATCCCGTTGATGACCGACAACGGCACCTTCATCATCAACGGCACGGAGCGCGTCATCGTCTCGCAGCTCCACCGCTCGCCCGGCGTTTTCTTCGAGCGCGCGCCGGTGTATTTGGCGAAGGTCATCCCGTACCGCGGCTCGTGGGTCGAGTTCGAGTACGACCAGAAGAACCTGCTCTACGTCCGCATCGACCGCAAGCGGAAGTTCTTAGCAAGCATCTTCCTGCGCGCCCTGGGGATTTGGCTCAACCCGCAGTTCAACCCGAAGGGCTTCGGCTCGGACTCGCAGCTCGAAGAGGCGGTCAAGAACGCGGGCTTCGCCGACGAAGACATCCTGCGCTCCTTCTACATCGGCGACGACGTGCGCGTCCAGGAGGGACGCCTCTTCGTCCAGGTGCGCCCCGAGGGGCCGACCAACCTCGTCGGCATGAAGGCCGAGCACGACATCAAGCCGCGCGGCGCCGCCGAGCCCGTCGTCAAGGCCGGCAAGAAGGTGACCAACGGCACCCTGAAGGACATCCGCAAGGGGCACGTCACCGAGGTCGAGGTCGATTCGCAGCAGTTCGACAGCGCCTACGCCCTCTCCGACGTGGTCAACACCGAGACCGGCGAGGTCATCGTCGAGGCGAACACCGAGATCACGCCCGCGAAGCTTCAGGAGGTCATCGAGTCCGGCGTCCAGACCTTCACGGTCTTCTTCCCCGAGCGCGACGACCTCGGCGGCGTCCTCTCGCAGACCCTGAAGAAGGACGTGATTACGAAGCCCGTTGACGCGCTCTTGGAAATCTACCGCAAGATGCGCCCCGGCGACCCGCCGACGGTGCAGACGGCTTACAGACTGTTCGAGGGCATGTTCTTCGACGAGCGGAAGTTCGACCTCTCCAGGGTCGGCCGCCTCAAGTTCAACATCAAGATGGGGCGCCCCGAGCGCGAGCGCATCGAAGACCCTCTGCTTTCGGCGAACGACTTCGTGCAGGTCATCTCGTACCTCTTGAAGATGCGCCGCAACCCGGCCGAGTACCTGGCCGACGACATCGACCACCTCGGCAACCGCCGCGTGCGCGCGGTGGGCGAGCTGCTCGAGAACCAGTTCCGCATCGGGCTGGTGCGCATGGAGCGCGCCATCAAGGAGAAGATGTCGATCCAGCAGGAGATGCAGACGACGATGCCGCGCGACCTCATCAACGCGAAGCCGGTGACGGCCGCGGTGCGTGAGTTCTTCGGCTCCTCGCAGCTCTCGCAGTTCATGGATCAG
>JAFAVK010000040.1 GCA_019242475.1 Acidobacteriota bacterium | reverse complement strand
GAAGCCGTGCGTCATCTCGTGGCCGATGACGGCGCCGATGCCGCCGTAGTTGAAGGCGTCGTCGGCCTTCTCGCTGAAGAAGGGCGACTGGAGGATGCCGGCCGGGAAGACGATCTCGTTCATCGAGGCGTTGTAGTAGGCGTTGACCGTCGGCGGCGTCATGCCCCACTCGGTCTTGTCCACGGGCTGGCCGATCTTGCCGAGGTTGCGCCGGAAGTCGAACTCGCCGACCGAGACCGAGTTGTTGTAGTAGGCGCCGCGGCTGACCTGCACCGCCTCGTAGCTGCGCCACTTGTCGGGGTAGCCGATCTTGCGGACGAAGGCGTCGAGCTTGGCGATGGCTCGCTGGCGCGTCGCGTCGCTCATCCAGGAGAGCGTGGTCAGGTCGTCGCGCAGCGCGGCGACGAGGTTCTTGACCATCTCCTGCGCCTGGGCCTTGGCCTTCGGCGTGAACGTCCGGTCGATGTAGAGCTGGCCGAGCGCCTCGCCGAGCGCGCGGTCGGTCGAGGCCACGCAGCGCTTCCAGCGCGGGAGCTGCTCCTGCGTGCCGTTCAAAAACTTGCCGTTGAAGTTGAAGCTCTCCTCGACGAACTTCGACGAGAGCGTGCTCGACGCGGCGTTGACGAGGTGCCAGCGCAGGTAGGTCTTCCAGTCCTCGACGGGCACCTCGACGAGCATCTTGTCCACGCCCTCGAAGAAGGGCGGGTGGCCGACGTTGATCTTATCGACCGTGGGGAGGTTGATGCTGCGGAAGTAGAGGCCCCAGTCGAAGTGCGGCGTCATGGCGATGAGCTGCGCCTTCGTCTTCGGGTTGTAGCGCTTGTCGGGGTCGCGCAGCTGCTCGCGCGAGGCGGAGTTCTCGGCGAGCCGCGTCTCGATGCCCATCACGGTGCGCGCCTCGGCGGCGGCCCTGTCGGCGTCGGAGCCTAAGAGCTGGAAGGTGCGCGCGACGTGCGCGGCGTACTCGTCGCGAATCTTCCGCGAGCGCTCGTCGGAGCTGATGTAGTAGTCGCGGTCGGGCAGGCCCAGGCCGCCCTGCCCGGCCTGCGCGATGACCGAGCGCGAGTCCTTATAGTCCTGCGTCGCGCCGAAGCCGAAGAGGGCGGGGACGTGGTGCGCGTGGAAGCGCGCCACCTCCTCCTCGACGCCGCCGAGGTCTTTGATGGCGTCGATGCGCGCCAGCTCGGACTCCAGGGGCTTCGCGCCCTGCGCCTCGATGGCCGGCTCGTCCATGCAGGACGAGTAGAAGTCGGCGAGCTTCTGCTCGTTGCTCCCGGCCTTCAGGTTCTTCTGCTTCGTGAGCCCTTCGAGGATGGAGTGGAGCTGCTCGTTGTTCTCCTCCGCGAGCATCTCGAAACGCCCCCAGCGCGAGTAGGCCGCCGGGATCGGGTTCGCAGACATCCACCCGCCGTTCGCGAACTGGTTGAAGTCCTGGCACGCCGACGCGCCCCGGTCGATGCTCGCCAGATCGAACCCCGGCAGCGCCTCCGCCTTCCCCCCGCCGTTCTGCCCGCTCACGACGGACGAACCCGTCGCCCCCACAATCAACAACGCCGCCGCGACCACGCACACCACGGCCGCACACCGAAACCACAGAGATTTCATGACAGTAGGCTCCTCAAAAAAAGTATGGACTGCTGTTCCCGGGGGAATACTTGGAATGCTCCGATAATAGCAGCGTGTAGGTGTTTTGGTAAGCGTGCGGAAGGATTGCCTGCGGCGGCTGAGGTCGAACACCAGGCATTAGAAAAGGTAAGGGCGACCGCGTGGCCGCCCTTACCTTCATCGCACTGATGAGCCGGACAGGGATCGAACCTGTGACCCGCTGATTAAGAGTCAGCTGCTCTACCGACTGAGCTACGCACCCGCAGGCCCGCGGGGCCAGGCCCGGCGGCGAAGGGCGCGGACCATAGCCAAATATCTCCGGCTGGCAAGCAGCCTGCGCGCCGCATGACGCACGGCTCGCTCGCATCGTCTGCCTGGGCTAGAGGGATGCGAGCGATGCGGGAGGCGGCGTGGCCAGGCGGGACATCAGGGGCTTCGTGGATTTCGGCTACCTCGAAGGGTTCGCCGCCGGCGACGAGACGGTGGTCGACGAGGTGCTGGCGCTGTTCCGTGAGCAGGCGGCCATCTGGAGCACGCTGCTGGTTCCCGAGCACGAAGGCTGGCCGGACGCGGTCCACACCCGGAACGGTGCGGCGCGGGGCGTCGG
>JAFAVK010000006.1 GCA_019242475.1 Acidobacteriota bacterium | reverse complement strand
CGTCGAGGAGATCGGCAGCAATGTCACGCGCTTCCGTAAGGGCGACCGCGTCTACGCCCACGCCGTCAACGGCGGCGCCGCGGAGGTGGCGGTCTGCGACGAGTGGCAGGTACAGCCGCTGCCGCCGCATGTCTCGTTCGCGCAGGGCTCGGCGATCGGCGTGCCCTACGCCACGGCCTTCCGGGCGCTCTTCATCCGTGGCGCCGCCCGCGCGGGCGAAACACTGCTCGTGCACGGCGCGAGCGGCGGCGTCGGCACGGCGGCCGTGCAACTCGCGCGCGCCGCGGGCCTGCGCGTCGTGGGCACGGCGGGGACGGAGGAGGGGCGCCGGCTCGTGCTCGAACAGGGCGCGCACGAGGTGCTCGACCACCGCGCGCCGGACTACCTCGAACAACTCGGCGCGCTGACGGGCGGGCGCGGCGCCGACGTGATTCTTGAGATGCTGGCGAACGTGAACTTAGACCGCGACCTCGGCGCGCTGGCACTCGGGGGCCGCGTGGTCGTCATCGGCTCGCGCGGCACGGTCGAGATCAACCCGCGGCAGGCGATGACGCGCGACGCGGCCATCCTCGGCATGACGCTCTTCAACGCTTCGCCGCAGGAGCTTGCGAGCATCCACGCGGCGCTCGGCGCGGGGCTCGAAGCCGGGACGCTGCGCCCCGTGGTCGGGCGCGAGCTGCCGCTTGCGGAGGCCGCGCGCGCGCACGAGGAGGTCTTGAAGCCCGGCGCTTACGGCAAGATAGTTCTGGTTCCCTGAACCTACGAGGCGGTAGCCCGACCGTCAGCGAGGGCGTCCGTCTTTCAACAACCCGCCCCACGACAGTGGCGAAGTCCTTCCTCATAGACGGGCCTTCGCCACGCACTTCGACGTGTGAACTCAATGGAAACTACCTGTCCTCACTGCGGCGAGGGGGACATAAACAAGACCGCGACCTCGTGCCCTTCGTGTGGAGAGAGCCTGGGCGGCGGCAGGCCCGCGCGGCGCGCGCGCGAGTACGACAGCTACGCGGTCGGGAGGCGCGTGCTCAGGCTCGCGCCCGCGTGGCTGCTCCTGGTCGTCGTAGCCTTCGGGCTCGCGCTGCTCCTCTTCAGTTGGGTGGGACGGCGCGGCGACACTTCGGACGACGGTGCTTTCAGGAACGAGGCGACCAATCAGACGGCGGTGACGCCCGAAGGAGCCCACGCGGCCGCCTCGCCTTTGCAGACGGCGCCGGCCGCGGGCGCGACCCCCGCCAAGACGCCCGAGATAAAGAACGCGGTTGCCGTCCCGGACGAGGCCGGCTCGTACTCGGTGCAGGTCGGGGCGTTCGCGGACGTCTCGCAGGCGAACGAGCAGGTGTCGCGCTTGAGGGCGGCGGGTTTCGAGGCGCGCGTGGTCGAGGCGTCCGAGGTGACGCGCTTCCGCTTCCAGGTGCGCAGCGGGCTCTACGCGACGCGCGAGGCGGCGGCGCGCCTCGCATCCGATTTACACGCGCGCGGCGTCGCGGGCGAGACCGTCATCGTCGAGCCGGAGAAGAGGTGATGAGTCGCGGCCCGTGGGTGGCGGGACTTTGATTAACAACAGAGACACAGAGGCACAGCTTGATGTCTTATGACTTCAAAGCTGTGCCTCTGTGTCTCTGTGGTTTGAATTTTTACTTAAAGCAGTTAGGCGACGAAGACGCGCTTGCCGTTCGCCTGCGGGTTCGCGATGCGGGCGGGCGCGGCGAGGGCGCCGTAGGTCTCGGCGATGATCCTCTCGGCGCCGTCGGCGTTGACCGGCTTGGAGAAGAAGTAGCCCTGTCCGTTCTCGCACCCGAGCTTCTGTAGAATCACGAGCTGCTCGTTCGTCTCGACGCCCTCGGCCACCACGTCCATCCCCAGGTTCTGCGCGAGCACGACGATGGTGCGGACGATCTCGACGTTCTCGTTGTTCTCCGACATGCGGGTGACGAACGAGCGGTCGATCTTCAGGGTGTCAATGGGGAAGCGGTGCAGGTAGCTCAAAGAGGAGTAGCCCGTCCCGAAGTCATCAATGGCGAGCTTAACGCCGAGGCCCCGGAGCTGGCGCAGCATCTCGGTCGCCGTGTCCACGTTCTCCATGACGACCGACTCGGTGATTTCGAGCTTGACCGACTGCGGCTTGACGCCCGTCTCCTGCAAGATCATGGCGAAGGTGCTGATGAGCGTCTCCTGCGTGAACTGCTTGCTCGACAGGTTGAC
This sequence comes from Acidobacteriota bacterium, assembly GCA_019242475.1. Classification (GTDB taxonomy): domain Bacteria; phylum Acidobacteriota; class Blastocatellia; order Pyrinomonadales; family Pyrinomonadaceae; genus QHXN01. Next base: position 19,379 of record JAFAVK010000006.1, on the reverse strand, counting down.
CGTGATGAAGAGCGGGTGGTCGAGCGGGAACATCTTCTGCCAGCCGTGCATCTGGCGGCACGCCTCGCGCATGACCCACTCGCCGAGCGGGACGATCATGCCCGTCTCCTCGGCCACGGGGATGAAGTCCATCGGCGAGATGAAGCCGCGCTCCGGGTGCTGCCAGCGCACCAGCGCCTCGAAGCCGCGCAGTTGGAAGTTGTCGAGCGCGACGATGGGCTGGTAGTGGAGGATGAATTCGTCGCGCTCAAGCGCGCGCCGCATGTCGGTCTCCATCTGCAAGAGGTTGATGGCGCGCGCGTGCATCGCCTTGTCGAAGATTTCGTAGCGCGCTTTGCCCATCGACTTGGCGCGGTACATGGCGGTGTCGGCGTCGCGCAGGATGTCCTCGGCGCGCTCGTAGCCGGTGGCCGAGGGCGCGATGCCCATGCTCACGGTCGTGAAGACCTCGCGGCCGCTGAGGTTGAAGGGGACGGAGAGTTCCTTCTGGACGCGCTCGGCGACCTGGATGGACTCGGTCTCGTCCGTGATGTCCTCGATGAGCACGGTGAACTCGTCGCCGCCCAATCTGGCGACGGTGTCGCCGGGCCGGAGGTTCTTCTTCAGGCGGTCGGCGATGCCGACGAGGAGCTGGTCGCCGATGGTGTGGCCGAGCGAGTCGTTGATGACCTTGAAGCGGTCGAGGTCGAGGTAGAGGACGGCGAACCTGGTCGAGGCGTTGCGGCGCGAGCGCGCGATGGCGAGCTTGAGGTGATCCATGAAGAGCGCGCGGTTCGGCAGGCCCGTGAGCGCGTCGTGGAAGGCGTCGTGGTGCAACTGCTGCTCGGCCAGCTTGCGGTCGGTGATGTCCTGAATCTGGAAGATGAGGTGGACGGATTTGCTGTACTGGTCGCGCACGAGCGAGACGCTCCAGTGCACCCAGACTTCGTGGCCGGACTTGTGGATATAGCGCTTCTCCATCTGCGACGCCGACACCTTGCCCTTGAGCAGTTGGCCGATGTTCGAGAGCGCCGTTGGGAGGTCGTCAGGGTGCGTGACGGAGAGGAAGTCGGTCAGCAGCAGCTCCTCTTCGGCGTAGCCGAGTATCTGACACAGGCTGCGGTTGACCTGGAGCCAGCGCCCCTCGGTCGAGACGAGCGCCATGCCGATGGCCGCGTAGTCGAAGGCCGAGCGGAAGCGGTCGGCCTCCGGGAGCTTGTGCTGCGGGGCCTCTGCGGCTGACAGCGCGCGCCCGGCGTTGAGCTTCGCGCGCAACGCCGTCGCCAAAAGGCACGCGAGCGCGCCCGCCGCGACCGAAATCTCGACCCCCGCGAAGCGCACGCCCAGGGCGGCGGCGAAGGCGGCGAGGAGCGCCGCGGCGTTCCCCACCACCTGCCAGAAGAAGAGGCGCGCGCCGTCCTGCCAGGCCGAGAGGTTCATGCGGTACGACCCGCCGAAGGCCGCCAGGCCGGCGTTGCAGAAGGAGAGCACGAGCACCGCCGCGCACGCGGCGTTGAGCATGGCGGGCGTGGGCCAGCCCTCGGTCAACCCCGAAAGCGGCCCGGCCGTCAGCCTCAGCGTCCAGACGGCGAGCGTGGCCGCGAACGCCGCCGCGCCCGCGCGGAAGCCGACCGACCGCCACCCGCGCCCCTCCGGCAGCGCGCAACAGAACGCGACGAGCGCCGCCAGGAGGACGCCGACCTCCCCCTCGAAGAGCAGCATCGAGAGGAAGACGAACCCTTCGGCGAAAGGGAAGTGCCAGCCGCCCGCCGGCCGCGCGTCGTAGCGCGCCGAGACCTGCACGGCCAGCAGTGCCAACAGCACGACGGGGAAGCCGAGCTGCCCGAACGGCAGCCAGAAGGCGGCCGCGAGCAGCGCGACGCCACCCAGGACGAGCACCGCGTTGACGAACTGCTGTGGGAAACGCTGCCCTTCGTTGATCTCTATGGTCATGTCTGTAAAGAGGGGTTCCCGTCTGTTCTTCAAGAGGGTTTCGCGCGGGGCGGCGCGGCCGCGGCCATCGGGAGAGTCAAATGCGATGCCAGAAGGGGGCCGAGGCGCTCTCTTTAAATATCTAAGCAAAAAGCCGTTTAGGTCTGAAGCGACTCTCTGCGGCGGGTCAGGCTTCGGTCAGTGTGACGTGCGCGTGGCGAGCAATCTGACGGCTATTCTCTTCAAGCTCTGTTCAGACGGCCGGCGTGGAGTGAGTCGGCGGCAAGTGTTGCGCGGGCGGGGAACGCCCAAAATCATCCTAGCACACGGGTTGGAGGTTTGAGGAGATGTTTTTTTAGTACGCTAACGGACGCCGGCCGTCGTCTGCCAGGCGTAGTAGAGGCCGAACAGGATGCTCGTCGCGCCCGCGAGCAGGCGGACGGGGGTGTCCACGCGGCGGAATCGTTGGGCCGTGAGGACGAAGGGCAGGCCGATGAGCGTGCTCATCAGAAGCATGCCGCCGATGGAGCCCACGCCGAAGACGAGGAGGTAGGCGAACCCCAGCAGTTTCGACCCGCCGCGCAGAACCTCATCCCCAAGAATGATAAGCACCAGCGCGGCCGACCCCGCCAGCCCGTGCACCGCGCCGACCGCCAAGGGGCGCCAGCCCCAGAGCCCTCGGTGCCACGCGTGCGAGACGGCGTGCGCGTCCGCGGCGTCGTGCGCGTCCTGGCGGCCGTGAAAGTGGAGGTGCGTGTGCGTCCGCCCGCCGTGCGTGTGCGCGTGGACGTGCACGTCGCGCCGGTCGCGGAGCACGAGGTAGAGGATGCGCGTGCCGAGCAGCACGATCATCAGCGCTACCGCGAGTTCGAGCGCCGTCGCGACCCGCGCGGGCACCGGGACGCGCAGGGCGATGAGCACGGCGCCCGCGACGAAGAGCGACGCCGTGTGCCCCAGCCCCCACAGCGCCCCGACCGCGGCCGAGCGCCAGAGCGAGCGGTTTTCGCTGACGATGGTCGAGACGGCCACCAAATGGTCGGCCTCGGTCGCGTGCTTGAGCCCGAGCACGAAGCCGAGGCCGAGAAGGGGGAGGGCCGAGTCCATGCGGACATCTTATACTCCGTTTCTCAGTCCGAAGTAAGTGCGGGGCGGCGGCCCCCTCCTCAAACCCCGAGACTGAATCGGTTCAAACTGACAGACGCGGGGTCTTCAGCCTGACCGGCCGCCTGACCGTACGAATCCGCGCAAGTCTAAATTCCCCTGCAAAAGTGGAAGTTCGAGCATGAAAGTGCTCGGGCACGGCCGTTGCCAAAGTCCGGGCGTGCGGGCGGTACTTTCTCTTCGTTTGCCGCCTTCATCGGTTTGAAAGTTTTCGAAGTGAACCCTCGTCCCTCGGAGAGCCCGATGAATTACCGAACACCCTCGCGGGTCGCGACTCTGCTGGCAATCTTCTCCCTGCTCGCACACCTGTGCGTCGGCACGGTCGGGAGCGCAGCCGGCGGCGCCAAGAAAGAGAAGGCGTCTGAGCCCCCAGCAAAAATCTCGAACAAACTGCGCGAGCGCCTGCGCCGTTCGGGCGGGTCGAACGCGAGCGGGTCGGGTGAGACGGCGCAGGTCATCCTGCAACTGAACGGCAAGCCTTCGGGGCGGCTCAACGCGCTGCTCAACCGCACCGGCGTCCACGTGCGCGCCAGGCACGAAAACTTCGACACGCTCGCGCTCGACCTCCCGCTCGCAGCGGTCGATGAACTCTCCACCCTCGACGAGGTGCATTTCGTCTCGACCGACGAGAACGTCGTCTCGGCCGGGCACGTCGTGACGACCACGGGGACTGAGATGATCCGCAACGCCGGGCTCGTCTCCGGCCTCCTCGGCCAGACCCTGGACGGCACGGGCGTCGGCATCGCCATCGTGGACTCCGGGATGGACGTTTCGCACAAGGCTTTCGCCCTGAAGCTCGACCTCTCGGGGAGCCGCGTCAAGTTCAAGAAGGATTTCACGGGCGAGGGCAAAACGGACAAAGACTTCTACGGGCACGGCACGCACGTCGCCGCCTCGGCCGCGGGGTTGAGCACGGTCTCGGGCGGCGCCTACGAGGGGATCGCCAAGGGCGCCGACCTCATCAACCTGCGCGTGCTCGACTCGCTGGGGCGCGGCCGCATCTCCGACCTGCTGAGCGCGCTCAGCTGGATTCTCAGCCCCGTTGACCCGAGCAAGCCGCTCAGCTCTTCCAACCCGACGAACGCGACGAGGTACAACATCCGCGTCGTCAACATGAGCCTCGGCGCACCGGCCGTTGACTCGTACCGCGTAGACCCTCTGTGCCTGGCCGTGCGCAAGCTGGTTGACGCCGGCATCGTGGTCGTGGCCGCCGCCGGCAACAACGGCAAGGACGCCTCGGGCGCGAAGCTCTACGGCGCCATCCACTCGCCCGGCGACGAGCCCTCGGCCATCACCGTCGGCGCGACCAACACCTTCGGCACCGACGCGCGCGACGACGACGGCATCGCCACCTACAGCTCGCGCGGCCCGACCCGCGGCTCCTGGGTGGACGCGGCCGGCGCGCGCCAGTTCGACAACCTCGTCAAGCCCGACCTGTGCGCCCCCGGCAACAAACTCATCTACGCCGAAGCCGACGACGGCGGCGGCAACGTGAACAACCTCGTCAAGCAGAACCCGAAGCTCGACTCGGGGCTGGTCGATTCCGACAACCGGCGCCTGATGTACCTGTCGGGCACGTCGATGGCGACGCCGCTCGTCGCGGGCGCGGCCGCCCTGATGCTCCAGGCCAACCCGAAACTGACGCCGAACATGGTGAAGATGATCCTCATGTACACGGCGCAGCCGCTCCCGGGCTTCAACACGCTGGAGCAGGGCGCCGGGGAGTTGAACGTCGAAGGCGCCATCCGCCTGGCGAAGCTCGTCCGCACAGACCTGAACGCCTCGACCCCGCTCGGCGCGCCGCTCCTGACGGGCGCGGCGCCGACCCCTTCGACGACCGTCGCCGGCTACACCTTCCCCTGGGCGCAGGGGCTCGTCCTCGACTACGGCTACGCGACGGGCGGCGAGCTGTTAACGAAGTACCAGAAGGTCTACGGCACCGGCTTCCTCCTGAGCGACGGGATGCTCCTCGGCGCCGACGGCCATCTGATGAGTGACGGCACGATCTGGACGAGCAGCGTCGCGTTCGGCGACGGCGTCAGCCTGAGCGACGGCTCGCCCCTCTTCGGCGGCGAGCGCCTGTTCGGCGACGGGATGTTCTTCGGCGACGGCCACCTGATGAGCGACGGGCACCTCATGAGCGACGGCCACTTGATGAGCGACGGCCACCTCATGAGTGACTCGGTCATGTTCGGGGACGGCATCCTTTTGTCGGACACCGCCCTCTTCGGCGACACGATCCTCTTCGGCGACGCGAACATCGCGGCGCAGTCGGCGCAGATGGAGGGCGACAACACCACCTGCATGCAGTAGGCTTCTCGACCTGAGGCCGCGCGGCGCGACTTGTCCCAACTCGCACGCGCCGCGCGGCCTTCAAACACGGACACACCCCTCACCCTGCCGCCCGGGAACTCCGCCGGGACGAGGGTGCCAGATGGACTCGCCAGGGCCGCACCGCCACACACAGACCTACTTCCGCCTTCTGATCGCCGCCGGGGGCGCGGTGCTCGCGTGCGCGCTCTGGCGCCTGCCGGCCGCGCGTTTGGACTTCTACTTCCTGCTGCTCTGCATCCTCTCGCTCCTCATCGGCGCGCGCATCACGGTCAAGATTCCGCGCCTCAGCTCGCACATCTCCGTCTCCGACACGTTCGTCCTGCTCGCCGTCCTGCTCTGCGGCGGCGAGGCGGCCGTCCTGCTGGCGGCGCTCGACGGCTTCAGCTCGACGCTGCGCCTGTCGCGCCGCCCGCAGACCTTCCTCGCCAACATGGCCGTCACCGCGCTCTCGACCTCCGTGACGGTCTGGACGCTGCGCCTCTGCTTCGGCCCGGTCGAGGGGTTGGCGTCCGGCCCGGCGCACGTCTTCGTGTTGGGCCTCTGCGTGATGGCGGTGACGCAGTACGCGGTCAACTCCTCGCTCGTCGCCGCCGGCATGGCCCTCAAGACGGGGCAGGCGCTCTGGGAGACGTGGCGCAAGTATTACCACTGGACTTCGGTCACGTACTTCGTCGGCGTGGCGGCCACGGGGATCATCGCCAAACTCGTCGGCGTCGCGGGCTTCACCGCCTTCGTCGTCGCGACGCCGTTGGTCGCCGTCGTCTATCTGGCCTACCAGACCTACCTGAAGAACATCGAGACGGTCGAGCGCCACGTCGCCGCGCTGCGCGAATCGGAGGAGCGCTTCCGCTCGGCCTTCGACTACGCGGCCATCGGCATGGCCCTGGTCTCTGCGGAGGGGCGCTGGCTTCAGGTCAACCGCTCCCTCTGCGACATCCTCGGTTACGACGAGCAGGAGCTGCTCGGGATGACCTTCCAGGAGATCACGCACCCGGACGAGCTGACCTCGGTGCGCGCGCACGTCTCCCAGATGCTCGAAGGCCGGCTGCCGACCTGCCACACGGAGAAGCGCTACATCCACAAGGACGGCCACGTCGTCTGGATTTACCTGAGCATCTCGCGCGTCGGCGGCGGGCCGAGCGCCGGCTCGCGCCTCATCTTCCAGATACAGGACATCACCGACCGCAAGCAGGCCGAGCGCCAGCTCTTGCACGACGCCTTCCACGACGCCCTGACGGGACTCTCGAACCGCGCGCTCTTCATCGACCGCCTCAAGCTCGCGCTCGCGCGCCACAAGCGGCTCGGCGCCGACCACTTCGCCGTCCTCTTCCTCGACCTCGACCGCTTCAAAGTCATCAACGATAGCTTGGGCCACGCCATCGGCGACCAGCTCCTCGTCGGCATCGCGCGCCGGCTCGAAACCTGCCTGCGCCCCGGCGACACGGTCGCGCGCCTCGGCGGCGACGAGTTCACCATCCTGCTCGAAGACGTGACGGCCACGCGCGAGGTGACGGCCATCGCGAAGCGCATCCAGAAGGAGCTGGCGCTCCCGTTCAACCTCGGCGGCCACGAGGTCTACACGACGGCGAGCATCGGCATCGCCCCCTCGACCACGGGCTACGAGCGGCCGGACGACATCCTGCGCGACGCAGACACGGCGATGTACCGCGCGAAGTCCCTCGGCAAATCGCGCTACGAAATCTTCGACAAGGAGATGCACACGCGCGCCGTCAACCTCCTGCACCTGGAGACAGACCTGCGGCGCGCGTTAGACCGGAGGGAGTTCATGGTCTATTACCAGCCCATCGTCTCCCTGGAGACGGGCGTGGTGCAGGGCTTCGAGGCGCTGCTGCGCTGGCGCCACCCCGTACACGGCTTCATCTCGCCGGTCGAATTCATCCCCGTCGCGGAGGAGACGGGCCTGATCCTCCCGGTCGGCCGCTGGGCGCTCGAAGAGGCGTGCCGGCAGATGCGCGAGTGGCAGTCGCAGTTCCCGCGCGCCGCGGAGATGTACGTGAGCGTCAACCTCTCGGGGCGCCAGTTCGCCAACCCCGAGCTGTGCGAGCAGATCAGGGAGGCGCTTGAGACCTCTGGGCTCAAGCCCGAGAGCCTGAAGCTTGAGATCACCGAGTCGGTCGTGATGGAGAACATCGAGAAGACCATCGAGATGCTCCGGCAGTTGCGCGCGCTCGGCGTCGAGTCGAGCATCGACGACTTCGGCACCGGCTACTCCTCTTTGAGCTACCTGCATCACTTCCCCTCGACGACGCTCAAGGTTGACCGCTCCTTCATCAGCCGCATGGGCGGGGAGGACGAGAACGGCGAGATCGTCCGCACCATCCTCTTGCTCGCGCGCAACCTCGGCATGTGCGTCGTCGCCGAGGGCGTCGAGACCGAGGCACAGCTCGCGCAGCTCCGCGCGCTCTCGTGCGACTACGGCCAGGGCTACCTCTTCTCGAAGGCGGTCAACGCCGCGGCCATCGGCCGCCTCCTCTCCGAAGCCTCGCCCGAGTCTATAAGGGAAGCCAACTCCCAAGGGCTCGCCGGCCTGCGCATGCTCGTCGCGTAATAAAGCAGTAGGCAGTTAAAAGAAAGAGAAAGCAGCCGAAGCAATCTGGGGAGGCGAGATTCGCAACTCGCCTCCCCCGATTATTTCAGGCACCTTCCTGCCTTCAACTGCCTACTGCCATCTGCCTACTGCCTACTGCTCTCCTTCGGCCGGTGGGCGCGGCGGGGTGTACGGGCCTCGCCGCGCCCGTCCGCGGGTCAGGCGGTCGGCTCGGGGGAAGTGGTGGCAACCGCGGCGGCGCGAACGGCGCCGTTGCTGGCGGGCGCAGGCGCGGGCGTCGGCTTGGCCGCGGGCGGCCTGGGCTGTGTCGCGGCGGCGGCGACGGGGCGGGGCGCTTCGGCCTTCGGCGTCTTTGCCGCCTCGGGCCTGGGCTGCGTCTGCATGCGGCAGTTGCCTTCGAAGACGGCGCCCTCCTCGATGACGAGGGCGGGCGTCTGGATGTTGCCGTGCACGCGCGCCGAGCGGCCGAGTTCGACGCGCCCCGTGGCGTTGATGTCGCCGTTGACGGTGCCGTTGATCTTGGCGGAGGCGACCTCGATGTTCGCCTCGACCACGCCGCCCGCGCTTACGATGAGCGAGCCCTTCTCCGAGCGCACGCGCCCCGTGAAGCGGCCGTCGATGCGGAGCATGCCCTTGAACTCGGCGTCGCCGGAGACGACCGTGCCCCCGCCGACGAAGCCGCTCACGACACCCTCGCGCAGGTCGCGCGCCAGCGCCTCCGACTCCGTGACCGCGCGCGGCGCGGAAGGCGTCGCGGTCGCGGCGGGCTGCGCGGGTCGCGCGGGCTGCTCGTAACTGTGCGCGGCGGGCTGCGGTTGATAAGGGTAAGCCTGTGCGGGCGTCGCCGGCGGCGGCTGCAAGGGCTGCGTCGGGGCGGACGGAGACTCAGCGGCCGCGGGTTCGTTGGACTCGACTTTAGGGGAACGTCCCATTCTCAACATCGAAATTATTCCTCCATCCAAAAGGGGTCGGCGCTCGGCGCGCCGCGGGCGCGGGCACAAGTGGCCCGCGGCACACGCGTGCGCCGTCAAGGCGTCGGGTTCTGACTGTTAAGAGAGCTGCAAAACGAGGCAAGAGCATTCGGGAAGAGCAGGGTAATCATATGCCCCGCGCGCGCGAACTGCGTTGCGAAGAGATTATCTTTCGGTTGCGGCGCGCGCGGGGTATGATTCGAGGCGACCCGTTGTTAAAAAACGAAGGCGGTGCTTCACACTTGAGCGTCATCGAGACGGAGCGTTTATCCTTGCGCGAGTTGTCCGGGGCGGACGCGGCGTTCATCCTCGAACTCTTGAACGACCCGGGCTTCATCCGCTTCATCGCCGACCGCGGCGTGCGGACGCTGGAGGGCGCCGCGCGCTACATCGAAGAGCGTTTCGCCGAGAGCTACCGGCAGCACGGCTTCGGCCTGTGGCTGGTCGAGACGAAAGAAGGGAAGGCGCCCGCGGGCATCTGCGGGCTTTTGAAGAGGGGGGCGCCGGTGCCCGGCGTCGAGGTCGGCTACGCCTTCCTCCCTCAGTTCCGCGCGCGGGGCTACGCGTTCGAGGCGGCCTCGGCCTCGGCGGTTTATGCGCGCGACGTGCTCGGCCTGCCGCGCCTCTACGCCGTCGTGAACCCCGACAACGCCAGCTCGATCCGCGTGCTCGAAAAACTCGGCATGAGGTTCGAGCGCGCGGTCAGGCTCACGGGCGAAGAGTTTGATGTCAACCTCTTCTCGACCGACCTTTGAACGCGCGGCGCGGGGGCTTTCATGTTCGAGGTCAAAATCTTCAAAGGGCGTGAGGCGTTCGACGCCGGGCTCGTCGAGCGCGTCGTCGAATTTGACAAGCGGAACATGCGCCGCGCCGCCGCTTCGTCAAATTCATCAACGAGCTAAAAGGTCTGACTCATGCCGACTATGAAGAGAAAGGCGCTGCTCGTCTCGCTCGCCCTCCTGCTGCTCTTAGCTAACTTTCGGGTTGCAGACGCGCGGGCCAAGTTCGTGACGACGCGGGGGAGGGAGTTCGTCGCGCCCGACGGGCGCCCGCTGCTTTTGAAGGGCATCAACCTCGGCAACTGGCTTTTGCCAGAGGGCTACATGTTCAAGTTCAAGACGGCCAACTCGCCGCGCCTCATCGAGACGGTCGTCAACCAGCTCGTCGGCGAGGCGGAGGCTCGCCGCTTCTGGAAAACCTACCGCGACAACTACGTCACGGCCGAAGACATCCGCTTCATCAAGCAGTCCGGCTTCAACTCCGTCCGCGTGCCCTTCAACTACCGCCTCTTCGTCACGGAGGGCGAGCCCGCGCGGCTCGAAGGCGCCGGCTACGAGCTGCTCGACCGCGTCGTCGGCTGGTGCCGGCGCGAGGGGCTCTACGTCATCCTCGACATGCACGCCGCGCCTGGCGGCCAGACCGGCGACAACATCGACGACAGCTTCGGCTACCCCTTCCTCTTCGAGAGCGCGGAGGCGCAGGACTTGACCGTCAACCTCTGGCGGAAGCTGGCCGCGCGCTACGCGCAGGAGCCGGCCGTCCTCGGCTACGACCTGCTCAACGAGCCCGTCGCGCACTACTTCGACGCCGCGCACTTCAACCCGCGGCTCGAACCCTTATACAAAAAGATCGTCGCGGGCATCAGGGAGGTGGACAAGAACCACGTCGTCTTCCTCGGCGGCGCGCAGTGGGACACGAACTTCAAAGTCTTCGGCCCGCCGTTCGACGGCCGTGTGGCCTACACGTTTCATAAATACTGGATGGAGGTGAAGCAGGAGGCCGTGCAGGAGTACGTTGACTTCTCGCGGAAGTACGGCGTGCCGGTCTGGCTGGGCGAGTCGGGCGAGAATAAGGACGAGTGGGTCGCCTCCTTCCGCGAGCTGCTCGAACGCAACCGCATCGGCTGGTGCTTCTGGCCCTACAAGAAGCTCGACGCCGCGTCATGCATCGTCTCAATCAACAAGCCCGCCGACTGGGACGCGGTCGCGGCCTTCGCCGACCACCCGCGCACGACCTTCGAGGACGTGCGGAAGAATCGCCCGCCGCGCGAGCAGGTCGAGCGCGCGCTCGCCGAGTACCTTGAGCAGGTCAAGTTCAGGAACTGCAAGGTCAACGGGGGATACCTGAAGGCGCTCGGCCTGCGCTGAAGCGGGGAACGATTTTGTCCCCGCGCGATTAGAATGGCTCATGTGCGCGATTGAAATTTATACGGCGAGACATAACATCTTTGACACACGCGGTTCGTACGATGTTTGTGGTGGGGCGCATAGTCCCCCGCACAATGTTACAGAGAACGTATTGTGTAAGGAGAAAGTTATGTCAGCCAAAATCAAGTTTCGACGCGTAGCAAGCGAGCTGCTCTCAATCTATCTGAAGCACCAGAGTTGGAAGGCGCACGAAGGATTGTTCATGCCGTTGTCGTTCGAGTCGGAGAGGCCCGCGGCGTCCGTCGCCGTCGAGCAGAGCGCTCGCCGCCTGAGGCGTGCGCTGCGGCGGTTGGCCGGCGTCGAGCTGTCGGCGCGTGAGGCGCGCGCCGTCTGGCCGAGCGTGCTCGAACACAAGTGGTACCTGGGCGAGCATCTGGGGCGCGACGTGGGCCTGCGCGTCGCGGCCGTGGACTTCTTCGAGAACGTCCACCCGGCCCCGCGGCGCGTGCCCGCCCGCGCGCACGGCGGCGGCCTCCCGCCGCGCCTGCCGATGATGATGCCCCTCGGGCAGAGGTCTTAAGTTAAGATTTGAAATTTCAAATTTGAGATTTCAATTTCCCGAACCGGCTGCGTCCGGCCAATGAAAGGCTGGACGCAGCCGGTTCGGCTTCCGAAAAAAGTTCTTGTGTCCGGCCGCGCCCGGATGCTAAGTTCGATGTAGCTCTCGCCGGGAGGGGCTTCCTTGGCCCGCCCGCTTCTCCGTCGGAAAGGCCGCCAGGCCGCTTACCTTTAGCCCTCCACGCCGCACCGGCCACGCCGTGCAAGCGTCACGTCAAACCAAGCTGGAAACCGACCGTCCATCTCCCTTCCGAAGGAGGTTGCCCCGATGCAGCCCCAGCTCATTTCGATCTTGCAGAGTATCGAGCACGGCGACACGCGCGAGTTCGTCCGCGGCGTCTTCGAAGACCTCAGACGCCTCCTCGGCTACCTCGACGGCGTGCGCGAGGCCGTCGGAGCCGACGGCACGGCCGACCAGGCGCACTTCATCTTCGAGGCCGTGCGCTGCGAGGCGCTGGCGACGGCCGGCGGCCTCGACTACTTCTGCGCCTGTCAGGACGCGCCCGACGCGCTCTTCGAAGAGCTGGAGCGCGTGAGCTTCGCCGTGCGCCACGAGCTGCGCGCCGTCTTCGAGCGCCTGCTCCCCTGCGCGCAGGTGTCCGCCGAGGACGGCGAGGCGCGCACGCTCCTCTCCGAAGCGCACGACCTTTTGCGCAACTGCTTCGAGCAGTCCACGGTCTCGCTGGCGCGCACGTTCCGCGCCGACGTGGACGCCGCCGACCTCTTCGAAGACCTCCGGGCCAAGCGCGACAACTCCCTGCGCCTCTACGAAGACCTCGACGCCGTGCTGCGCAGCGCGCGCTTCGCCGAGTGGCACGACGGCGCGGAGGCGCTCGTCAACTTCTCCGAGCGGCTCGAACTCTTCCGCGCCGGGAGCATGCGCCACCTCATGCAGAAGGATCAGGAGACCTGCCAGGGCTTCATCGACGGCCTCACCCTCCCGCTGCTCTGCGACCGCCGTTCGTCGCGGCGCTACCTGCACCGCTTCACCTGCTACCTCGAAATCCTCCTCAAGCACGTCTCCATGCGCTCCGTCCTCGCCGAGACCTCGCTCTGCGCCGCCGCCTGATTGACGGGCAAGAATAACTATTTCCGTATACAGAAGCGGAGGCGCGGCTCGATGAACTGAATCATCGAGCCGCGCCTCCGCTTTTCATCCGTTGATGAGCCGAGCAGGACTCGAACCTGCGACCCGCTGGTTAAAAGCCAGCTGCTCTACCAACTGAGCTATCGGCCCGCGCGTGGGTGATTATAGTGACGGGGTTTCGATTATTCAAACTCACTCCGCCGGGGCGTCGGGCGGCTGCTCCTGGTGGTGGCGCATGAGGGCGCGGAGGGTGGCGGAGTCCTTGTCGGTGAAGCCCGAGAACTCGACGCCGAAGCCCACGTCGCGGAGGTAGTAGAGGACTTCGCAGCGCACCTCCCACCACTCGCGCTCGGGCAGTGGGATGCGGACGTAGATCGTCTTGCCGAAGAGGGGCTGGATGGCCTCGGTCTGGAGGAGGCAGCCGCCGCGGCTCAGGGAAGTGATCTTGCCGTGGTGCTCGTAGCGCGGCGTGAGCCCCCACTCGACGGGGAGGTCGGTCGCCACGCGCACAACTTTTCTGCGCCCTTCTTTCAACGTGGACGCGCCTCACTTTCAGGGTTCGAGCCAGCGCGCGAGCGCCGAGTCGCGGACGATGATCGTCTGGCTGCGCTCGGGGCCGGTCGAGACGAGCCCGACGGGGACGCCGATCCGCGCGGAGATGAACTCGACGTAGTCGCGCGCGGCGCCGGGGAGCTGCTCCAACTCGGTCATGCCCTCGGTCGAGGTGCGCCAGCCGGGCAGCGTCTCGTAGACGGGCTCGACCTCGCGCAGCTCCTGGGAGACGGCGGGGAAGGACTCGCACGCCGCCCCGTTGCGCTCGTAGCCGACGCAGACCTTGATCTCGTCGAGCGCGTCGAGGATGTCGAGCTTGGTCAAAGCGACCGTGTCGAAGCCGTTGATGTCGGCGGCGTAGCGCGTGGCGAAGGCGTCGAACCAGCCGCAGCGCCTCGGCCTCCCCGTGGAGACGCCGTACTCGTGGCCGCGCTCGCGGATGAGCTGGCCGATCTCCTCCTCGCCTTCGAGCATCTCGGTCGGGAACGGGCCTTCGCCGACGCGCGTCGAGTAGGTGCGGACGATGCCGAGCACGCCGCTGATCTTCTGCGGCGCTAAGCCCAGCCCCGCGCAGACGCCGCCCGCGGTCGTGCTCGAAGAGGTGACGAACGGGTAGGTGCCGTGGTCAACGTCCAGGAGCGTGGCCTGCGCGCCCTCGACGAGGACGCTCTGGCCGGAGCGGACGGCGCGGTTGATGAAGTGCGTCGTGTCCGTGACGAACGCCTGCATGCGCTCGGCGAGCGGGGCGATCTCCCTGAAGACCTCGTCGGGTTTGAGTTCCGTGCCGCGGTACTCGCGGATGATGAGGTTGGCGTCCGCGATGTTGCGCTCGATGCGCGCGCGCAGGACTTCCGGGTTCATCGCGTCGGCGACGCGGATGCCGCGGCGGCCCGCCTTGTCCTCGTAGGCGGGGCCGATGCCGCGCAAAGTCGTCCCGACCTTCTCGTTGCCGAGGCGCTCCTCGCTGGTGTGGTCGAGGGCGCGGTGGTAGGGGAGGATGAGGTGGGCGCGCGAGCTGACCTTGACGCGGTCGGGCGTGACGGAGAGCCCCTGCGCGGTGAGGCGGTCGGCCTCCGCGAAGAAGGCGATGGGGTCGATGACCATGCCGTTGCCGAGGACGCACGTCTTGCCCGGGTGGATGATCCCCGAGGGGATGAGGTGCAAGGCGTAAGACTTGTCCCCGACCTTCACGGAGTGGCCGGCGTTGTGGCCGCCCTGGTAGCGCGCGACCACGTCGAAGCGCTCGGCCAGCAGATCGACGATCTTGCCCTTGCCCTCGTCGCCCCACTGCGCGCCAATCACGACTATTACTTTAGGCATGGAAGTCAGGTGCTAGATGCTGGATGTTAGATGTTAGATGTTAGTGAAGGCCGCATGCCTTGACTAACATCTAACATCTAACATCTAACATCTGCCTTTCAACTCGCTCTTTCCAGCTTGATCGGCTTCTCGATGAAGTAGAAGCTGCACGTGCCGCGCACCTCCGCGAGGTCGCGCTGGTCGATGGGGAAGAGGCGGCACTGCGAGGGGCGGTCTTCGTAGATGCCGCAGGTCGTCGTGCCGTCGCCGTGCTTCTTGAGGAAGGGGCACTTGAAGAGAATCTCGCAGCAGGCGCCGCAGCGGTTGCAGTCGCCGCGCCGCAGGGCGAGCGCCTCGACGACCTCGTCCTTCTTGAAGCGGATGCGGACGAAGCGGCGGAGCTTGCCGTGCGCCTGCCGCGCGCGGAACTTGGCGTCCGCGACGGCCTCGGCGCGCTTCGCGGCGAGCCGCTCCTCGAACGAGCGGCGCTGCCGTGCGGCGCGACTGGCGGTGGTTGGTCTCATCACTCGCGGCTGACTGGGACGCCCGACCCCACGCGGCGGGAGCAGGCGAGCGGCGCGGCCGTCCGCCCCCGCAAGGGTTTGGTACGCCCGCGCCGCCCCTCAAGTTCAGGCGCTGGCCGCGCCGCTCTGGACGTGCTTGTCGATCATGCGCGAGATGGCCTCCTTCGAGGTCGCGCCGACGACGCGCTCCTCCTCCTTGCCGTTCTTGAAGAGGATGAGCGTCGGGATGCCCTTGATGCCGTAGCGCTGCGAGACCGCCGGGTTGTCGTCCACGTTGAGCTTGACGACCGAGGCCGTCTCCCCGAAGTTCTGCGCGACGGCCTCGACCGTCGGCGCCAGCATCCGGCAGGGGGCGCACCAGGGCGCCCAGAAGTCCACGAGGACGGGCTTGTCCGAGTTGAGCACGTCCGACTCGAAGTTGCTGTCGCTTACTTCCTTCACGTATTCACTCATGAGTTCAAATCTCCTTCGACTGCTTTAACTGTCGCTGACTAAACCAAAGTGTCCTCACAGGTCGAACAGCGCGTGGTAGAGCCTGACGTACTTGCGCGCGGCCGCGCCCCAGGAGTTGTCCACCCGCATCCCGTTCGACTGTATCCGGCCCCACGCGTCCTTCCGCGTGTACCAGTAGAGCGCCTCGCGCACCTTGTCGAGGAGCGCGTGCGCGTTGTAGGGGCCGAACTTGAAGCCCGTGCCCGTGCCCTCCTCGGGGTCGAACTCCTCGACCGTGTCGTCCAACCCGCCGGTCGCGCGCACCACCGGCACCGTGCCGTAGCGCATCGAGTACATCTGGTTCAGGCCGCACGGCTCGTAGAGCGAAGGCATCAGGAAGATGTCGGCGCCCGCCTCGATCTGGTGCGCCAGCGGCTCGTCGAAGCCGCGGTAGATGCCGACCCGGTTCGGCGCGCTGTCCTTGAGCCACTGGAAGAAACTCTCGTACTCGTGCTCGCCCGAGCCGAGCGAGACGAAGAAGGCGCCCGCCGTAAGCATCTCCCACGCGACGTGCTTGATTAAGTCGAACCCCTTCTGCGCGACGAGGCGCGAGATGGAGGCGACGACGGGCCTGTCCGGCTCCTCCGGCAGCCCGAAGCGGCGCAGCAGTTCCAGCTTGCACTCGAGCTTCCCCGAAAGGTCTTCAGCCGAGTAGTGCGCCGGCAGGTGCGGGTCGGTCTCGGGGTTCCACACGTCGTAGTCCACGCCGTTCGTGATGCCGACGAGCCGGTCGCGCCGCTGCCGCATCAGCCAGTCGAGCCCGTAGCCCTGCTCGTGCCCCTGTATCTCGAAGGAGTAGCGCGGGCTCACGGTCGAGATGGCGTCCGAGGTCATCAGCCCGGCCTTCAAAGACGAGGCCGCGCCGTTCGACATGAAGACGTTCGACTCCTCGCCGCCGCGGAAGCCGAGCCGGTACAGATCGCCGGGGTCGAAGAGACCCTGGTAGGCGAGGTTGTGAATCGACATCAGCGTCCGCGTCTGCCCGAGGAACCCGCCCCACTGTCGGCCCGCCCAGAGCCACGTCGCCGCGAAGCCGCACGGCCAGTCGTTCCCGTGCAACACGTCGGGCGCCTGGCCCAGGCGGCCGAGGAGCGCGAGCGCCGCGCGGCTGAAGAAGGCAAAGCGGTAGTGGTCGTCGCCGAAGCCGTAGACCTTGCCGCGCGCGAAGTATTCCGGCGCGTCGATTAAAAAGGCCGGCGCGCCCGCCGCGTAAGACAGGTAGACCGAGACCGTGCGGCGCCCGCCGAGCCAGTCCACTTCGAGGTTGTCAAAGACCTTCTCTTCAATCAGCCCGCGGTCGGTCGTGTCGTAGAGCGGGTGGATGAGGCACGCGTCCACGCCCGCGCCGACGAGCGCCTTCGGGAGCGCGCCGGCCACGTCCCCGAGCCCGCCGGTCTTGGCGAAAGGCACCGCCTCGGACGAGAGAAACGCGACGCGCACTTATCCCTTTAACCACACCGCGCCCCACTGCGGGCGCGAGCCCTTCGTGCACAAACTTAACTGCTAAATCAGGGGATAATATCGCGAAGCCGCGTCGGGTTTGTCAAGAAAGGGGAAAGCCGCGAACCGTGAACCGTAAACCGTGACAAGATAAAAGCTGTCTTTCACCTGTCACGGTTTACGGTTCACGGTTTACGGTCTTTAAGTCTGCATCGAGGCGAGGAAATCGGAGTTGTTCTTGGTCTTGCCGAGGCGCTCCAGAACCACTTCCATCTGCTCGACGGGCGAGAGCGGGTTGAGCACGCGGCGCATGACCCAGATGCGGTTGAGGTCTTCCTTCGAGATGAGCAGCTCTTCTTTACGCGTGCCAGACCTCTGGAGGTCGATGGCCGGGAAGAGGCGCTTGTCGGAGAGGCGGCGGTCGAGGTGGATTTCCGAGTTGCCGGTGCCCTTGAACTCCTCGAAGATCACGTCGTCCATGCGCGAGCCGGTGTCGATGAGCGCGGTCGCGATGATGGTGAGCGAGCCGCCCTCCTCGATGTTGCGCGCGGCGCCGAAGAAGCGCTTCGGGCGCTGCAAGGCGTTGGCGTCGATACCGCCCGAGAGAATCTTGCCCGAGGGCGGGACGACCGCGTTGTGCGCGCGCGCGAGGCGCGTCAAGGAGTCGAGGAGGATGACCACGTCGCGCTTGTGCTCGACGAGGCGCTTGGCCTTCTCGATGACCATGTCGGCGACCTGCACGTGGCGGGTCGGCGGCTCGTCGAAGGTCGAGGAGATAACCTCGCCCTGCACCGAGCGCTGCATGTCGGTGACCTCCTCGGGGCGCTCGTCGATGAGCAGCACGATGAGCGTGACCTCGGGGTGGTTCTGCGAGACGGAGTTGGCGATGGCCTGGAGCATCATCGTCTTGCCGGTGCGGGGCGGGGCGACGATGAGGCCGCGCTGCCCCTTGCCGAGCGGCGTGACGAGGTCAACGACGCGGCCGACGATGTTCTCGCCCGCGGTCTCCATCCGCAACTGCTCGTCCGGGTAGAGCGGCGTCAGGTTGTCGAAGAAGACCTTGTCGCGCGACTCGCCGGGCGCCTCGAAGTTGATGGCCTCGACCTTGATGAGCGCGAAGTAGCGCTCGCCCTCCTTGGGCGGCCGAATCTGGCCCGAGACGGTGTCGCCCGTGCGCAGGTCAAACTTGCGAATCTGCGACGGCGAGACGTAGATGTCGTCGGGGCCGGGCAGGTAGTTGTACTCGGGCGCGCGCAGGAAGCCGAAGCCGTCGGGCAGCGTCTCCAACACGCCCTCACTGAAGATGAGGCCGCTCTTCTCGGTCTGCGCCGCGAGGACTTTGAAGATCAGCTCCTGCTTGCGCATCCCCGTCGCGCCGGGCACGTCGAGGTCTTTGGCGATCTGCGTCAGCTTGGAGATGGACATCTCCTTGAGCGTGGCGAGGTTGAAGGTGTCGCCGTCGCCGCGGAAGTTCGCGGCCTCCTCGGCGTCCCCGTCCACCTCGGGCAGTTCGATGTCGGGCATCGGCTCGACGGCGGCGGCGGCCCGGTTGCCGATCTCCCGGTCGGACGACGCGCCGTTGGCGCTCGACCTGCTGCTTGTGCGTGTGCGTGTTGTGCGTTCTCGTGACATCTCGATTGTTCTCTTCGCCGCGCCCGGCCTTGCAAGTCCGGCGCGCCCTCTAATCCGCCCCGCGCGCCCGTGCCCCCGAGAATAGGGGGCCGGCGCCGTGCGGCGTTGCCTTCAGAATCTGGTCAAAATTAATGCCGATTGTATGTCGGGAATGATGCCTATCGGTGCACCCCGTGGGGGCGCGCTTGAGGTGCGCGGCCTCTGCCTTCCGAAATGGGTTAGCGGGATTTCCGTGCGCCTGTTGGATGCCCGGCCGCCCCGTGCGGTTGCGCTCAATGCTTCCGTCCGCTCCAATACTCACAGGGGGGATTGTTGTGAGGCGGCCAATGCCTCTTCGATGGCGCGCCAGACGCGTTCGCGTCCGTGCCCGGTAGTGGAGGAGTATGCGACCAACTCCCCGCCTGCGCCCCGTCCCACGGCGTCCAGCACTTTGCGGGCGCGCGCGAGGTTTTTTTGCGACTCGTTGTGCGAGAGCTTATCGGATTTGGTCGCGACCGTCAGGAACGGCTTCCCGTTCGCGAGTAGCCATTCGCGGAGCTGCAAATCCAATGTCGTGGGTTCGTGGCGCGAGTCTACGATGTGAATTGATAGCACAAGCGAGTCGCGCTTGGCAAGGTAATCGGCGACCAACTGCCCCCACGA
>JAFAVK010000103.1 GCA_019242475.1 Acidobacteriota bacterium | reverse complement strand
GTCCTCGACCTCGACGCGCTGCTCGCCGCCCCCGAGGGCGAGGGCCGCGGCCGCGCCCCCTTCGCGTGGGCGGGCCCGCGCTCGCTGGCCTACGTCATCTACACGTCGGGCTCGACGGGCGCGCCCAAGGGGGCGATGGTCGAGCACCGCGGCATGCTCAACCACCTCCTCGCCAAAGTGAGCGACCTCGCGCTCTCGCCCGCGGACGTGGTGGCGCAGACCGCCCCGCTCTGCTTCGACATCTCGGTCTGGCAGATGCTCTCGCCGCTCGCGGCCGGCGCCCGCGTCGAGGTCATCCCCGACGAGCGGGCGCACGACCCCGCCCGGCTGCTGGAGTCGGTCAGCCGCCGCGGCGTGACCGTGCTCGAAGTCGTCCCGTCGCTGCTGCGCCTGGTCGCCGGGCAGTTGGAAGGCGAGGGCGCGGAGGCGGTGCCGGAGAGCCTGCGGTGGCTGGTGGCGACGGGCGAGGCGCTGGCGCCGGCCGCCTGCCGGGCCTGGCTGCGCGCGACCCGAGGGCAGGTGCCGGTGGTCAACGCCTACGGGCCGACCGAGTGCTCCGACGACGTGACGCACGAGTTCATCCGTGAGGAGGGTGAGGCCGGGGGCGCGCGGGTAGCCGTGGGGCGGGCGCTGGCGAACACGCGGCTCTACGTGGCGGACGCCGAGCTGCAACCGGCCCCCGTCGGGGTGGCGGGCGAGCTGCTGGTGGGGGGTGACGGCGTCGGGCGCGGCTACCTCAACCGGCCCTCTCTGACGGCCGAGCGCTTCATCCCCGACCCGTTCTCCGAAGAGGTTGGGGCGCGGCTCTACCGGACGGGCGACCTGGTGCGGCGGCTGGCCGACGGGCGGATCGACTTCCTGGGGCGGTTGGATCATCAGGTGAAGGTGCGCGGCCACCGCATCGAGCTGGGTGAAATAGAGGCGGCGATAGGCCGTCACGAGTCCGTCAAGGACGTTGTCGTGGTGACGCGCGAGGGGGCGGGCGGTGATAAACGTCTCGTCGCTTACGTGACGGTCGCGGGCGGCGAGGGCGGCGGGTCGGGCGCGGCCGCGGAGTTGCGCGCGCATCTCAAGGAGCTGCTGCCCGAGTACATGGTGCCGTCGGCGTTCGTCGTGCTCGACGCGCTGCCGCTGACGCCCAACGGGAAGGTGGACAGGAAGGCCCTGCCGGAGCCGGAAGCTTTGGCGGCGGAGTCGGAGGAGAGCTACGTGGAGCCGCGCAACGAGGCGGAGCGGCGGCTGGCGGAGATCTGGGCGGAGGTGCTGGGGGTGAGCCGGGTCGGAGTCGAGGACAACTTCTTCGAGCTGGGCGGCCACTCGCTGCTCGCAACTCAGTTGACGTCGCGCGTCCTGATGGACTTCGGTGTGCAGGTGGGCCTGCGCCGTTTCTTCGAGGAGCCGACCGTCGCCGGGCTGGCACTGGCTATCGTTCAGGAGCAGGCCGCGCAGACCGACGAGGACGAGATGGCCGCGCTCCTGGCCGAACTCGACGGGCTGCCCGACGTCACCGACGGCTCACAACTCTTCGACAACATTGGCACGGCGGCCGACTAGCGCGGCCCATTTGAAAGAGGTGAACAGGATGAATCTGAAAGGCAGAGACTTTATCAACTTGATGGACTTTGACCGGGCCGAACTCGAAGGGCTGGTTGAGCTGGCGCTTGCCATGAAGCACGGCGACGACCGCCGGCGGCATCTACAGGACAAGTACCTCGGGATGCTGTTCGGGGTCGCTTCGACGCGCACGCGCATCTCCTTCCAGGTCGGCGCGCACCAGCTCGGCGCGCACGCCGAGCACTACAACGCCAGCGACCTTCAGCTCAGCAACCGCGAGAGCCTGAAGGACACGGCCGCCGTCATGGGCCGCTTCCTCGACGCCATCGTCGTCCGCATGTACGACATGAACTTCTACGGGCAGGGGCGCGAGTCGCTGCGCACCCTCGCCGAGCACGCCGACGTCCCCGTGATCAACGCGCTCGACGACAAGGATCACCCCTGCCAGGTGATGGCCGACGTGCTGACGCTCGCCGAGCGTTTCGGCGCGGGCTACAAGCGGAAGAAGGTCGTCATGAGCTGGGGCTACTCGAAGCGCCAGAAGTCGCTCGGCGTCCTCCACTCGATGATGTCGGCGGGCGCGCTCCTCGGCATGGATCTCCGCTTCGTCCACCCGAAAGGCTACGAGCTTGACGAAGAGTACGTCTCGTTCGCCGAGTCGGCGCTCAAGCTTTCGGGCGGCACGCTGGAGTTCTCCAACGACCTCAACGAGGGCTGCGAGGGGGCCGACGTCATCTACGTCAAGAACTGGAAGAGCCTCAAGATGACCCGCGAAGAGGAGGAGCAGTTCAAGGAAGGAATCCAGAGCGACTGGTGCGTCTCGGCGGAGCACTTCAGGCGGGCCAACCCCGGCGCTCTCTACATGGACTGCATGCCCTTCGTGAGGGGCGAGCAGGTCACGGCCGAGGTGGCCGACGGCCCCAATTCGATCATCTACGACCAGGCCGAGAACCGGCTGCACATGCAGAAGGCCATCATGGCCTCCATCATCTGAAGGCGCGAGACGCGCGCCTCCGGCCCCGGGCGGCGTGCATTGATACCACCCGTCGTCCCGGCGCCCTCAAGCGCGCCGGCCGCTTTAACCAGGCAGCAGGAGACCCCCACCCATGAATAACAACATCCTGTCGGCTATCGGCAACACTCCCCTGATCCGTTTGGGCCGCATGTTCGAAGATTTGCACTTTCAGCTCTACGGCAAGCTCGAATCCCTCAACCCCGGGGGCAGCATGAAGGATCGCCCGGCCTTCAAGATCATCAGCCAGGGCCTGGAGAGCGGCAAGCTCCGGCCGGGCTCGACCGTCGTCGAGTCCAGCTCCGGCAACATGGGCATCGGCCTCGCGCAGGCCTGCTCCTTCTACGGCCTGCGCTTTATCTGCGTCGTCGATCCGAAGACGACGCAGCAGAACGTCCGGCTGCTCAAAGCCTACGGCGCCTCGGTGGACATGATCACGGAGCCCGACCCCGAGACGGGCGAGTACCTTCAGGCGCGCATCAACCGCGTGCGCCACCTGATCGCCGTCACGCCCAACAGCTTCTGGCCCAACCAGTACGCCAACATCTACAACCCGACGGCGCACCACCAGACGATGCACGAGATCGTCACGGCGCTTGACGGCGAGCTCGACTACCTCTTCTGCGCCACGAGCACCTGCGGGACGATGCGCGGCTGCGCGGAGTACGCCGAGATGCACGGGCTCAGGACTCAGATTTACGCCGTCGATGCCGTCGGCAGCGTCATCTTCGGCGGGCAGAAGGGCAAGCGCCTGATCCCCGGACACGGCGCGGCCGTGCGTCCGCCGCTCTACCGCGACGGCCTGGTCAAGGGCTGTATTCACGTCACCGACATCGAGTGCGTGGTCGGCTGCCGCCGTCTGGCGCGCCGCGAGGCCGTCCTCGCCGGCGGCTCGGCCGGGGCCGTCATCGCGGCCGTCGGCCAGATGGCCCCGGCCATCCCCGTCGGGGCCAACTGCGTCGTCATCCTCGCCGACCGCGGCGAGCGCTACCTCGACACCGTCTACTCGGACGCGTGGGTCAACGAACACTTCGGCGACATTTCACACCTCTGGCAAGAAGAAGAAAAGGAACTCGCATTATGCATGCCGGCAGCTTGAACATCTTGACGGGGGGTGACGTGCTCGCCCTCCTCGAAGGGCGCGAGCAGGAAGTGCTCGACGCCGTGAGGCGGGCCTACGAGGCCCACGGGCGTGGGGCCAGTTCCCTCCCTCACTCGACCTTCCTCCTCTTCCCCGAAGACCCGCGCAGCCGCATTATCGCGCTGCCCGCCTACCTCGGCGAAGGGTTCCAGACGGCGGGCGTCAAGTGGATCGCCTCATTCCCCGCGAACCTCGGGCGCGGGCTCGACCGCGCCTCGGCCGTCCTCGTCATCAACTCCAGCCTGACGGGACTGCCCGAGGCTTTCATGGAGTCGTCGGTCATCAGCGCGCGCCGCACGGCCGCCAGCGCCGCCCTCGCCGCCCGCCACCTCCACGAAGCGGGGCCGCCCGCGACAGTCGGGATGCTCGGCTGTGGCCTCATCAACTTCGAGGTGGCCCGCTTCCTCCGCGCCGTCTTCCCCGACCTGCGCGGGCTCGTCGTCTCCGACCTCGACCCCGAGCGCGCCGCGCAGTTCGGGCGCATGGCCGAGCGGGTGTTGGGCCTCCGCGTCGAGGTCGCGAGAAGCGTCGGGGAGATGCTCGGCAGCTCACCCGTCATCTCGCTGGCGACGACCGCCCCGACGCCGCACATCTCAGACCTCTCGGTCTGCGCGCCCGGCGCGACCGTGCTGCACGTCTCACTCCGCGACCTCGCGCCCGAGGTGATCCTCTCGTGCAACAACTTCGCCGACGACATCGACCACGCCGTCCGCGCGCAGACCTCGCTGCACCTGACCGAGCAGATGGTCGGCCACCGCGACTTTATTCGCGGCACGCTGGCCGACGTGCTGGCCGGCCGCACGACCCCGCGCGAGCGCCCCGAGGAGATCGTCGTCTTCAGCCCCTTCGGGCTCGGCGTGCTCGACATCGCCGTCGGCCATCTGGTTCGCGACCTCGCCGCGCGCGAGGGACGCGGGTCGGTCGTCGATTCCTTCCTGCCCGCGCCCTGGCCCGAGCGAGAGCTGTAGAGCCGGCCGCCGCCCCGGAAGATAAACTTTCCCTGCCCACCGTCAGACGTGCCCGAGATGAAGGACTTATCCAAGCGCATCGCAAACCTCTCCCCGGCCCAGTTGGAGCAGTTGACCCGGCGACTCGGACAGAAGGCGGGCGCGGCCTCCGCCCCCGCGGCCATCCGGCGCCGCGGCGACGGGCGGCCCGCGCCGCTCTCCTTCTCACAACAGCGCCTCTGGTTCCTCGACCAGCTCGAACCCGGCTCCCCGGCCTACCACATCCCTGTGGCCGTGCGCATGTCGGGCCGGCTCGACCGGGACGCGCTCGTCCGCAGCCTGTCGGAGGTCGTCAGGAGGCACGAGGCGTTGCGCACCTCCTTCGTGCTTGAGGACGGACGGCCCGTGCAGGTCGTCGGCGAGGCGTGTGAGGTGGCGTTGCCCCTCGAAGACATTTCGCACTTGCCCGAGGGCGAGCGCGAGGCCGAGTCCGTGCGGCTCTCGAAGGCGGAGGCGCGCGTGCCCTTCGACCTCGGGCACGGCCCGCTCCTGCGCGCGAAGCTCCTGCGACTCTCCGCGGAGGAGCACGTCCTGCTGCTCACCATGCACCACATCGTCTCGGACGGCTGGTCGGTAGGTCTGCTCCAGCGCGAGGTCGCGGCGCTCTACGAAGCCTTCGCCGCGGGCCGCCCCTCGCCGCTCGCCCCGCTGCCCGTCCAATATTCGGACTACGCCTTCTGGCAGCGCGAGCGTTTGACGGGCGAGGCCGTCGAGCGCCAGCTCGCCTACTGGCGCGAGCAGCTCAAGGGCGCGCCGCCCGTCCTCGAACTCCCCACCGACCGACCCCGCCCCGCCGTCCAGCGCTACGACGGCTGGAGCGTGCCGGTGTGCGTCGAGGCGGAGGTGGCTGAAGAACTTCGTCGCCTGAGTCTGCGCGAGGGCGCGACGCTCTTCATGACGCTGCTCGCCGCGTTCGACGCCCTGCTCTACCGCTACAGTCATCAGGAGGACTTCTCCGTCGGCACCCCCGTCGCCGGGCGCACCCGCGCCGAGACCGAGGGACTCATCGGCTTCTTCGTCAACACGCTCGTCCTGCGTGCGCGCCTCCGCCCAGGGATGACCTTCCGCGAGCTGCTCGCCGAGGTGCGCGCGACGACCCTCGGCGCGAACGACCATCAGGAGGCTCCGTTCGAGCGGCTGGTGGACGAGTTGCAGCCCGAGCGCGACCTCAGCCACTCGCCGCTCTTTCAGGTGATGTTCGCCATGCAGAACACGCCGAACAGCGAGCAGAGCCTGTCCGGCCTCACCCTGACGCCCGCCCGTTCCGGGCTCTCGGCCGCCAAGTTCGACCTTGAGCTGAGTCTTGAAGAGAAGGACGGCCGCATCGTCGGCTGGCTGCAATACAACACAGACCTCTACGACGAGGCCACCGCGCGGCGGATGGCGCGCCACTTCGAGGCGCTGCTCGCCTCGGCCGCCGCCGACCCCGACGAGCGCATCTCACGCCTTGAGATGATCTCCGTCGAAGAGCGCGAGCAGGTGCTCCGCGGCTGGAACGCGACGGGGCGCGACTACCCCTCGGGGCGCCGCCTGCACGAGTGGTTCGAGGCGCAGGCCGCTTTGACGCCCGACCGTCCGGCGCTCGTCTTCGAGAACGAGACGCTCACCTACGCGGAGTTGAATCGCCGCGCCAACCAGCTCGCGCACTACCTGCGCGGGCGCGGCGTCGGCCCCGAGTCACTCGTCGGCGTGCTGACGGAGCGCTCCGTCGAGATGGTCGTCGCCCTCTACGCCGTCCTGAAGGCGGGCGGCGCTTATGTGCCCTTCGACCCCGACTACCCGCAAGACCGCCTCGCCTTCATGCTCGAAGACGCCGCGGTCAAGGTGCTGCTGACGCAGAAACGTCTCGCGGCCTCCGTCCCGGCGCACGGCGCGGAGGTCTTCTGCCTCGACGAAGAGTGGGACGCGGTCGCGTGCCACGGCGTCGAGAACCCGCCGCGCCTGACCGACGCCGCGGGCGCGGCCTACATGATCTACACCTCCGGCTCGACGGGTCGGCCCAAAGGCGTCGTCAACACGCACCGGGGCATCTGCAACCGCCTCGTCTGGATGCAGGAGGCGTACCAACTGACCGCGGCCGACCGCGTGATGCAGAAGACGCCCTTCAGCTTCGACGTGTCGGTCTGGGAGTTCTTCTGGCCGCTGATGTACGGGGCATGTCTCGTCGTGGCGCGCCCGCGCGGCCATCAGGACAGCGCCTACCTCGCCGAGCTGGTGCGCGCCGAGCGGATCACCACGATGCACTTCGTCCCCTCGATGCTTCAGGCGTTCGTGGAAGAGGAGGGGCTTGAGCGGAAGTGCGCGACGCTGCGCCGCGTCATCTGTAGCGGCGAGGCGCTGCCCTTCGAGTTGCAGGAGCGTTTCCACGCGCGGCTCCCGGCGACCGGGCTGCACAACCTCTACGGCCCGACCGAGGCCGCCGTGGACGTGACCTTCTGGGAGTGCGAGCGCGACAGCCCGCGCCGCGTCGTGCCCATCGGCCGCCCCATCGCCAACACGCAGATCTACATCCTCGACCGCGAGACCGCGCCCGTCCCCGCGGGCGTCGCGGGCGAGCTGCACATCGGCGGCATAGGCGTCGCGCGCGGCTACCTGAACCGCCCTGCCTTGACGGCCGAGAAGTTCATCCCCGACCCGTTCTCCGCGGAGCCGGGCGCACGTCTCTATCGCACGGGCGACCTCGCGCGCCACCTGGCAGACGGCGAGGTCGAGTATCTGGGACGGCTCGACCATCAGGTGAAGGTGCGCGGCTTCCGCATCGAGCTGGGCGAGATCGAGGCCGCGCTCGCGCGCCACCCCTCCGTGAGGGAGGCGGTCGTTCTTGCGCGCGAGGACGCGCCCGGCATGAAGCGGCTCGTCGCCTACTTCGTGGCCGAGCCGCAGTCGGCCCCCACACTGGCCGAGCTGCGCGCGCACCTCAAGGAGCTTCTGCCCGAGTACATGATCCCCACGGCCTTCGTCACGCTTGAGCGCATGCCGCTCAGCCCGAACGGCAAGGTGGACAGAAAGGCGCTGCCCGCGCCCGACAAGTCGAAGCTCACAGCCGGGACGGAGTTCGTCGCCCCGCGCGGCGCGAACGAGGAGACGCTGGCCGCCATCTGGGCGCAGGTGCTCCGGCTGGAGCGGGTCGGCGCGCGCGACAACTTCTTCGAGCTGGGCGGCGACTCGATCCTCTCCATTCAGGTGGTGACGAAGGCACAGCAGGCCGGCATACGGCTGACGCCGAAGATGATCTTTGAGCACCAGACCGTGGCGGAGCTGGCCGCCGCCGCCGGCTCGGCCGCGCCCGCCGCCGAGGCCGAGCAGGGGTCGGTCACGGGCTCGCTCCCTTTAACTCCCATCCAGCGCCGCTTCTTCGAGCAGGAGCCGCTTGACCCGCACCACTATAACCAGGCCGTCCTGCTCAACGTCGGCGAGCCGCTGGATGCGGCGCACGTCGCGCGCGCCGTCGGGCTCCTCGTCGAACACCACGACGCGCTGCGCCTGCGCTTCACGCACGGAGACGGCGGGTGGCGGCAAGAGGTCGCGGGCGTCGAGGGTGCGGCGCCCTTCACACACGTAGACCTGTCCGGACTTCCGGCCCCGGACAGACGCGCGGCCGTCGAGCGGGCCGCGGCCGTGGCGCAGACCGAACTCTGCCTCGCGGCGGGGCCGCTGCTGCGCGTCGTCTACTTCACTTTCGGCGCGGGCGAGCCGGCACGCCTGCTCGTCGTCATCCATCACCTCGCCGTGGACGGCGTCTCCTGGCGCGTGCTGCTCGAAGACCTCGGGAACCTCTGTGCGCAGCTCTCGCGCGGCGAGTCGCCCGCCCTCCCGGCCAAGACCACCTCGTTCAAGCGTTGGGCCGAACTCCTCGCCGAGTACGCGCAGACCTCTGAGGCGCGAGGCGACGAGGACTACTGGCTCGGGCTCGCGCGCGGCGAGGCCGGACGACTGCCCGTCGATAATCCTTCGGGCGCGAACACGGCCGCGAACGTGCGCGCCGCCACCGCACGCCTCGACGCGGAGACGACGAGCGCGCTTTTGCAGCAGGCACCGAAAGCCTACCGCACGCAGGTCAACGACCTGCTGCTGGCGGCGTTGGCCGAGGCGCTGCGCGAGTGGGCCGGCGCGGAGCGCGTGCTCGTCGATGTGGAAGGGCACGGGCGCGAGGAGCTGTTCGAAGGCGCCGACACCTCGCGCACGGTCGGCTGGTTCACCAGCCTCTTCCCCGTCGCACTCGAAGCGACCGGCGACGAGGGCGCGACGCTCAAGCGTGTCAAGGAACAGTTGCGCGCGGCCCCGCGGCGCGGCCTGACATACGGGCTGCTGAAGTACCTCTCGTCCGACGCCGAGACGGCCGCGCGCCTGCGCGGGCTGCCCGCCGCCGAGATCATGTTCAACTATCACGGCCGCCTCGACCGCGCGCTTGAAGAGGACAGCCTCTTCGCCCCGGCCGCGGAGTCCACGGGCGCGAGCCAGAGTCCCCGGCAGCGGCGGATGCACCTGATCGAGATCGACGGCGGCGTGCTCGACGGCCGACTCACGCTCAACTTCCAGTACAGCGAAGAGCAGTACCGGCCCGAGACCGTGCAGCGGCTCGCCGAAGCTTTCGGCGCAGCCCTGCGCCGCGTCGTCGCACACTGCCTGTCCGAGGGCGCGGGCGGCTACACGCCTTCGGACTTTCCCCTCGCACGCCTCGAACAGCGAGACCTCGACCGCGTGCTCGGCAACGCGCACGGGGTCGAAGACCTCTACCCGCTCTCGCCGATGCAGCAGGGGATGCTCTTCCACAGCCTCTACGCGCCAGAGTCCGGCTTCTACGTCTACCAGTTGAGCTGTACGCTGCGCGGGCGTCTGAATGTCGCGGCCTTCGAGCGCGCCTGGCAGCAGGTCGTCGAACGCCACCCGGCCCTGCGCAGCTCCTTCGTCTGGGAATCTCTGGCGGAGCCGCTTCAACTGGTGCGCCGGCACGTCGCCGTGCAGGTGGAGGAGTTGGATTGGAGCGCTCTCCGGGACGGCGAGCGTGAGGAGCGTCTGTCGTCATTCCTTGAAGAAGACCGCCGCCGGGGCTTCGACCTCTCGCAGGCGCCGCTAATGCGTCTCGTGCTCGCGCGTGCCGGCGAAGAGACCTACCACTTCGTCTGGACGCACCACCACCTCCTGCTCGACGGTTGGAGTCTCTCGCTGCTCTGGGGCGAAGTCTTCGCCGCCTACGAGGCGCTGGCGCGTGGCGTCGCGCCCGCCTTCGCCCCCGCGCGCCCCTTCCGCGACTACGTCGCGTGGCTGCGGCGCCAGGACGCCTCCCGGCCTGAAGAGTTCTGGCGCGCGTCGCTCAAGGGCTTCAACGCGCCGACGCCGCTCGCCGTTGACCGGCCCGCGCCCGAAGCGCCCGCCGCGGGCTCGCCCACCGGGCAACAACAGGCGCGACTTTCGTCCGAGGCCACCGCGCGCCTGCAAGCCTTCGCGCGCAGCCATCATCTGACGCTCAACACGCTCTTGCAGGGGGCGTGGGCGCTGCTGCTCTCGCGCTACAGCGGCGAGCGGGATGTCGTCTTCGGCGCCACGGTCTCGGGGCGGCCGCCCGAGCTCGACGGCGTCGAGGAGATGATCGGCCTCTTCATCAACACCCTCCCCGTCCGCGCGGAGGTCGAGCCGCGCGCCCACCTCGCCGACTGGCTCAAGGGACTTCAGGGGCGGCAGGCAGAGCTGCGGCAGTACGAGCACAGCCCTCTGGTGGAGGTGCAGGGGTGGAGCGAAGTCCCGCGCGGCACACCACTCTTCGAGAGCATCCTGATCTTCGAGAACTATCCCATCGACCCCGAGGCGCAGAAGTCGGACGCGGCCCTCGAAGTCACGGACATCCGCCCGGCCGAGAAGACGACCTACCCGCTCACCGTCACGGCCGCGCCGGGCACGGAGCTGCTGCTCCGCGTGCAGTACGACTGCCGGCGTTTCGACGAAGGGGCCGCCGCGCGCCTGCTCGGGCACCTGCGCACGCTGCTCGAAGCCGTCCCCGAACACGGGCGGACGCCGCTCGCACAGCTCCCGCTGCTCTCCGCCGAGGAGCGCGCGCAACAACTCCTCGGGTGGAACTCGACGGCCGCCGAGTACCCCTCGGAGAAGTGCTTCCAACATCTCTTCGAGGAGCAGGTCGCGCGCACGCCCGACCGCACGGCCCTCGCCTACAAGGGCGTGCGTCTGACCTACCGCGAGTTGAATGCGAGGGCCAACCGTCTCGCGCGCCACCTGCGCGCGTGCGGCCTCACGACGGAGGCGCGCGCCGGGTTGATGCTTGAGCGCACGCCGCACCTGCTCGTCGCGGCCCTGGCGGTGTTGAAGGCGGGCGGCGCTTACGTCCCGCTCGACCCGGCCTACCCGCGCGACCGCCTCTCGCTGATGGCGGAGGACGCGGGACTTTCGGTGCTCGTCTCCGAGCGCTCGCTGCTCGGCCAACTTCCCGCGCACGGCGCGCGGCTCGTCGTCGTTGACGCGCACGCCGAGGAGATCGCCCTTCAGGACGCCGAAGACCTCCCGCGCACAGACGTGACGCCGGAACAGGTGGCGTACACGATCTACACGTCGGGCTCGACGGGCCGCCCCAAGGGCGTCCAAGTCCCGCACCGCGCACTCGTCAACTTCCTGGAGAGCATGCAAGAGCGCCCCGGCCTCTGTGAGTCCGACGTGCTCCTCGCCGTGACCTCGCTCTCCTTCGACATCGCGGCGCTGGAACTCTACCTCCCGCTGCTGTGCGGCGCCCGCGTCGAGCTGGCCTCGCGCGACGAGGCGACCGACGCCGAGCTGCTGGCGCACAGGCTCTCCGAGAGCGGCGCGACTGTCATGCAGGCGACGCCCTCGACCTGGACGATGCTCGTCAAGGCCGGCTGGCGCAGCCTCGGCCACGTCAAAGTCCTCTGCGGCGGCGAGGCGCTGCCCGAGGAGCTGGCGTCACAACTTCTCGCGGGCGGGGCCGAGCTGTGGAACATGTACGGCCCGACCGAGACCACCATCTGGTCGGCCACCGAGCAGGTCACGCGCGGCCGCTCCATCACCATCGGCCGCCCCATCGCCAACACGCAGCTCTACGTCGTGGACGAGTCGATGCAGCCGGCCCCGGTCGGAGTCTCCGGCGAGCTGCTCATCGGCGGCGACGGCCTCGCGCGTGGTTATTTAAACCGTGCGGCGCTGACGGCCGAGCGGTTCATCCCCGACCCGTTCTCCGCGGAGCCGGGCGCGCGGCTCTACCGGACGGGCGACGTGGCGCGTTGGCTGGCGGACGGACGAGTCGAGTACGTGGGCCGTTCGGATCATCAGGTGAAGGTGCGCGGCTTCCGCATCGAGCTGGGAGAGATCGAGGCCGTTCTCGCCTCGCACCCCTCCGTGCGCGAGGCGGTCGCCGTGGTGAGGGAGGACGTGCCGGGCGACAAGCGCATCGTCGCCTACCTCGTCGGGAAGGAGGGGCCGGCCGCGCCCGCCGCGGAGTTGCGCGCGCACCTGAAGGAGGGCCTGCCCGAGTACATGATCCCTTCGAACTTCGTCACGCTCGACGCGCTGCCCTTAACGCCGAACGGCAAAGTGGACAGGAAGGCTCTCCCCGCGCCGGCGGCTTCCGCGCACGAACCGGGCGAGCGTGGTGCGGCGCCGCGCACGCCCGTCGAAGAAGTGTTGGCGGGCATCTGGTCTGAAGTCCTCGGCGTCGGCGGCGTGAGCACGCGCGACAACTTCTTCGAACTCGGCGGCCACTCGCTGCTGGTGGCACAGGTCGTCTCGCGCGTGCGCGCGGCCTTTCAGGTCGAGCTGCCGCTGCGCGCCATCTTCGAGTCGCCGACGGTCTCCGAGCTTGCGGCACGCATCGAGGGCGTGATGCGGACGGGCGTGGGCTCGCAGTCGCCGCCGCTGGCGCGCGTCGGACGGGACGGGCGGCTGCCGCTCTCGCTCGCGCAGCGACAGCTCTGGTTCTTAGAGCAGTTGGGGCCGGGCGGCTCGGCCTACAACATTCCCGCCGCCGTCAGGCTGACGGGCGCTCTGAACGTGGAGGCGCTGCGGCTCGCACTCTCGCACGTCACCGCGAGGCACGAGTCCCTGCGCACGGTCTTCGTGGCAGAGGACGGCGCCCCCGTGCAGTCGATTCGAGACGAGGCGGAGGTGAGCCTGCCCCTGAATGACATCAGCCGCCTGCCCGCCGAATCGCACGAGGAGGAGGTCGCGCGTCTGGCCGACGAAGAGTCGCGCGCGCCCTTCGACCTTTCGCGGGGGCCACTGCTGCGGGCGCAGCTGCTCAGGCTGTCGGAAGAGGAGCACGTGCTTTTGCTCACGATGCACCACATCGTCTCCGACGGCTGGTCGATGGGCCTGCTCGTCGAGGAGTTGAGCCGCGCCTACGCCGCCTTCGCCTCGGGCACAGAGCCGGCGCTGCCCGGGCTGCCCGTCCAATACGCCGACTACGCGGCCTGGCAGCGGGAGTGGCTGGAGGGCGAAGCGCTCGACTCTCAACTTGCCTATTGGAAGCAGCAGCTCAAGGGCGCGCCGCCCGTGCTCGAACTCCCCACCGACCGACCCCGCCCCGCCGTCCAGCGCTTCGTGGGCGCGAGCACGCCCGTGTCGATTGACGCCGAGTTGACCGAGCAGTTGCGCCGGCTCGGCCGCCGTCAGGGCGTGACGCTCTTCATGACGCTGCTCGCGGCCTTCGAGGCGGTGCTGCATTACCACTCGCGCCTCGAAGAGATCGTGGTGGGCACGGACGTGGCGGGCCGCAGGCACGTCGAGACCGAGAGGCTGATCGGCCTCTTCGTCAACAGCCTCGTGCTGCG
Organism: Acidobacteriota bacterium; assembly: GCA_019242475.1. Classification (GTDB taxonomy): domain Bacteria; phylum Acidobacteriota; class Blastocatellia; order Pyrinomonadales; family Pyrinomonadaceae; genus QHXN01. Next base: position 5,882 of record JAFAVK010000103.1, on the reverse strand, counting down.
GACGAGCCTCGCCGGCGACCCGAACTTCGTGGAGTTGCTCGGGCGCGTGCGCCGGACGACCCTTGAGGCGTACGCGCACGCCGACGTGCCCTTCGGCAAGCTGGTCGAAGAGCTTCAGCCCGAGAGGAGTCTGGCGCACATGCCGCTCTTCCAGGTCGCCTTCTCCTTCCAGAACTACCTCGGCGAGGCGCCGGAGGTTCCGGGCCTGCGCGTCAGCAACGTCGAGGTCGAGAGCCGGACGGCGAAGTTCGACATGGTGCTGAACCTCTCGGAGACCAAGGGCGGGATCGTCGGCGCGTGGCGCTACAACACAGACCTCTTCAACGCCGCGACGGCCGAGCGTCTCGTCGAATGTTTCACGAAGCTGCTGCGCCACGCCGCCGCCGCGCCCGAGGAGAAGCTGAGCGTGCTCGTCCACCTGCTGTCGGAGGCAGACCGGCGGCGGCTGGCCGAGAAGGAGCAGGCGTACGAGAAGAGGCTGGCGGGGAAACTGACCGGCATCAGGCGCAGGGCCGCGCGCGAGGTGGCCGCCGAAGCCTGACCCGCGTGCGGCCCGACGGGCCGCGGGTTTGAAGTCGAGAGGAGACTGTGATGAGTGAGCGTGTTGCAGAGAAGCCTGGACTCGGGAAGCTGCTGGCGGGCCGCGCGCGCCGTGCGGCGGCCGTGCCGTCGGGCTCGCTGGTCGAGACCGAGTGCCCGCCGGGCGGCGCGAGCCTTCCGCTCGTCGTCCGCCCCGCCCTCAAGGGCGTTGACCTGCTGGCGTGGGCGGGCGCCAACCGCGGGTGGATCGAGTCGCACCTGCACAGGCACGGGGCGCTGCTCTTCCGCGACTTCGAGGGGCAGTCGGTGGCGCGCTTCGAGGAGTTCGGCCGCGCCGTCTGCGGCGAGCTGCTGGAGTACCGCGAGCGCTCCTCGCCGCGCCACAGCGTCCGCGGCAACATCTACACCTCGACCGACTATCCGGCCGAGCACGACATCTTTCTCCATAACGAGAACTCCTACCAGTATCGCTGGCCGATGAAACTCCTCTTCTACTGCGCCGAGGCGGCGGCGGGCGGCGGCGAGACGCCCGTCGCCGACTGCCGCAAAGTCTTCGCACGCATCGACCCGCGCGTCGCGGCGCGCTTCCGCGAGCTGGGCTGGATGTACGTGCGCAACTTCGGCGACGGCTTCGGCCTGCCGTGGCAGACGGTCTTCCGCACCGAAGACCGCGCGCAGGTCGAGGAGCACTGCCGCGGGGTCGGCATCCAGGTCGAGTGGAAGGCGGGCGACCGCCTCCGCACGCGCGCCGTCCGGCCGGCCGTCTCGCGCCACCCGCGCACGGGCGAGACTGTCTGGTTCAACCACGCCACCTTCTTCCACGTCACGACGCTCGAAGAGGGCGTGCGCCGCGCGCTGCTCGCCGACTTCGCCCCCGAAGACCTCCCGACCAACACCTTCTACGGCGACGGCTCGCCCATCGAGGACTCCGTGCTCGAACATCTGCGCGAAGCCTACCGATGCGAGACGGTGGCGCTGGCGTGGCGGCCGGGCGATTGTATGCTCGTGGACAACATGTTGGCGGCGCACGGGCGCAGGGCCTACGCCGGCCCGCGGCGGACGCTCGTCGCAATGGGTGAACCGATGAGTTGGGCGGAGATTTAAAGGACTCGGCAGGTAAGAACCTCAAAGCTCAGGCGGAAGGAATCAAACTCTTATGACGCAGGAAGAACTCGTCGGACGTTTCCGGCTCTCGCCGCAGCAGGAGCGCCTCTGGTCAGTCGGCCGTGGCGGCTCGGGCTACTGCGCGCAGTGCGCGCTCGAACTCGAAGGCCCGCTCGACGCGCCGATGCTCGTCGCCGCGCTCGAAGACGTTGTGGCCCGCCACGAAATCCTCCGCACGACCTTCTCCAGTCTGCCGGGCCTGGCGCTGCCCCTCCAGGAAGTCACCGGACTCGGCCCCGTCTGGGACGAGCCGTGCGACCTCTCCGGCCTTGAGGCGTCGCGGCAGGATGCGGAGATAGACGCCCGGCTCGCACAGTTGCGTGGGCGCGCGGAGGCGGCGACGCTGCGCGCGGCCCTCGTCAAGTTCGCGCCGGAGCGCCACGCGCTGCTCCTCGACCTCCCCTCCCTCTGCCTCGACTCGGGCGGGATCGACCTGCTGGCCGCCGAGATCGGCCGCGCCTACGAGGCGCGGGCCGCCGCCCCGGCGGACGCGACGGAGCTGGAAGACCCTCTGCAATACGCCGACGTGTCCGACTGGCTCAACGAGCTTCTCGAAGCCGAGGACACAGAGGTCGGGCGCGACTACTGGCGGGCGCAGGACGTGGCCTCAGCGCTCGCGGCGCAGCTCGGCGTCGAGCGCGTGCCGGCCGCAGGGCAGGACTTCGTGCCGCGCTCGTACGCCTTCGAGCTTCCGCGGGCGGCGCTCTCCGCGCTCGAAGCCGCGTCGCACGACGGCGGGGGGCTCGAAGCCTCGCTGCTCGCCTGCTGGCAGGTCTCGCTCGCACGCCACACGGGGCAGCCCGAGACGGTCGCGGCCGTCCGCTTCGACGGGCGCAGGTACGAAGAGCTGGCCGACGCGCTCGGCCTCTTCGAGAAGTATCTGCCCGTGCGCGGTCGTGTGGCCGAGGCGGCCGGCTTCTCGGAACTCGTCCGGCAACTCGAAGAGTCGGCGGGCGAGGCGCGCAAGTGGCAGGAGAGTTTCAAGTGGGAACTGCTCGGCGGAGCGGACGCCGCGGGCGGGCCTGTGCCGTTCCTGCCCTTCGCCTTCGAGTTCACGCGGGCGGGCGCGCGCGTGCACGCGGCCGGCCTTTCGCTGAACGTCCGCCGGAGGTCTGTCTACAGCGAGCAGTTCAAGCTCAGGCTCACGCTGGAGGCGCGAGCGGACTCGGTCGCCGCGGCGCTGCATTACGACGGCGGCCACTTCGAGGCGGCCGACGTGGAGCGACTGGCCGCGCAGTTCTGTCGCCTCGCCGAGAGCGCCGCGGCAAACTTCGAGGCCCCGCCCGCAGTGCTTGAGATGCTGGGCGAGGACGAGCGCCGGCTCGTCCTTTGCGAGTTCAACAGCACCGCCGCCCCTTACGCCAACGACAAGTGCCTGCACCAGCTCTTCGAAGAGCAGGCGGCGCGCACCCCCGACGCCACGGCCGTCGTCTACGAAAGTGAGTCGCTCACCTACCGCGAGCTGAACGGGCGCGCCAACCAACTGGCCCGTCACCTCCTCTCCCTCGGCGTCGGGCCGGATGAGTTGGTGGGCGTCTGCGTCGAGCGCTCGGCCGAGATGGTCGTCGCCCTGCTCGCGGTCTTGAAGGCGGGCGCCGCCTACGTCCCGCTCGACCCCTCGTACCCGCGCGACCGCCTCGCCTTCATGCTCGATGACTCGCGCCCGCAAGTCCTGCTCACGCAGGAGGGCCTCTCCCACGCGCTGCCGCAGCGGGAAGGGATGCGCACCCTCCTCCTCGACCGCGACTGGGATGACATCTCGCGCGAGAGCGACGAGCCGGCAGGCGTCAGCGTGTCGAACGACAGCCTTGCTTACTGCATCTACACGTCGGGTTCGACGGGCAGGCCGAAGGGCGTGCTCATCTCGCACCGCGGCATCTGCAACCGCCTGCTCTGGATGCAGACCGCTTACCCTCTGACGGCCGACGACCGCCTGTTGCAGAAGACGCCCTACAGCTTCGACGCTTCGGTCTGGGAAATCTTCGTGCCGCTGATGAGTGGCGCCACGCTCGTGATGGCGCGTCCCGGCGGCCATCAGGACAGCGCCTACCTCGTGCGCGTGGCGGCCGAGCAGCGCATCACCGTCCTCCAGCTCGTCCCCTCGATGTTACAGGTAGTGCTGGGCGAGAGGGGTTTGGGCGAACTCCGCAGTCTCCGCCGTGTCTACTGCGGCGGCGAAGTGCTGCCCGCCTCGCTTCAGGAGAGCTTCCACGCCTCACTCGACTCGGAGCTGCACAACCTCTACGGGCCGACCGAAGTCTCCATCGACGCGGCCCACTGGGCCTGCGTGCGCGGCGACGGCCGCCGCGTCGTGCCCATCGGGCGCCCGCTCTCGAACATGCGTGTCTATCTGCTCGATTCGCTGATGCGGCCCGTCCCCGTCGGCGCGCCCGGCGAGCTGTACGTCGGCGGCGACGGCCTCGCCCGCGGTTACCTCAACCGGCCCGAGCTGACGGCCGAGCGCTTCGTCCCCCACCCCTTCTCCGAAGAGCCGGGCGCGCGGCTCTACCGGACGGGTGACCTCGCGCGCCACCTGCCGGGCGGGGAGATCGAGTATCTGGGACGCATCGACCAGCAGGTCAAGATTCGCGGCTTCCGCATCGAGCTGGGCGAGATCGAGGCCGCGCTCCGCCGCCACTACTCTGTGCGCGACGCGGTCGTGCTGGCGCGCGAGGACGCGCCCGGAGAGAAGCGTCTGATAGCTTACGTCGTTCTGCACCCCGACCTGCGCGCCGTCGCGCCCGGGGACAACGCCGAGACTTCAGACGGGCCGAGCATCGCCGAGCTGCGCGGGCACATCGCGGAGCGGCTGCCCGAATACATGCTGCCGTCAGCGTTCCTGCTGCTTGACTCACTGCCCACTCTCCCGAACGGCAAGGTCAATCGCCACGCACTGCTCGCGCTCAAAGTGAAACAGCCCGAGCGCGGCGAGAGCGTAGCCCCGCGCACTCCTATCGAGGAGGTGCTCTGCGCCGTCTGGTCGGAGCTGCTCGGGGTCGAGCGCGTCGGCGTCGAGGACAACTTCTTCGAGCTGGGCGGCCACTCGCTGCTCGTGACGCAGGTCGTCTCGCGCGTGCGGCAGGTCTTCGAGGTCGAGCTGCCGCTGCGCTCGCTCTTCGAGTCGCCCACCGTCGCCAGCCTCGCCGCGACGGTGGAACAGGCCATGAGGGAGAGCGCCGGCCGTGCCCCCAGTACGCCGCCGCTCACGGCCGTCCCGCGCGGTGAGCGTACCCCGCTCTCGTTCGCGCAGCAGCGCCTCTGGTTCTTAGACCGTTTGGAGCCGGGGAGCGCCGCCTACAACATCCCGGCCGCCGTCCGCCTCACCGGCGCGCTCGACACCGCGGCGCTGCGGCGCGCTCTCTCCGCCGTCGTCTCGCGCCACGAGACGCTGCGCACCACCTTCGCGGAGATGGACGGCGAGCCCGCGCAGCTCATCCGCGAGGCGGCCGAGGTCGCGCTCTCCGTCGTCGATCTAACGCACCTCCCCGGGCCGGAGCGCGAGGCCGCCGCCCTGGGAGCGGCGAGGGCCGAGGCCGCCCTGCCCTTCGACCTTTCGCGGGGGCCGCTGCTGCGGGCGCAGCTGCTCAGGCTTTCGGAAGAGGAGCACGTGCTTTTGCTCACGATGCACCACATCGTCTCGGACGGCTGGTCGATGGGCATCCTCGTCCAGGAGTTGAGCCGCGCCTACGCCGCCTTCGCCTCGGGCACAGAGCCGGCGCTGCCCGGGCTGCCCATCCAGTACGCCGACTACGCGGCCTGGCAGCGGGGATGGATGGATGGTGAGGCGCTCGACGCCCAGCTCGCCTACTGGCGCGGGCAGCTCAAGGGAGCGCCGCCCGTGCTCGAACTCCCGACCGACCGACCCCGCCCCGCCGTCCAAACCTTCGCCGGAGCCAGCCACCGCTTCCGGCTCGGCCGGGAGTTGACCCAGGCGCTGCACCGGCTCGGCCGCCAGGAGGGCGCGACGCTCTTCATGACGCTGCTCGCCGCCTTCGACGCCCTGCTCTACCGCTACACCTCCCAGGAGGACATCTCGGTCGGCACCCCGGTCGCCGGCCGCACCCGCGCCGAGACCGAAGCCCTCATCGGCTTCTTCGTCAACACGCTGGTGCTGCGCTCACGCCTCCACCCGGAGATGAGCTTCCGCGAGCTGCTCGCCGAGGTCAGGCGCACGGCGC
>JAFAVK010000072.1 GCA_019242475.1 Acidobacteriota bacterium | reverse complement strand
TGCCGTTTCTGTCTTCGATCAGTGTGGCGCGCCACCCGTTGTTGGACGCCGAGTAGCTCACCTGCGTCCCGTCGGTCGAGCGCAGCAGGAGGCCGCCGCCCCCCGCCGTCAGTTGCAGGTAGGAGGAGTCCGCGGCCTCGTAGGTGTCGGACGTTCCCACCTGCCGCAGCGACACCCGGCGGCCCGACGAGGTGACCAGCACGTAGACGTTCCTTGCGGCCTGCGCGTCGAAGTACGGCCCCCTGATCGTCGCGAACCCCAGTTGGAAGCCGGGGCTAGGAGAGCCTCTGTCCTCGTCGAAGTAGGCGTAAGGCCCCGAGCGCGTCCAGACCAGCGAAGAGTAGGAGAGGCCGAGGCCGAGGTCGAGCCCGGCCCTCCCGGGCAGACTCAGCAGCGAGACGCCCCACTCGCAGTCGCGCGCACGTATCTGGTCGCCCGGCTGGTTGAACAGATCGACCCGCGCCGTGGCTAATGACGATGCCGCGCTCGAAGGAGCGCCCGAGGCCGTCAGCGTCGCCACGATGTTGTTAAATTCGACGGACTCGTCGAACGCGTTGCCGGGGTCATTGGTCAGCCGCGTCTGACCGGTGCCGTCCGCGTTCATGACGTAGACCTCTTTGTCCCCGTCGCGGGTGCTGACGAAAGCAATGCGGCTGCCATCCCTTGACCAGACGGGCTGCTCGTCCGTCACGCCATCCGCACCGAAGGTGAGTCTCTGCTGGCCGGTGCCGTCGGCGTTCATCACTTAGACGCTGGCGTAGCCCTCGTGGTCGCGCTCTCTGGCGAAGGCGATCTTCGACCCGTTGGGAGACCACGAAGGCTGGTGGTCGCTTCCCCCGCTGTTGCTGAGGTTGACCTGGCCGCTGCCGTCGGCATTCATCGAGTAGATTTGGTAATACTGGCCGCCTCTCAAGCTCTGGAAGACGATCTTGCTCCCGTCAGGCGACCATGCCGGCGCGCAGTCGTCGCCCGGGGCCGTCGTCAGGCGGGTCTGCCCCGTCCCGTCCGAATTCATCACGTAGACATCGTTGTTACCGTTGGCCAAGTCATCGCGGTCGCTCTGGAAGAGGATTTTGGCGCCGCTCGGAGACCAGCGCGGGGCGTCATCATTCCCGCCGCTGTTGGTGAGGCGGAACTGCCCACTCCCGTCCGCGTTCATCGTGTAAATCTGCACCCGGCCGTCGCGGTTGCTGGCGAAGGCGATCCGGGCGGCGCCCGCCTGCGGGACGGACAAGGCGTAGAAGTCAAACGACGGATGAAGGTCTTCGCGCGCGGCAGGGGCGAAGAAGGAGAAGGGGTCGGCGAAAGGCCACACACGGTCATATGAGGGGGAGACCAGAAAGCGCACGGAGTCGAAGGCGTCATAGCCTTCCTGGCCGTTAGCGGCCTCGGCCACGCGCGCCGGTGGCAGCGGGTCGCCGAGCCTCCTGCCGTGCCGCGGTTCGAGCGGCTTGCGCCGCGACCGCATCGTCGAAGGGACGGGGGGAGGCGCCTGCGGCCCGCGCGCCGCGCGTGTGCGCTCCCGGTCGAGGTTCGGTAGACCCGCGGCCGGCGCCCCCGGCTGCGGCGGCTCCGGCCTGACCCTTCGGCCCGAACTCCTTTGCCGCGAGCCCTGCGCCGCCGCCGGCGCGGCCTTCCCCATAAACATCGAAGTCGGGAAGGCGGCGAGCAGCACGCAGCTCAGGAGGAGACTGAGCGCGAGGTAAGACGCCGTGAAGGGCGGGAGACGAGGACGCGGGTGTTCGCGGTGCGGCGCAGGTGCATGAGGGCGACTCCGGACGAAGCGGACGGCCGGCGCGGGCCTACAGTTTGCGGCTCGTTGCCGGGCGGAGGACGTGAGACTAGCGAAGGTGGAGCTATCATTAGCTCGCGTGAGAAAGGTGGCCGACGAGGGACGCCACCGCCAACTCGGATGAAAAGCGATGTGACAATAGCCTCCCCGTGCGCGACGTGTCAACGAAATCTGTGTGGTGCTCGTAGGATCCCTCGTCGGAAGCGAATGACTTAACCGCCGCTGTCTCAAACGAGGAGCCTCACGGCAAACATCATACTTCCCGAGGGGATTTGACGGACCGGCGGCACAAGGTTGGATAGTTGAGACTCGGTGGCGCAGACTTGAAATCAATGACTTCAGCGGCGGCCGGCTCCCAATAAGAACTCTCAGACTCTTCGGCCGTCCTACCAATTACAGACGCAATACGGTCTCTCAGTTCCACGTTGCTTAGCCGACAAGAAGCTTCCGGTCTCAGTAGCTGTGGATCGAGTCCTTCGAACGCTCACCTGATGGCCCGCTGTACATCACTCCTCGGTAATCGCACCTGCTCTAGAATGGCGCGCCCGTCCAAAATGTTTTCAGAAGTGACGGGAACCAAACGCAGTGGGCGACGAGAGGAACGATTGGAAAACGGTTGAGCAGGTGCGTCGGGTCAATCTTATATAAGATTTCCGACGGCAGGGATATAACTCCGGATGATGCCAGACCGTGACAGCAGACTAAGAACAATTTAACATGTGCGGGTTCTCACATTACGGCCCCGGCTCTGATGAAGCCAAGGAGGTACCCTGTGCCAACCGACATAGAACAGCTAGTAGCTAACCTGAAGGCAAATAATGGCGAACTTGTGGAGGCAATAGCCCTGCTGACGGGCGTGTTACAAAAGGTAGCTGCCAAGCTCGACGACCCTGACATCACCGCCGCCGTCAATGCGGTGAAGGGACACATTAAGGCCGTTGAACTCCCGAAGCGCGACCCGCCGGGCTGCCGGCTGCGCCGCTTCGAAGAACTGCCTGAGGCCGCGCGGGAGGTGCTCGGGCCAGGGTGGAGGGACTTCTTCAACCAGCAGAACCCTTGAGGCGCGGCGGCTTACCGGAAGTCGCTAATCATGACCACGTCGCTGACGACGTTTCCGCGCACGGAGGCCAGTTGTCGGAAGTCGGGCGACCAGGCGTAGGAGAAAATCTTCCCCGCGCTGAAGTCGGTCAGCCGTCTGGTCTGCCCGTCGGCGAGGTCGTAGCGCCAGATGTTAGAGACCCCGTCGGCGCTTTTGACGTAGGTCAGCGCCTTACCGTCCTGCGTCCATTGCACGCGCTGCCAGTCGGCGACAGGTATGGGCAGCATCTTAAGTGGGGGGCCGCCAGCGGCGGGCAGCAGCGCGATACCTAACCGATCCTCGGCGATGAAGTAGCGTGCCGCGACGACACGCCCGTCGGGTGAGACTACAGGCATCCGGCTGTACTCGTTGCTGACGCTCACGGCCTCGCCCCCCGCCAGAGGCACCTTCCACACCGTGATCTTCCCGCCGCTCTGGTTCTCGTAGAAGACCCACTCGTTATCCGGTGAGCAGTAAGGGTAGAAATTGCCGTCGCCGAAGGTGAGTTGCACCTGCTCGCCGCCTTCCGTGTTCATGCGCCATATGTTGAATGCGCCTGAGCGGTTCGACGCGAAGACGACGTAGCGTCCGTCGGCCGAGACCGAGGGGTGGTAGTTATCCCCGCGGCCCGTCAGCCGCTTCAGCTCGGACGTGGTCGGGTCGAGTGACGAGATATTAAGCTCGCTTCCGACCATTGAGGAGAGGACGAGCTTAGCGTCGGCCGTCCACGCCAGCCCCCAGCTCAGCCCCACCTTCGGCGTGAGGGCGCGCTCGCGCCTTAGGTCAGAGGCCGGCGCGACTGACACCTGAGAGACGTAGTTACTCTGAACGGTGATGAGCCGGCCCGCGTCGCGCGTGATGCTGACACCGGCGTAGTCAGCCGTGTCGTTGGTAATTCGGGTCGCTTCGCCGCTCGGATACCCCACGCGCCACAACTGGTACGGGGCCATCGGCTGCTCGGCCGAGCACGCCACGAGGCCGCTTTGGTCCGCGAGCCAAGCGACCTGCAAGACGGAGAACCAGACCTTGTCGCCGAGGGCAATCTCCCTGCCAGTCTCTACGTCTACACCTTCCAGCCTCATCTGATGGCCGCTGCCCCAGCCGCCGGCCGCACACGCAATAATCCTTCCGTCGGGCGACCACGCGGGGCCGTCCAGGGAGAATTTGGCTCCCCCCTGCCTCTTGGCGAGGATGCGTTCACCCGTGCCGTCTGCGTTGGCCACCATCAGTGAGTACTCCCCCGCCTTCCTCTCGAACCTGACGAAAGCGAACCGCCCACCGTCCGGGGAGAAACTGACGGGGCTATCGACACCTTCCATGAGCCTTTCCGTCACGCCGTCGGCCAGTGTCATGCGATAGAGCCGGCCGCCGGGCGCGTCCTCAGACCTGACTAAGTAAAGTCTGCCGCCGTCCGGCGAGAAGGTAAGGCCCAGATAGTTGACGTCGCGCGACGTGTCGAGCGGCGTCGTGTCGCCGGTCTCGGCGCGCGTGACGGAGAGCGTCTCCCGCCCCTCCTGTTCCTCGACGCGCGCAAGGAGCTTGCCGTCCGGCGAGACGGCGGCGCAGACCGCGCTACCGGCGTTAGTGATGGGATTAATTCTCATCCCCGACTGCGCCGGCGGCCGGGGCGGAGCGAGCGGCCTGAGCATGATATAGGTGACAACTAAGGCCAGTAAGACGGCCGCGCCGAACGTGCCCTTCTTGTGTTGTTTAATCTCGCCGACGAGGTGGTCGGCACTCGAAAAGATTCTTGTCAGGCCGGAGCGATGGCCCGTCTTGGCCCGGCGCCTGCCCGCCGTTGTCGAATGCCCGCGGCCGCCCGGCGGCGCCGCACTACCCGCCACACGTTGCACGCCGAACGTTGTGTCAGCATTTCCTGACTCGACCAACGTTAGCAGCCGCTTCAGGTCGCGCGCGAAATCCTCCATGTGCTGGTAGCGTCGCTCCGGCTCTTTGCTCAAAGCCCTCTCGAATATATGGCGGAGTTGGTCTCCCAGCGGGCCAGACGGGAGTGCGAGCGCGCTCGGCTCGCACTGGAGAATGTGGGCAATTTCGTCGTTCTGCGTTTCCCCCTCGAACGGCGCGTGGCCCGAGACCATCTCGTACAGCACCGCCCCGAGGCTCCAAACGTCCGTCCGCTCGTCCACCGGCAGGCTACGCAACTGCTCCGGCGACATGTAACGGATCGTGCCGACCACGGTACCCGGGTCTGTTCTGAGAGTCGTCCCCGGTGTCTCCTCCGCGACGCTGTCGAGTCGAACGGCCCCTTGTGTCGTCTTAGCGATGCCGAAGTCGAGAATCTTAACGCGACCGTCGCCCCGTATCATGACGTTCTCAGGCTTAACGTCGCGGTGGACGATGGATCTTTCGTGGGCCGCGGTCAGGGCCGCGCTGACCTCCAGGCTGATACATAGTGCCTCACGCAAGCCCAGCGGGCCGCCAGCAAACTTCTGCCGCAGCGTGTCGCCGTCAACATACTCCATGGCGATGTAGTGCCGGCCGTCGGCGAGGCCCGTCCCGTAGATGTGCGCGACATTCGGGTGCGAGATGGCCGCCGCGGCGCGCGCCTCCCGTTGGAACCTTTGTACGCGCGCGACGTCGGGGGTGAACGAGGAGGGTAGGAGTTTGAGCGCCACATTACGGCCGAGGGCGGGGTCGTCGGCGAGGTAGACCTCACCCATCCCGCCCTTGCCCAAAAGGCCGAGAACTTTATAAGGGCCGACGAACTGTCCGACGGCGGGGCCGGCCGTCTCGACGGAGAAGAGCCTCAAGCCGAGCGAGAAGGCAGGCTCCTCGAAGAGCCCGCCACCACCCTCGTATGAGGAGATGAGCGACTCGACCTCCTTTCGCAGCCACTCGTCGGCTGCGCAGGCTTCGGCCAGGTACGCCGCGCGCTCTTCTGACTTGAGCGATAGCGCGGCGTGAAAGAGGGTCTCGATCTGTCGCCATCGTTCAGGCAGCACCGCTCATCTCCCGCATGAGCCACGCCTTCGCCATGTTCCAGTCACGCATGACCGTCGCGGTCCCGATCTCCAGCACCTCCGCGACCTCCTCCACCGACATCCCGCCGAAGAAGCGCAGTTCGACGACGCGGCCCTTGCGCTCGTCGATGGCCGCCAGCCGGCCGAGCGCCTCGTCGAGTGCCAGTAGCTCGTCGGATTTCTCCGCCGAGATGACGGACGCCTCTGAGAGTGAAACTTGGAAGCCCGAGCCGCCCCGCTTGAGCCGCCGCCGGTCGCGCGCGTGGTTGAGGAGGATGCGGCGCATAATGCACGCCGAGATGGCAAAGAAGTGCGCGCGGTTTTGCCACTTCACGTCCCGCTGATCGATGAGGCGGAGGTATGCCTCGTTCACCAACGCCGTCGTCTGGAGGATGTGGCCCGGGCGCTCCCTGCGCATGTAGTGGCTGGCCAGGTCGTGCAGCTCTTTTTCGACCAGGGGAAGCAGTTCGTCAAGCGCCGACTTGTCGCCGCCGCTCCACGCTTGGAGCAGTTCCGTGATGTTGGAGGCGTGGGGCATGTGCTTCAGTTCCTCTAAGGGACTTCAAGCAGGGTCTGCGCCGCGCGCAGAGTATAACAAATGCGGCGGTGATAATAATCGCGCGCGCCCGGTGCGTATTGAGATGACGGTGCGCCGACCCGCCCAGACTATTTTATCCGACCGCAGGCACGTCCGACCGAAAGCACAGCGGGCGTCGGCCGGCCGCTGTGTCTTCGGGCGGTCACGGCGCGACAGATAATTCAGGAGAAGAAAACATGCGTCAGGAACATTCGGGACATGACCCACATTCAGGACACGGCGGCCACTCCGCGCCGATGCTCTTCTCTGACGTCAACCTCGACCCGGAGGTGGCCGGCCGCGGGTTGAGCGAGCACATCGCGGCGCAGGGCACACGCGCGGAAGAACTCAGGGCGGCGGCCGCCGGGATGCCGTCTGTATTCGATAAGGCGAATGCCGACGACCTGTTAGTCACCGCCGAGCAGACGCGCCCTGATCAGAGTGAGTTCGGCGACGAGAACGCGGCGGCCTACAGGAACGCCGTGCTGAAGCTGGTCGAGGACGGAACCTATCGTGAGATCGTCCTGATCCACGCTGACATGTCACACAATATGCACGGCTCAATGGGCCCGGTCGGCGTGCTGAGATTCCTGGCTTGGCACCGCCGTTACCTCATGGCCTTCGACGAGGCACTGAAGGAGGCGGACCGCGCCCTGCGCCCGGCCGCGGCGACGCCGGTCTCAATCCCCTACTGGCGCTGGGTTGATCCTTTTCCGGCGTGGCTCGCGGACTTTCTCCCGGCACGCCACCCGCAAACTGGAGACCCGCTGCCGGCGCGCAAGCTCGCTCCCCCCTCATCCAAGCCCACGGCCGCAGACATTCTCACCATCATCGAGGGCTTCGAGCAGCAACTCCCCGGGCAGGACGTGGACGGCTACACGCGCTTCACTTGGGGGCTGGAAGGCAACGGCCGCAGGCCGGACGGTTCGCGACTCCCCGCACACAACCAGGTTCACGCCTGGGTCGGCGGCATCATGAACAACACGATGTTCTCGCCGGCCGACCCCGTCTTCTGGCTCCTCCACGCGGAAGTTGACCGGCTGTGGCACCTCTGGCAGCTCCGCCACCCCGACCTCCACCCGGCCCTCACCGGCGCCGACCGCATCATGGATCCGTGGCCCGAGTCCTACGACGACGTGTCCTCAATCGGCGCGCTCGGCTACGACTACGCGAGCGTAGAGCCGTGAGTGCTGTGCCCGGCGACGACTCACAAACAGCGCGCCGGCCCTAGAGCGCGCGGCGCAGAAATATTCTCTCAACCCGGAGGCTCCCTTAATGGCCGATAAAATCGTCGAGGACGCTGTTCATAGTCAGCTCGAAATAGACGTGAGGGCGCGACTTCAGCAGGCGGGCGAGGACTGGCAGACCCTCGACCTCGGTTTCTACTACGGCCGCACTAAGAGCGACGAAATCTCCATCGACTTAGCGATAAAGGCCGCGATGCTTCAAGTGCTGGTAAAAGACCACGCGAGGCTGCCCGACCGCGTGTGGACGAGGCTGCGGAAGCGCATTAACGCTGACACCGTCGTCAGCGATGCCATTGACACCCTGTCACAGGCTCGCGACGCGGAGGAGGATGCCGAAGAGGATGACTGACGCCGACGGCCTGCCAAACTCGGAGGCGTCGAGACGCGCTGTAGGTCGCCCCCGCGCGGCCACACTACCAGACGCATACAGTTGGAGGTTAACATGAGCTACAACGTCAGCCGGCCCGCCGCCCTCTGCCTCCTATATTTCGTCCTGCTCGTGCCGGTCGCCCTCGGGCAAGAGGGAAGGAAGGCGCTCGTGCGCACCGAGAAGACAGCTACCGGCGTCGAGCAGCACTACATAGAGATTTCGACCGACATCCCGCTCGAACAGTCGGTGTACAACGCGCTCAGTGCCGACCCGCAAGGCGGGCCGGAGATCGGCGCTCTCTTCTCCAAAGGCAACCCGCTGCCGGTCGATGACTCCAACCTCGTCGAGAAGAAGTTCCCGCGGAACAGGATCGTCGTCTCCCCAGAGGACGCGGCGGCCGCGACACGCAAGCGCTTCCGGCTCTACTTCGACGTTGGTGTTGACCCCTACGCCGACTTCGGCGACCAGAAGTACGTCGTCAACCTGTTCAACTACACGACCGGCGCCGGCAAGAGCGCGCGCCACACCATAGACGTTGGGCTGCCGCTTGAGCGCACACCACAGACCGACGACATCACATGTCGGAACGAGCAACAACTCGCCTTCTTCTACCAGTTCGCGGGGCAGGACGACGCGAGCAAGAGGCGCACCGCGGAACTTTACGATTGGTTCGCAGGGCTCAAGGGCCACCCCGCAGACCTCGCCAAGCTGAAGGTGGAAATCGAACAGCTCAATCGCAAGGGCAAGAAGGACTTCGCGGTCAGGGACCTAACGCTTGCGCCGAGCCGCGAGCGGGCGCAGGAGCGCGCGCGCTTCCACATCTGTTTTGAGACCGGGCAGCGCCTTCCGGAGTCGAAGTTTGACGCGCGCGTCACGTACGCCGACGGCACCCCGCCGGAGTTGTTCGTCCCTGCGGTAATCACCGGGCTGGAAGGCGATCCGACTGAAACCTCGCCGGAGGTTTTCTCCGACGAGTCCGACAAGAGCCCGGGCCAGAGGCCGCTCGACCGCAACCTCAACTTCGCCACGGCCCTCACCAGTTCGGTCGAGGACAAGGAGAAGGAGGAAGCTGGGCAAAAGCTCACCGTGCGTGAGCGGACGACGCGCGCTACCCTTGACCTCAGGGTAATCCCCAAGTTCATTTACAGCTATGACGCCGAGCGCGGCAAGGACGGCACTAAGGCGCGGTACCTGGAATGGATACCGATCTTCCTCGACTCGAAAGTCTCGACCGGGAAGGTTAACAAAGACACCCTCTCGCTCAACACCATCGTCTTCGGCACGAAGGGCGAATACAGGCACTTCCCGCGGCTCGGCAGGTACGAGAATTACTACCGCTTCATCGGCGGGTTCCTCAACGCCTCCGACCGTGATTTCAAGCAGGCGGAGTATAAGGGCACCTTTGAGTTCCGGCCGGTCTTCGGTGCGATCAACCATCCGCTCGTCTCGCAGGAGACGGTCGAGAGGAAGATTCTGGCCCCCGACAGCAAGCGACCGCTGAAGGTCATCCCGAAGAATTACGGGTTCGAGGTGGTGCCCTTCATCGGGACAGAGCTAGGGCGCACGTACCTGCGGCGCCGCCCGGGCGAGGGCATCGAGCCGTCCGACGCCGTCCGCAGGCTCTACTTCGGGCTGGACATGGTGCTCAATCCCGTCAGGTTCATGACCTTCAGCGTAACCGACACTTTCTACGTCAGGAGCAAGGCCGAGTCACAGGATGACCGCTACCGCAACTACTTCCGCGGGGCAATCGAAATACCCCTGGGCGAGCCGACCCGCACGCCCCACAGTGTCTTCTTCTCATTCGAGCGCGGTGACCAGCCGCCCTTCAAGGAGCAGGGGGTCAACGCGTTGAAAGTCGGCTACAGGCTGCGCACAGACTGGATTAACCTGTTCCGCTGAAGGCCCTGCCCGGGACGGAGTCTGTCAACCATCGCGGGCGGCGTTGTAGAATTGCGCACCCGGCGGCGTGACATCAGCACGACACTTCAGGCTATTTAGGAGGTACACCGTATGTGGCGAACCGAACGACTTCGTTGTATGGCTGGCGTGCTCTGGTTTTGCCTGGTCGCCGTGTGCCTCGGGTTCGGGCCGACGGGGTGCGACCGGCCCCGGCAGCAGTCGGATGCCAACGCCAACGCCCCGGCGCGTCGTGCCGCGGCCGACCTGCTGCGGCAGAAGCGAATCGGTGAATCGGGCGAGGTGGCCTTTACGGTAGATCCCGGCAAAGAGGAAGATGGGTTCGACTATTACTTCGCAAGCTTCTGCGAGCTGGGGCTTACCACCGACGCGCGCTGCGGTGCAATCGCGACGACTCCCTCAAAAGAGAAGAAGGACGTGGTCGGCGCGCGCGCCCTCGACCTCACGCAGGCGGTGCGGTTCCTCGGATACGACGATCTCACGGCGGAGCAGTTGGAGAACTTGCCCTCGACCTCGCTGATGAGTCGCTTCCCCGGCGACGTGCTCGCCTCCGCCTTCTTCGCCCCGAAGATCACGGACGTGAGCAAGAACCTCAACGACGTGACCGACCCGAAGCAGGTCAACGTCGGATGGCGCAAGCTCGTCCGCCTGAAGGCGCGCGCCGGCTCGTCGGCACAGTTGAAGGGGGTCGGGTCGGGCTGGCTGCTCTTCAACAAGTTCCAGGGGCCGCAGGACAGCGACCCCTTCCGGCCGACCAACGCGGAGGGGCTGCCTTCAAACGAGTCGAAGGCCACGCAGCTCATCCTCATCCGCGACGAGTCTTCGCCCCCGAAGCTGAAGCGCCCCGTCTACTTCTTCGTCTTTGGGCCGCTCTCGGAGAAGTCGAAACTGATCACGTTCCTCACGGCCACCTTCGACGCGCGCGACCCGAGCATCGTCCCCGACAACAAGTACCACGTCCCGCACGCCTGCGCCGACTGCCACGGCGGCAAAATCTTCAACCCCAACGACGATAAGTCGTACGCGAAACTGAAGCTCAACTATCTCGACACCGACCACTGGTTCGACCGCCTCGACGACGACTTCGTCGCGGTCAAGGAGATGAGCCACGGCGTCCTCTACGACGGCGGGAAGGACGAGACGACGGCGAAGTTCGCCGACGCCTTCAACGTCATCCGCCAGCTCAACACGGAGATCAGGGCGCAGAACGCGAAGGTCGAGCCGTCGCCAACGCCCGTGCCCTCCTTCCAGTTGCGTGCCGTGGACAAGTGGCTGGAGTTGCACCAGACCAGCGCGGCGCACCGGGACGTGTTCGCGCGCGCTCTCTCTAATCCGGCCGGCGCGTCGTGGGACGCCACGAAGACGCCCGACAAGGAACTCCTGCCGCTGCTCAACCAGTACTGCTTCCGCTGCCACAGCTCACTGAGGTACAGCATCTTCGACAGGCCCGCCGTGGTGCGGCTCGGCGACTCAATCATCACCCTGCTGAACCGGCCCGTGACCGACCCCAAGCGGATGCCGCAGGATCGCAACCTCGACTGCACCAAGAAGTGGCGCGATGACAAGCAGCGGATACACACGCTGACCTGCGCCCTCAACCCCGGCGCCCCGTGCCCGACGCCGACGCCGCCCGACACCTCACCTTGCCCGGCGGCCTCACCGTCGCCGACACCCTGAGGCCGGGATTGCAAACGTCAACGGACAAACACATGGAGGCAAGATGAGAATGATTGAAACCAGGTTCGCCGACATCCAGCGCATCCTCGACGAGGCGGTAAACAACGAGGACATCGGCGTCCACGGCCCATTCTGGCGGGGCGTGACCCGGGACCAGTTCGTCGCCACCGAAATTTTCGGCTGCCCGATCATCCATAGCGAGAACGGACTTCTGAACGGCCCGCAGTCACCGCTCGTGAAGATTCTGAGGGGCCCCATCGAATGCGGGGGCGGCGACTTTCCCCAGATGCCCGCCGGCATCTTCCCGCCGCTCGCCGAGGAGAAAATTCAGACCATTTCAGAGTGGATAGACGCCCAGTGCCCTGAATAACCGCAAGGGGGTTTTACCTCGCCCGCCACGGCCGTACTTCGGCGGGCTATGTACACCTTCTTTCACGGCCCTGACCTTCCATTTACTCTCCGCCGGACGGGCGAGCGCCCCGTCCCGCTGACAACAGCAATCCGGTGAGACCCGCCACTTTTGAGCCACACCACTGGGAGGTGGTATGAAAATACTATTCCGCTTGCTCGGCCTTACTGCGCTCCTCATAGCCGCTGAAGCTTCTTTCGCTCAGGTTAACGAATTCCGTGAGCCTTGGAAGGAGCCGACGCGGGCCATCGTCCTCGACCCCTATCAGGCTAACGCCGTGGACTGGGACCGGCTGTCCACCGACTCTCGCGTTGTCGCCATCATCCATCAAGCCACGAAGGGCTCGCACCGTGACACAGAGTACGCGCGCCGCAAGGGGGAGGCGAAGAGGCGCGGATACAAGTGGGGCTCGTACCACTTGGGACTTCCGGGCGACCCCGTGGCGCAGGCTGACTTCTACCTCTCGACGGCAAAGCCGGAGGAGGACGAGGTGATGGCGCTGGACATCGAGGGCCTGAACCCACGAAAGGACATGAGCCTCGGCGACGCGCGGCGATTCATCCTCCGCGTCAAGGAGAAGACGGGGCGCTACCCGCTGCTGTATGCGAATGACGATGTCGCGCGCGAAGTCTCCCGAAGCTACGGGCGCGACGAAGTCTTCTCTAAGACGCTTCTCTGGTACGCGCGCTTCAGGAAGAACATCCCCGACTTCCCGAAAGGCACCTGGGACACATACAAACTGTGGCAGTTCTCCAGTGAGATCAACTGCGACGAGGACAACCAGAGCGCCTGCCTCTACCGCGCCCCCGGTACCGCTCATGACATGGATGTGGACGTTTACAACGGTTCGATAGACAAGCTGAGGAGGGACTGGCCGTTCAGCGGGGCCGCGCTCGGGGGCGGCGGCGACACGGCCTCGGGCGTATCAACCCGTGCCGAAGCTTACTTCGTATTCAACGACGGTAAGGACGACTTTGTCTTCAAGCTAACAGACCAGGCAAGGATTCAGGAGGCCAGGGACATCCTGAGCGGTAAGGAGAAGTCTAAGAAGCACGTGATGGGGCTAATCGTCCCGAGGCGGGAGGACTACAACCGGGCGTGGCACTACCACCTCGACCCCACCTCCGTCAGCTTCTTCCAGAACGCGGTCGAGGTCTGCGACTCGACGGTCCGCTTCGTCGAAGACCACCTGGCGGAAGTCGGCGGCAGCTTCCTGCCCGGCAACAGGTGGTGCCCCTGGTCATCGAAGCTCGTCAGGGAGATTCCCCGCCCTCAAGGCACCGGGCGGCGCAGTGTTCGGAGACGGCACCCATGATTACGGGACGCGGCAGTCTGCTCAGCCTGACGTGCGTCCTCCTCACGACATTCGTGCTGGCCGTCAGGTCCGAGGCTCAGACCGAGGGCATCATCTTCCAAGTCTTCGAGAAGAAGGACAGCCCGCTGAAGTGGAAAGACTTCAGGAAGCGGCAAGAGAACGAGGCCGGCAAGAAAGGCGACAACGAAGCCCTCCTCGACCCCTCCAACCTGACGACGCTTTTGAACCGGGAGGGTGAGCCTTACGGGCTATACTCCCTAGACGGCCTCCCGACGGTAGATTGGCCGCCTGACAAGGCGGGCGCGAAAGTGACCCTAATTCTCGCCTGGCCGTCCGCGGTCGGTTATTCAAACCTCCTCCTCGACCTGCGCGACCCCTCTGTCGAAGGTAACTACCCGTCATCCGATGTCCCCATCTACACCGACAGGGGAAGCCACAGATACTCCGTCATCTTCAACCTGCTGGTGGCGCACCGAACGTTAGAGTCTCTGGACGCCGCCATCGCCCGCCGCGCCGACCCGCCGTACTCGCTACCCTACGCGCCCTCCCCCGCCTTCAGGATGGCCTATGCCTCCGCAAGGAGATCGCTACGGGAGGCATTGGTTCACGGGCTCAAGGACTCGGTGCGGGGGCAACTCGGACAAGAGTCTTTCGAGGCAGCCGCCAAGGCAACGCTCATCATGTTGGAGGAGTACGGGGTTCAGTTTGCCCGAGCGAGGCGGCCATCCTTCGCGCCGCAGTGGGGCGTGACATTCGAGGGCGAGATTCAGCAGCCTGGCGGCGCGCCGGCGGAGGTGAACGGGCAGACCTTCCAAAGTGTCAGCCGGCTCGTTGACTGCTCGCGCGATGACGGCTGGGTCAGGCTGGTCTTCGACAGGAACAAGAGTCCCGACTACTACAAGCCGGCAATCAAGTGGGCGCATGACAACGGCCTGAAAGTGCTCGGGGAACTGCTCGACTCCTACTCGATGTGCTGCACGTCGAAAGAGCAATGGGAGGCCCACGTGCGCACGTACGTGTGCGCCTTCTCCCACGGGGGGAAAAAACCGGACGAGGAGGTTGACGAGTGGGAAGTCGGCAACGAGGTCAACGGCGAGTGGCTCGTGGTGAAGCAGGAGAAGGTGAAGAAGAGCGGCGAGAGCTGCGACCGGTGTACCGGCTACGCGGGGCGCGCGGATTACATCGCCTACGCCGCCGACTACGTGAAGAAGCATTCGGGCAAGCGCACGCTGCTGACCCTTTACTGGCAGGTCGCCGAGGACAAGCCATCCTCATCTATGTTCAACTGGGTGCGCGACGTACTCATCCCCGCCAGCACAGGGGAAGGCACCTCCGTCAAAGACCTGATCGACGATGTGGGTATCTCTTTGTACCCCGACAAGACGCCCATGGGCCTGGCCTTTGATCGTGTATTCACGACGCTCCGCGAAAAGTATTTCAGCCGTGACGGTCAGAGGGTAATGGTCACCGAACTCGGCTACTGGCCGGCGGACTTGACCGAAGAGGACTACGAACACATCTGGCGCTGGGGCGGCGCGGACCTGAAACAGAAGGACGAAAGAGTCCGTCAGGGTGTGCGCGCCGGCGTCGCGAAGTTGTACCAGTCGGCCGCCCTCGGCTACCCCTACTCGGGAGGCGGTGCTTACTGGTGGTATTACCTTCAGGAGGCCACCCCCGACGCACGCTACACCGACAACGAACTCTGGCGCGCACTGCACTCGGTGCATTCTGCGGTGGCCGACGCAACGGGTCCGTGTACCCCCTAACGCTAGCAGCATGCATATACCTCAAGGCAGTAAGCGTGCAAGTTCCCGGCCTCGTCTGCCAGAGGTACGAGGCGTTCCTGTCAGCCAGTGGGCAATACGACGCGACAGCGTCGGCGCCGCAGTAGCCGTGCGTTTCCTGAAAACTGCCGGCGAAGCCGATCTGCTCAATGACCGCGCGGAAGATGGACTGGCTGGCGGCCACGGGTAGAAAGTCACATTCGACCGGGGCGGTTCGGCCCCATTTTCGCCGACCCGAGCACCGCCAACCCCTCGAAGGCCACGGCCGTGTGGCCGTGACGCACCTCGATCTACACGGCGCGGGCCGCGCGGGGCTATTTAACCGGCGCTTCGACCTGACGCCTAAGCAAAAGCGCCTCACGGTTGGTCGGGTCGATTTGCAAAGCGCTCTGGACGTAGGCAAGCGCTTGCGCCCTGTCGCCACGCTCGAAGTAAATTTGTGCCAATAGGACGTGGGGCTCGGCGAGGGTGTGGTCAGAATCCCAGAAGACGGCGGCCTTGAGTTGGTTGATAGCTGAGGCCGTCTCGCCCCGCTTCCGGTAAAGCTTACCGGTAAGCAAATACGCACCCGCGTTCATCGGCTGCGTCCTGACCACGTCGCGCAGCCTCGTCAGGGCCTCGTCATCGTCGCCGGCCTCTATTAGCCTAGCAATTTCTGCGAGCGCCGGGTCGGGGGCGGGCTCGGCCTTTTTCACTTTCTTCTCGATGACCTGGCCGGTGGTGTTGTCGAAGAACCACACCTCACGCGCCGCCGCCATCAGTTTGCCCTCCGACGTATACGGCGGGATCAGGTTGAAAATGATTAGGGCACGCAGCTCCGGCTTGGAACGCCGGGCAGTCGGGATGTCCATCCTGACCTTCGTCCCGTACGTGCTCTCGCCCCTCTCCCTAAAAACCACATTTTCAACGTTCTCAGACACGGTGGCCTTCACCGTCATCGTCTCGCTATCCGCGTCGTAGGAGGCCAAGACCGGTATCACGACGGCCATCAGGCTGTCACGCGTCAGTGAGCCGTAGAGTGGCTTCGACTCCTCGACGCGCACGCGCTCCTGGTGCTGGGCGGTGGTCTCGAACTCGTCCTTGACCAGCTTCTGCTTCCTCACTTCGAAGGCGCGCGCAAGGCCGTCGAGGTCCGTGCCGGCGTAGCCGGGCGGCAGCTTTGTGGCCGCGAGGTCGAACGGTGTTGTATCCCCCGAGACTTGTTGTGCCAGCATCATCCGATCCGCGAGGGTTGTGGCTCGGGCAGGTCGTAGCCCTAGCATTTTGGCCTTATTGACCGCCTCTCTCAGGTAAATCTGAGTCTCTTCTTTATAGCCGATGAAACGACTCGTGATTAAGCCGCCCTGATTGAATACCAGAATCTGTGGGAGGGACAGCCGCTCCCCGAGCAGCGCTAGGGCGGTTTCGCGCTCGACCCACCCGGACCGGAACGTTAGCCTCCTCTGCGCGGCGTAGTCTACGGGTGCGGCGCCGTCCTTGGGCGACTCAGTCGTCAGCCCCACAACCTCTGCGCCCAAGCCGCGCAGCTCGCCCGTCATGCTGTTGAGCCCCTCGGCGGCCTCCCGGCAGGGCTTACACCACGAGGCCCAGAGGAGGAGGATGGTCACGCGCCTGCGCGGCCCCGTGAGGGTGACGGGCGTGTCCCCCGAGAGCGGCTTGAATTTCGCCGCCAAGACTTCCGGGGACACTTCCTCATAGCCCGCCTGGGCGCGGGCGTCTCCGGTGGTTATCATAAAAAGGAGAGCCGCCGCAGCTAGTAGATACTTCGTCTTCATAAGTGATGAGGGCCGTCCCTGGTTGAACAGCTATTGAACTCCGCTGTCATCTCGGGAGAGTAAATTTACTTAGCAGGTCAGGCATTTCAGTCGGCGTCAAACCAGCACGCGATCCCACCGCCAGGGCGTTGGACATAGCCACCACGTAAGTGTCCGCCTGAGACAGCGAAAACCCTGAAGCTTGCAGCTCCCTACATATTGACTCGGTCTTTAACCTGATCTCTTCTGCGAGATTTTCCGCGCGCGCGTGGACGCCCGCGGATTTTTTACAGACCAGGACGGCGTCTAAGGTTATGGGCTCTTTCGTGGAGGACTTGGGGCTCGCCCCCTTCATCTCGCCGTAGATGGGGTGAGCGGCAACCACCTCAAAGCCGGCAGCGGTGACCGCCTCATAGATAGACACCCACCCTTCGGCGCGGGAATGGTGGAAGCTGAACGACAGAATCCCGTCGTCCTTCAACACCCGCCTGCATTCGCCGAACACGCGGGCCAGCTTCGACGCGAATTTGGCGGGGTGTCGGTCCTGCACCTCACTTGTATGTGAAGAGTCAGGGGGCGTGAAGTATTCGTATTCTCCTCTCAAGACTGGGGCGAGCCACGCGTAAAAGAAGTCGCTCAGCTCACTGTAATGAACGAAGTCGAAATACGGGGGGTCGGTGATGACGGCGTCAACGCTCTTGTCCGGGACAGGCTCGATGGCGCGCCCACTGGCCGGGGCCGGTCGCGCTGCCTGAACACTGGTGTCGGTAACGGTTGCGCTCATTCTTCGTCAGGTTCTGAGACGATCCCTGCCGCGCCCACGTAAACACAAAGTTATGCTAAAAACAACTTTCATTGTATGTAGTCTGTTTGGGCTCATAGCAGGAGGTGCGGTGTGTCAACGGGGTTATGTTACAAAGTTTAATTTAAGCAAAGAAGGTCATGGCTTGTGTTACGAAATCTGCTGGAAGATAGCAGAAGACACGGGCAGCATCCCCGCACAGCAGTAATGTCAAAAAAGCACTGGATGAACTTCGCTTGCCTCACCTGTCATGATAGTGCCTGTTGTCACACTTGAAGCTCGTTATGTGTCGCAATCCCGACGCGCCTCTTAGCTTTCCTTCAGCCGGGCTTTCTAACTTGCGATTTGCCTGCCAGCCACGGATTAAAAGTCCCATGCGAGCGTCATCCCGTAGGTACGCGCGCCCCGGCTATACCGCGGAGCTATGAAGGGAAAAAGCCTCGACCGTGTGTGCTGTGTCGTCTGCCCATCGCCTGCGTCGAGACTCGGGTCGTGGTGAGTGCGATAGACGTAGCGGCCGACGCCGTAGCCGATGGCGCTCCCGACCAGCACGTCGCCGAGGAAGTGATTGCGACCCGTGAAGCGCGAGACACTGACCGCCGCGGCGAGCCCGTAAGCGCCCACCTGCACGAGGCGGCGATGCCTGTATTCGTTAGCGACGACCGTGGCGAGCGCCCACGCGCCGGTGGCGTGTCCCGACGGGAATGAATGCCCCCCCTCGAAGAACTCTCCTTGCCCTTCGTCGTGGCCGGGGCGTTGCCGTTGTGAGACGTTCTTCAGCACGGAGAAGACTATCCCGCCGTCGATGAGCGCCTCACCCCCGAGGAGCCCCGTTTCGCGCGCGCGCCCGTTCCCCGTCGCACGACCGGCCAGGTAAAAGGCGGCGGCGACCCCCGCCGTGCCGTAAGTGCTGCCCGCGAGGCTTACGTCCCTGCTGACCGAGGCGCGAGTTCGGTTGCTGCCGAACTCGTCCGTCTCCCGATCCGTGGCGAGTAGTGCGGCCGCGGAGAGGCCGAGTGGGACGGCCCACTTCGCATCACTCCGACTCAGATGAAACGGCGATGTCCATATCGCCCTTTGATCTCGAAGGACATTTTTGAAGAAGCGTTTTTCAAGTGAAGGCGTGGGCGACGCTTGCGGGGTGGGCGACGGGCTCGGCGACGGACTCTGTGCTGATGCGTCGGCCGCGCCGAAAAGTACGGCGGTGAGAAGAAGCAGGGCGCGAACCCCGCGGCGTAAAGTCTGCCGTCTCTTACTCATAACTCGGCCCCCTTGGAAGGTAGAGAACGTCACGACCGGGAGGAGCCGCCCGCCTCTCCCGAGGCTTCTCCGGCGTCATGCTTAACCGGCAGCTATTTATAGCCCCGGCCCTTCTAAAACTCAAAATCAATTGAGAGTCGGACTTGCCGCGGTGGCGCGAACGCCGTTGGCGTCGCGTACGTCGGCAGCGGCGTCGCGCCCGACCCGTAGAACGGATTTATTGAAACGGCGTTAGGGTGATTCAGTAAGTTGAAAGACTCGACCACGAGATCGAGCCTCCGCTTCTCCCCGAACGGAAAATACTTCAGCGCGCGCAGGTCGAAGTTAAAGAAGCCCGGCGTGTGCAGAGCGTTTCGTCTTAAACCGAGCGGGCGTGACACGAGGGGGTAGGCGCGGCCCTGCTCCTCGTCCGCGCCCGTGAGGGCATTAACGGGACGCCCGCCGCCGAGGGTCACGATGGGGGCAATCTCGATGTGACCTAAGATTGCCCTGAGTAAACTCTCATTCTCTTCACCCTTCTTCTTATCCTCCTCATCGTCTCCGAAGGGCAGATCGAACAGCGCGCTCAGAACAAACCTCTGCCGCACGTCCTGCCGTGATAGTGCGCGCTCCGCTCGCAGGTCATAAGGATTCGCCGGTTGCTCGTCGAAGTCGGATGCGTCGTCCACCGTCTTCGAGAGCGTGTAAGAAGCCAGCAGCTCGAACTCGTCACTGAGGCGCTTGTTGAGCGCAAGAGTGAGGCCGTGGTATGTCGAACTCGCCGAGTCTTCGAGTTGATAGATGGCGTCGAAGCGCGGATCAACCCGCCCGGGGCCGAAGACCGACCGGCCAAGCTGCTGCGCCGTCGGAGACGGGAAGCCGAGCGCGGCGGCGTTGGCCGCAGTCAGTACGACGGGCGGCGGCAGGTTGATGTTACGCGTGCGAGGCAGGTGGATGCCGCGCGTAAAGAGGTAGTCGGCGCGCACCGTCACGTCCGGCGAGAGCAGCCGCTCGACGCCGACGTTTGCTTGCGCGCTGTAAGGAGTCACAAAGCGCGGGTCGGCGCGAAAGACTGAGGGTGCAATACCGGCGACCGGAGTGAGCGCCCGCCCGCCGCACGTCGCTGTGAACACTGCGGCGGCCTGCGCGTCGAGCGCGACCTGCTCGAAGGCGCGCGCGCCGTCCTTCTGAATCGCGCGGTTGAGGAACGCGAGCGGCAACCTGTCATAGTAGAGACCTAGACCTGCGCGCACGACCCACTCCGTTGACGGAGCCCACGCGAGGCCGAGCCGCGGGCTGATGTTGTTCTTATCGGTTCGGAAAGGCCGGGGCAGCCGCTCCACGTCGTAGCGCGCGCCGATATTTAGTGTTATCTGTGGCGTGACGCGCGACTGGTTTTGCAGGAACCCGCCTAAGCTCGTCACGCCAAAATTCGTCTTCGACTCCCCGAACGACTGACGCCACAGCGCCGGGCGACCACCCGCGAAATCGTCGAGCGAGCGGAAGACGTAGAGTCCCCCGAAGCCGTCGCGCGCGTCATCGTCGAGCGAAACGTGGTTCGCCGTCCCGCCCGCCTTCCACTCGCCGCGGGCGCGGGACAGCGAAACGTTATCGACGAACTGTTGCCGGGTCTCGCGGCGATTAGTCTCCGCGTCGAAGGGGCGGCCGAAGCGCGCGAGCCCCACGACCTCGACGCCCGGCCCCGCCGCGTCGCCCGCGCGCGTGACGGCGCGGCGCGTGCTCGCTTGAAAGCGCAGGTCGTTGACGAGCCGGGGCGACAGGACGGAGATGATTGCCCCGGTGAGCTGATAATCTTTCGTGTAACTGCTTCCGCGCGCGGTCGGGTCGCTCAGGGTGTCGGCGTTGAAGGCGTCGCCGCGGTCGCGTGCGTCGGTGAAGGCGAGGCGGAAGTTGAGCGTGTGGCGTGTGCCGGCGAGGTAAGTCAACTTGCCGGCGGCTTCCGTCTCGTCCGCTCCGATAGGGAAACGACGCCCGGTGAGTGAGCGCACCGGGAGGCGTGGCGCGAAGCCGGTAGCCAGCAGAGAGTTAACGCGGGCGCGGGCGGCGCGGCCAACCTCTGATTCGTCTTCACCCGTCATGTGTTCCTGTTCCGCCGCGAGATAGAAGAACAAGCGGTCACGCTTGATGGGGCCGCCGAGCGCGCCGCCCGGCTGGTACCTGCGGAAGCGCAGGCGGCTCGCGGGCGGAGGGTCGCTGTAAGGCTCGCGCGCGTTGAATCTCTCGTT
>JAFAVK010000061.1 GCA_019242475.1 Acidobacteriota bacterium | reverse complement strand
TGCCGTTTCTGTCTTCGATCAGTGTGGCGCGCCACCCGTTGTTGGACGCCGAGTAGCTCACCTGCGTCCCGTCGGTCGAGCGCAGCAGGAGGCCGCCGCCCCCCGCCGTCAGTTGCAGGTAGGAGGAGTCCGCGGCCTCGTAGGTGTTCGACGTTCCCACCTGCCGCAGCGACACCCTGCGGCCCGACGAGGTGACCAGCACGTAGACGTTCTTTGCCGCCTGCGCGTCGAAGTACGGCCCGCGGATCGTCGCGAACCCCAGTTGGAAGCCGGGACTCGGAGAGCCTCTGTCCTCGTCGAAGTAGGCGTAAGGCCCCGAGCGCGTCCAGACCAGCGAAGAGTAGGAGAGGCCGAGGCCGAGGTCGAGGCCGGCCCTCCCGGGCAGACTCAGCAGCGAGACGCCCCACTCGCAGTCGCGCGCACGTATCTGGTCGCCCGGCTGGTTGAACAGATCGACACGCGCCGTGGCTAATGACGATGCCGCGCTCGAAGGGGTGCCCGAGGCCGTCAGCGTCGCCACGATGTTGTTAAATTCGACGGACTCGTCGAACGCCTGGCGCAACTGCTCGCGCCCCATCTCCGGGACGCGGCCCTCCCACCAGGCCCAGCCCGAGGGGTCGGGCTCTCTCATCAGGTAGGTCTTGTAGAGGTCGTAGATGTACCAGTGGTCGGAGCGATTCCTGGCGGCGTACTCGGCCGACTCGAAGACCGTCATCCCGAACTCGCGCATCGCGAGCAGCATTGTCCCCTGCCCACGTGGATAGGCCGCACGCAGGATGTCGCTCCAGTAAGAGCCCTCGTCCCCGTTAGGCTGGCGCGCCAAGCCCCACTGGAGGAAGTTCTGGACGAACTGGTCGCTCGACGACGAAGAGATGTTGACCGTGGTGCTGTCGCTCGCCCGCGCGCCCGAGTTGTCGGTGACCGTCAGCGTGACCGTGTAAGAGCCCTGAGATCCGTAGGCGTGGCTGGGCGAGGCGCCGGAGCCCGTGCCGCCGTCGCCGAAGCTCCACGAGTAGCTCGTGATGCTCCCGTCGGGGTCGAAGGAGCCGGTGCCGCTGAAGACCGTGTTCTGCGCCGTGATGCCGCTGTAAGAGCCGCCGGCGTCCGCGACGGGCGGTTGGTTGCCGCCGTCCGCAGTCCAGCTCGCGCCGTAGTCGCCGTACTGGCTGCCCGATAGGTTCGCGAGCCCCGTGCCGTCCGCATTCATCACCCAGACCTGCGAGGTCGGGTCGCAGCAGTCTCTGAGGCGGTCGCTGCGGAAGACGAGCTTCGAGCCGTCGGGAGACCAGTAGGGCGAGTCGTCGTTGCCGGGGTCATTGGTCAGCCGCGTCTGGCCGGTGCCGTCCGCGTTCATCAGGTAAATCTCTTTGTTGGTGCGTACCGCCGTCCGGTAGATCACGCCCCCCGCCTCGTCCGCCTCCTGCCAGCTCTCGACCTCGCTGTCGCGCGTGCTGACGTAGGCGATGCGGCCCCCGTCGCGCGACCAGGCGGGCTGCTCGTCCGCGACCGAGCCGGCGCCGAAGGTGAGCCGCTGCTGGTTCGTGCCGTCGGCGTTCATCACGTAGACGCTGGCGTAGCCCGCGCGGTCGCGTTCACTCGCGAAGGCGATCTTCGCCCCGTCGGGCGACCACGACGGCTCGCGGTCGCTGCCCGTGCTGTTTGATAAGTTGATCTGGTTGCTGCCGTCGGCGTTCATCACGTAGACCTGATAGAACTGGCCGTTGCGGAGGCTCTGGAAGACGATCCGGCTCCCGTCCGAAGACCACGACGGCGCGCTGTCGTCGTTAGCGTCCGTCGTGAGGCGCTGCTGATTCGTGCCGTCCGCGTTCATCACGTAGATGTCGCCCGCTCCGGTGGAGGGGTCGTCGCGGTCACTCCGGAAGACGATCTTCGTCCCGTCCGGGGAGAAGCGCGGGCCGTCGTCGTTGGCGCCGTTGTTCGTGAGCCGCGCCTGGCCGCTGCCGTCCGCGTTCATCGTGTAAATCTGTGTGTGGCCGTCGCGGTCGCTTGAGAAGACCAGCTTCGTGCCGCCGGCCTGCGGCGGCGCGAGGGCGAAGAGGTCGAAGGACGCGCCGGGATATGAGGCCGGGCCGGGGACGAACCGGGGCTGATCGTCGAAAGGTGAGACGATGAAGCGAGTGAAGCTGAAGTCGTAACCATTCATGCCGCCGTACGTGTTGACGGGGCCGAAGCCCGCCGAAAATAGGCCGCCTTCACCGGCCCCGCCGGCACCTTTCGGGAGGGGAGTGGGCATCACGGCGGGTGTGGGCGTCTGGACGGGAGTAGGTGTCGAAACCGGTGTCGGCGTCGGCCGCGCGGGCGTCGGCCGCGGGTCGCTGACCCTTCTGCCCTGACGAGACTGGAGGGGCTTGCGCCGCGAGCGCACGGTCGAGGGGACGGGCGGCGGCGCTTGCGGCGCGGGCGGCAGGCTCCGGCGCACGGCGTCGAGGTTCGGGAGCGACGCCTCGGGCGCTCCCGGCCGCGCCGGCTCGGCCTTGACCCTCTTCTCCCTTCCTGCCTGCGCCTTGCGTTGCGCCTGTGCCGGGTTATCAGAAGATAGCGTCAGCGGGGCGGCGAACAGTATGGAACAGAGCGCAAAGCTTAAGAGGGGGCGGATCAGCCGAGGGCGCTGGGCGGAGGCGGCGCGGCGCATGCGGGATAGTTCCTTGAGAGGCGTCCGTTTAAAGAGCACATGAGGCCGCGACGGTGGAGACTGGTCGGGGGCTCGCGTGGACGTTAGAACCGCGTTTGAGGTTTCGGGGCTGCTTCCGGGTCGCGGGAGAAATTACGAGAGCGGGCGAGGCGTTGTCAATCAATTTTTTCGCCGTGCCGCGCTTCGCCGAGCATGAGCACAGGACTTAGCCGCGCCTGCAACAAATGAAGCGCTCCAGGCCGGCCAGTTTGTTTACGGCACCGGCGTGTCCGTCAGCGCCGGATAACGTCGCAGACTTTAACAGAAGACCGGGTGCGCGTAAGGGGCGGCGGCCACACCGCAGAGGCGACGTAACCACTCGCGCCGTATATGGGTAACACTTTGGCAAACGAGCGGCGATACTTATACAGGCCGATGATTTGACTAACGTACCCTTACCGTTCCGGCTCTCCGTAGAAAGCGAGCGCGGAGTCCGCACCGGCTTTAATTCGCTGCTCATCGTGTGATTGTCATAAGCCAATCTTAAAGAAGGGAGGCACCGTTGATCAGTGTTATTGCGACACACAGCGTCCTTTATGTGGTGTAATCCCACTCCTCCTAGCCGCTTTCTTTTATGGCAAGTCTTGACAAAAAGTGTCATAGTAGCGACGAGGGAGGTTTTACCGCGATGGCGACCATGAACATATCCTTGCCTGATAACTTGAAAAGCTACGTGGACAGTCGTGTGTCGAAGGACGGCTACGGCACCGCGAGCGAGTATTTCCGCGAACTCATCCGCCAGGACCAGCAGCGCCGCGAGCGGGAGCAGGCAGAGCGCGAGCAGTTGGAAAAACTGCGTGAAGAGGTACAGGCGGGGCTGAATGCACTGAGGGAGGGCAGGTTCAAAGAGTATGCTTCGGCGGAAGAGTTAGTTGACGACGTAGTAATAGAAGGCACGAAACGGCTGGCGCGAAGTAAGAACGGTAGCAAGAGAGGTAACGGCAAAAGCAAAAGAAGCGGTAGCCGCCAATGAAGCTGCGAATCTCCGAACCGGCGCGGGAGGACTTGCTGGAGATATGGCAGCACATAGCCTCGGACAACCCGGAGGCCGCCGCGCGGCTGATGCGGGGCTTCAAGGAGACTTTCGAGAAGTTGCTCCGCTTCCCGAATCTCGGCCGGGAGCGCCCCGAGCTTGCCATCGGCATCCGCTCGTTCCCGACCGGCAGGTACATAGTCTTGTATCAGCCGGCGGACGAGGTTTTAGAGATCGTGCGCGTCCGTCACGGCGCGACCAAGTTGGACGAGCTGTTCGAGGTCGAGTGAGCCATGAAAAGTAGAACGGCGGCGGGTGAGGCCCTACGCTTAGAGCCGGAGGAATCGTCTCTCGTCGAGGAAGGGCTGATGAGGCTACCTGCCAAGAAAAAGTCCGACGACTTTCTCGCGCTGCCCGCCCCGCAAGTGGCGGCGGCCGACATTCGCGCGGTGATTCGCGCCGAGCGCGACGAAGATTGAGCACGTCGGCGGGAGCCGGAGCTACAAACTATCTTACCGCCAGCGCCTTAAAAAGTGATGACGTGGATAGAGATTAAAGACCGCTTGCCTGATGAGGGTTGCATGGCTCTTGTCACGGACGGCCAGCATGTAACCCTCGCCGACTGGACGGAGCGCGACGGGTGGACGTTGGACCGTGAAGATAGGTCATTCGGGATTACTGCCGCGGTGCTCACACATTGGATGCCGCTGCCGGCACCGCCCGCGCAGGAGCGGCGAGAAGTATGAGCCGCGCCCTGGTTGTCACCGCGCCGGATAGCGCGCCGGCGCTCCCGGCCATCATCACGCGCGAGGGCAGGAGAGCGACCAAACGCTTTTTAGAGTTCTTCACCGCCAACATCAGGAACCCCAACACGCGCCTTTCATACATGCGGGCTATCGTCCCGTTCCTCGCCTGGTGCGAGGAGCGCGGCACTTCCCTTCACCAGATCGAGCCGATAGCCGTGGCGGCCTACGTCGAGCGTCTGACACAGGAGCGAGCGCCGCAGACCGTCAAGCAGCACTTGGCGGCCATCCGAATGCTACTCGATTGGCTCGTCGTCGGCCAAGTCATCCCCTTCAACCCCGCAGCGTCGGTCAGAGGCCCGCGCTACAGCATCAGGAAGGGTAAGACGCCGGTGCTCTCCGCCCAGGAGACGCGGAAGCTGCTAGACGGCATAGACACCTCGCACGTCGTCGGCCTGCGCGACCGCGCGCTGATCGGCGCGATGGTCTACAGCTTCGCCCGCGTCTCGGCCGTCGTGAACATGAAAGTGCGCGACTACTACCCACAAGGCAAACGCTACTGGCTCAGGCTGCACGAGAAGGGCGGGAAGTTCCACGAGGTGCCGACGCACCACACGGCGGAGCAGTACCTCGACGAGTACATCGAGGCCGCCGGCATCGCTAAGGAGAAGGATAAACCACTGTTTCGCACCACGAGGGGCAAGACCCGCGAGCTGACCCCGCGCTCTATGAGCCGCTTCGACGCCTACAAGATGATTAGGAGGCGCGCGGCGGACGCGGGGATTTCGTCGGAGGTTGCGTGCCACACCTTCAGGGCCACGGGCATCACGGAGTATCTGAGGAACGGCGGGACTATCGAGCACGCGCAGGCTATTGCAGCGCACGAGTCGCCGCGGACGACGAAGCTCTATGACCGGACGAGCGACGCCATCAACTTAGACGAGATCGAGCGAATCGTCATCTGAAACGTCCGATAATAACGCCGACTCCAATGCAACAGGATATGGACGAACCGATACACTTCTAATCTGTCATGCACCACGAGGAATTAGGTGAAATGTCCATACGCGCTCGCAGCCGTTAATTCAAATATACAGCTTTCAGTATTTACGATTTTCCGGCAAATCGTAAATACTTATTGGAGTGTCTAACCACCTCATCAGCGCCGCCATAGAGCCTGTCAAGCGAAATTTAAACTAACTAGTCGTCCCTGAAAAAGTCTGAAGCCGACGAAAACATTGAGCAAAGCGAGGTGTGCGATGCTCAAAGTGATGTGTAGAATCGCCGTGTTCTGCCATTTGGTCGTTAAAACACGGTGATTTATGCGCCCGCCGACGAACCCTG
>JAFAVK010000001.1 GCA_019242475.1 Acidobacteriota bacterium | reverse complement strand
ACGTAACCACTTGCTCGGTCAGGAGGGCGACCGCATCAACGCGTTGCTGACGGGCTGCGGCTTCAACCTGCGGAAGCTCTGGCACTTCTTCAAAGAACCCTTCAAGCTACAACCAGCCTGACCTTTTTCAGGGACGACTAACTAGGTCGTTGACCTCAATGAGGTTAAGCGAACGCGACCGTTTCTTCCGAGGAGTGACGACTCTGAGTTGTCCGGTTTCGATGAGGTAGGCTAGATGATAACCGCTGACTTCTAATAGGTGCCGCGTCTCAGTGCCCGTAATATATTTGCCGGGGTGAGGTAGAGAGTGCTCCACCGGGGACCGGGGCGTGGTGGTTTGTCCCGTCCACTGGGTGAAGACGTAGGAGGCGAACCCAGCTCGCATAAAATCGAACTCCGGCGCTTCGAGTGTAGTGTAAAGCCCCGAATAAATTCTGCCGAAACTTGCCCCCAGCGACGGATGGCCGCCTGATCGGAGCTTGCCGCCTTTCCCCGCGCAGGCTTGATGCTGGCCGAGGAACTCGTGGTAGCGGACGGGCCAATCCTCGAAGACCCGATACGCTCTGGAGAAAGTCTCATGCAGGGAGTCGTTCCGCGCCGTGCTTGTGATGTACCTCCCAGTCGAGCATGATATGCCTCTGGACTGGCTTGCTATGAAGGTCACTGCTGAGACGAGACCCCGTAGCGATAACGTGAACAGCGGGTTAGAGGGGGGCTGCCAGTTCGCCTCCTCCCCGGCAGTCTTAACTCCACATAATTGATGTACGTACTTTGTCAAAGCCAATTCTTTATCAGGTAAGGGCATGGCCGGGGCGGCTTCGCGCCAGTCATACCCACAACCGCAAACGCATACTTTACCCCTCAGCCAACTGATGCGCCGGCTGCATCCGGGGCAGTGGTCTATCAGCAGCCGACCGTGCCGGGGGCAAGTGGTAACGAGTGAACACTCCCAGATGCGCCGGGAGTGGGCCGCTTCGCCGAGGCATGCGGGACAGACCTTTGGGCGGTCGGGCCGTAGCACATATTGCTGTACGCGATGGCCGAAAAAGGTGTAATCGGTTCGCGCATCTTTCGACGTGGGGCGCGGGTAGGAAAGCGTCAACAGTTCGGAGACATCCAGCCCTAAGAGGCTGGCGAGTCCCACGAGGCCGGCCGCCGAGTCGCAGAACGAAATGTTCGTGCTAACGCCGTGCTTACAACGTATGCCGCCAGCCGACAGTAGCCAGACCGCTGAGTCATACCCGTTCTTCTGAGCCATGCGTGTCAGGTATCCACCAAAGCTCTCGCCGCCGAGGGGTGTCTCACGCCTTAGAAGATGCATTCCTACCGTAGTCATGCTGCGCCCCCGTGAAGGCTTTCGACAACTTTACCCGCCGCCGGTTTAGCGGTTACGACGCCGAAACACGTCGGATGCGGTTTCGTCGTCCCCCGGCTTGTCAGAGAAATCTCCGCCGCTGCCGTTCGACTGATACCACTCTTCGAGATCGGAGGCATCTTGCTCGAAGGGGTTAAAGATTCTAGGACCACCTTCCGAGAGTCGCTCGGCGTAGCTCTCGGCTAGGACTTCGAGGGTCAGCCGCTCGGAGCCGCGCTCGAGAGAAAGCCCCACGGCGTGGCGCACAATTTTCATGATGCGTGAGATCAACCCTCCTGACGCACAGTAAAAGCGAAACGCAAGTTCCTCATCGGCGAGGTTGGAAGTTTCAGCTAAGGGGAGCTGGTCATCGAGGGTGCGTAGAAACTTACGGAACTCGCGCTTTCCTACACTGTCCTCCCACTCGAAAGGCGCAAGCCGTTCTTGGGTCGAGAACCTACGCTTCAACTGGGGGTTGGCTGTAAGGATATCGCTGGAGTGGGGGAGACCTATCAACACGACGGGAATGTTGGTCTCATTTATCACATCCTTGAGCCAGTCGGAGGCGGTCTGTAGTATCTTTTTCGAGTCCCGGTCGATGAAGTGTTGAAACTCATCTAAAATCAAAATTTGTGCCTCGCAGGACCCAAGGAGGAGTTGTAGGCGGTGGGTTTGGCTGACGGTAGTGCCGCGTTCTGCCATAGGATCACCAAGGCGGATCAAGAGCCTCGTCACAAGGCTCTTGATCGTCGCCGGGACGGGAATGGATGCGGAAAGCACTGGGACCGTGGTCCCAGTCTTAGTCTCGAAACGGGGGTAACGCTGTTCATAGCGTCGGAAGAGTGTGGTTTTGCCTGTGCCGGTTTCACCCAGTATGAGCATACACTCCGCCTCCGCAGAAACTTTCGAGAAGCGATGGCAGTGCTCTATCTTCGCGATGAGGCGGCTCAACCGCGGGTAGGAGATGTAAAGATTTTCCACCAACTTGACCCGCTCCTCCACAGACATGTTGCGGTAGTCCTCTCGATTCATAACTGTAGCTCCTCTCAGCGCGGAAGGTTAAAGTCACCACCCCACCCGGTTTCATCACCGGCCTCGTCGCGATCTTGAACGGAGGGGGCAGCCGCGGCGCGCCCGGCGGGACGTTTCGCGACCGTCCCGCCGCGCGCGGCAGCCTTGGCGGAGCGTTTGTTAGGGCGGCGAGGTGGTTCCGCCGCGCGGAGTGTGCTACCGGCAGCGTCGGATGTGCCGTCCGCAGTGGTTTCGGGCGACGCGGCCAGGCCGACGGCGATGCCGATGTCCGAAACGCCGCCCAACGTAGCGGCGGGGATTAAGCGTGGGGCGTCCCCGACGGTCTCACCTACTAACATGCCGGGCTGTTCTTCTGCGGGCGGGAGAGCGCTACGGCTTTGGTGCTCGGCGTGGCTGCTCGCCCCATAGCCGCGGTAGCGCGCGATCCGCTGACGGCTGGAGGCTCGCTTCGAGGCGCGCCATTCACGCTCAACAATCTCCTGAATGCGAGCCTTGGCGCGGCACAGGCCGATGATGTCTGTGTGGATTTTTAACACGCGCCGTGCGTATGACCTGATCACGTTGTGCTGCCAGAGGGAGAGGTTTCGCGTGTACTCCTGGTTCACGGCCGGGACGGGAACGTATGTGCGCCGCTCCCTGTCCGCTACCCAGATTAGCGATAGGTCGGTGGGGTCGATCTTAACCGTGACGCGCTCGCCGCGCTTGAGCCTACGCCGTATGAGGGCCAACTCGTCACTGTTGTAGAAGAGCGTGTGCAACTCGATGCCGGAGGCCGAAACAGTCCGGCGCACAACGGAGCCTAGCAGGACGCTGAGGTCCGTGTGGCGCGGCGGCAGGGCGGGGGGCCACTCGGCGGTGGCGGCCCGCCAGACGCGCGCCGGTATGTCGCGGAGGCCGCGATGCTCCCGCTGGTTGTGAACGTCGATGACGTACGTATGTATCATCTCGTCCAGAGCCTCCACCGAAATCACGGCGTTCGACGCGGGGTCGTAATCGCCGCAGTCGAGCACATTGGAGAACGTCGTTCCGGGCTGCCCGTGGAGGAGCTGCTGGTTGTGAGTTCGTAGGGCGCGCTCTACGGTGCCTTTGTCCTGCCCACGCCTGATCTTGGCGTACTGAATGATGACCCCGATCTGGAGGCAGGCGTCCTCGAAGTTTTTGCTGTGGAATTCCAGCGCGTTGTCAGTCACGATTGTCTCCGGCAGCCCGTACGCATCCCATGTGTTCACGATTTGCGGGAACCGTTCTCGCACGTAGTTCTTCGGCCTAATAGCGTGTAACAGGCACTGCGCTACGGAGAGGTAGCCGGGCGGGTGAAACGACATGTAGAAGCCGATGATCATCCGGCTGAACTTGTCAACGGCGAGGGTTAGCCACGGCCGTCCGACAGGGAGTCGCAACATCGGATCGACCACAAGTAGGTCGAGTTTGGTGTGGTCAATCTCAACCCGTTCGAGCGGGCGCGAGGGGCGTGGACCCTGCCCGACGGCATCGAACCTTTGGTCGGCGATGCGAGGGCCAAAGCGCGCCCTCATCACATCGTAAGGGTCGAGCTTTTTTACCCGTCTGTAGATGCTAGTCCGGTGCGGTATCGGGAGCTGCTCCGCGGCATTCCTGAACTCATTCTCCGAGGCTATCCGCGCGACCACCGTCTCCCAGACGGAGGCGATTGTGGGCCTGTGCCGTGACAAAAACTTCTCCTCGATGACGGCGTTAATTATGTTGACCACCGCGTTAGAGATGTCGGGGTTTGGTGAGAAACGTGGCTTCCCGCTCACGCGGCGGTCGGTGGCAGGTACGAGCGCGTGGACGCTGCGCCCGGATGCCTCGTAATTTCTGAACCACCTGTAGAGGGTGTTCCAAGATGGAGGATTCTCATCACCGATCTCGCGAGTGACCTGTTCAATGATGGGGGTGAGGGTTGCCTTAGTAAGTGTCTGCGGCCGTTGCCGAACCGCTTCGGACACGTAGGTCCAGCGGCGCTTAACCTCCAGTCGAACCTTCTCGTCCAATAGACTCAAATCGTTAAAGTATCTCTCGGCTGCATGGCCCGTAACATGCCGCCGGGTGCGCTCGTCGCCGAGAATTTCAAGACCCCCCTCGAACAATGAGTTGATCAGACATTCCTCGCGGATGGTGGTGAGTTCGTCGGTCGCTGCGGCCTTGAGTTGAAACTCGCCGTCCGGGAGCCGCCGTTCAATGGTGTACTCGCCTTTACCAACTAACAGGAGGTGGAGACCTCGGCTGAATCTATGACGCATGTCACAACTCCTCTCTGGCGGCGGTCGCCGCCGGTAAGCCGACCATGGTTTCATGGTTGAGAGGGCGCATCAGGTCTACGTCGAGCGCGCCCCAGTAGATGAGGCTGTACAGCACGTCCCTGCCGACCCGTTTGGAATCAAAATATCGGGTGAGTTCGCCGAGAGTGATGGGGCCGGACCGCAGGGCGTGGCGGCAGTATATTTGGTGCTGAGGAAGGAATTGGGTTCGTGCGTATCGCCACAGAACTTGGACGTTATAGAGCCTCGGCTGCAACCTAATTTCTGTGTCTCTTGCTAAGGCAAATTCGTAGCCCGATTGACTACACACGGGTGCGACCGTACGGAATATGCGATCAAATTCTTCCGTCTTCGCTTCCGCTGCGGTTTTGACTTCGACGATCTGTTTCTGACTGCCCCTCTCGACGAGAAAATCTGGGGTATAGCGATGACGTTGTTGGCCGTCGAGCGTGTAGTAGATGTGTAATGGCTGTTCTTGGAATCGTGTTACTGAAGGATCAATCTCCAGCAGAAAAATGTAGTCCCTCTCTAGCGGTGACTCCCACCAGATCGACGCCTGCATTTTGATACTAGGAAATCGGCCTAGCCGTTTAGTAACGCTACCTCTACCAATGAAATTCCGCATTCGCATGATGTTTATATCCGGTGCAGGCGAGAACGTTGATACGCTGATTTACATACTAATACGTTAATTAGCGTATTGTCAAGATGCTAATGAATATTTTTCTTAGCCCGCTTGTAATCAGTAATTTGGCGGAAAATAGGAGCTGAGAGGGCGAGAAATCTACCCCTCAATGCTGAGTAGTTCTACGGGCAGGGTGAGGAAAATCAGGGGTTCAGGCTAATTAACTTAGGCGGCAACCGCGTCGTTCCTCAGTTCGCGCCGGAACGCGGCGCAGGCATTTATGACGCTCTTCTCGTCGGCGCTTTCCACAATGCGAGCGAACTCCTCTGGGAACTTCTTGGCGTAGACGTAGAGAACTTCGGGGGCGACCTTCAAGGCAGTTGCGAACTGCTTGATCAGGTGCTCGCTGGGGGTGTTGCGGCGGTCACGTTCGATGTCGTTGAGGTATTGCGGCGAGATAGGCTCCCCGTCCTCCTTCAGAACTTTGCTAGCCAGTTCGCGCTGAGTCATCTTCCGCTCGCGCCGGTAGTGTGTAATGGCTTGTCCGAAAGTCATCTTTGCAACTGCCTTCCTAAAATACGCGAATCCGCATATTGCAATGTAAAGTATCTCGTCGTACGCTTTTTGTCAACAGGTATGCGGTCGCAAATTCTCCGCGTCGTGGCGGTTGCGGCCCGGACGACCGTCGCCGACGTTGTGCGCCTTATGTACGCCCGTCCCGACTTCCCCACAGGGGCCGTGCGCCACACACCGA
Source organism: Acidobacteriota bacterium (assembly GCA_019242475.1). Classification (GTDB taxonomy): domain Bacteria; phylum Acidobacteriota; class Blastocatellia; order Pyrinomonadales; family Pyrinomonadaceae; genus QHXN01. The sequence goes on along the minus strand of JAFAVK010000001.1, from coordinate 57,764 downwards.
AACCGTTCACGGAAATTATATCACGGCAAATGTGTAATATACACATAATACACTAAATCAGCTCGCTCGTGGTAAAGTACGTGTTTTGTCAACACAGCTTCGGCAAGGCATCGTCCCTGAATCAGGCGGAGAGAACCTCGGCATGCGCAAAAAGCGGGCAGCAAAAAAGGCGGTTGATCTTAAGAATTGTCTGGACGACCGCCCGCCCGCCACAGAGAGAGCGGTGAGGCTGGATTGCACGGTCTTACCGTCCGACTTGGAGCGGATGGATGACCTGATGAAGCGTTGCAACAGGCGGGGGACGAATATCTTCGTCGGCGAAATAATCCGCGCCGGTGTCCTCACCCTCTGGGAGATGACGGATGATCAGGTCGTCGAAATTATGTGCAGGGTCCCGAAAGCAAAGCGCGGGAGGTAGGCGGCGCAGGAGTCACCTAGTCTCGTTAATCAGCCGACGCGCCCGGTACATCAGCCTAGACCACTGGACGATCTCCTGAAGCGTTAAAGCCTTACTCTCCAGACCATTCGCGACCCGCCTGAACGTGGCGACGACGTGCCACTTGTCCACACGCGGGACGGATTTCTCCCTTTGGTCGAACATATTTGGTGAGATAGGAGTAGGAGTTCACGATAAGTATTAATCTGTTCTATACAAACTCCATCCAAATTGTATCGCCCAATAGTCAGTGTGAAATTTCCATCGCAGGATTGAATTACTTCCTCTCAGCCTTCTTGGCTCTATACCGCTGGATACCTTCTTGCATTTCTTTCATAGGAAATTCTTTAGGAATTTCAACAGTATCATCGATAAGCGCATTGACCCAGATGTGCGCGGCCTGTGAGTACCGTAAAATGACATGCAGCGGTGGCTCACGCACACCCCGCTCATAGGCCGAGAGTTCGGCCTGGGTGAATTCGTCATCTAGGCCCAGATGCCGCAGCATCCCATTCTGCGACAGGTCTAGCTTTTCACGGATCGCGCGGAGTTTCTTCCCCAAGAGTTTGGGCCGTTGACGCTTGCCTTTTCCCATCAGGACGTACCTCCTGATGGGGAAGGCGTGAGGCTCTGCCGCTTGCATCCAAGAACAATTGTGCTTAGACTCTCATTCTGCTCTTGAGTCGCCGGGAGTCCGAATCCTCTAGGCTCCGCGGCGGCAAACATCATCAGAGATGCGTTACCGCCCGGCTCATAAGCAGTCGAGATAGCAGCGGCTCAAAAGATAGCAAAAGCCGCGGCGTGCGTCACGCCGAATCTGCGGGAACCGAAGGCCGGAATGAGTTCGACCGACGAGCGAATAGGATGCCCTAAGTGCGCCCGACAGGTGCTGCCGCGGCTGTGGCACCACGCAGGCGGTAGGGTGACGTACATGAAGACTCAGCACCTCTGTCCATTCTGCGGCGTCGTCATGTACGAGACCGGGGGTAGGCTACGGCGTGGGTGCTGGGTGCTAATAGCTATTTTTGGTCTGCTCTTCGTAGCCCAACTTGCGGTTATCCTCTTCTTCCGTCTTACGCGCACACTCGGCTAGTAAGGGGAATACTCCATGTCATTTACTGATCACGTACTGTCAGCACGACTTCCTAAAGCCGTCCTCCGGCTTTGTTGGCTCGCCGCGGTCATCTCCTTCTGCCTAACTGCCTGCTCCTCTGGGGAGCTGACACGCTCACGTGCAGCCGAGATGATCAAGTCGGCAGAGGCGCTCCAAAAGCCGTCGAGCCTCACCGTCCTCCCCGAATACCGGCAGTCCCTGACTCTCATCGGGACGGGCAGCCAGACAACTCCGAAAGAGGAGTTCGCGCTGCGGCGCTTTCTGGAGGGCCATGCCGACCTCGCAATACTCAGCTATCTGGGGCTGGTCGATTTCAAGGTGAGTAAGATTGAATACCCGGACTCCGCCTCTTCGCCCGTGACAGTGACTGCCGCTCTGACCGACAACGGACGTTCGGCTTCGCGGGAGTGGCAGCAGTCCGGGGGAGGCTGGGTCATCCCAATAGCCCGGCGGGAATTGGTTGAAGTGACAGGGGTGGCGGGCGGCGAAGGCGAGTCCAAGGTGGCGCGCGCGGAGTACACTTGGCGCTGGCAGCCTACCGAGATCGGAAAAAGCTTCGACACGTCCAAGCGGGAGCATCAGAGCCTCCCGGACACGATCCGCCAGAACCTCGGTCGGGTGAGCATGGCGGATGTGATGCGACAGGCGGGTAGGGTAATCGTATTCGACAGCAGCAAGACACAGACGGCCTCTGCGTCGTTTCGGCTCTACGATGACGGCTGGCGTCTGGAAAAGCTAGGCACCTGAATTGGCGGAGTTACCCGACCTATGAACCTAACTCCTAAGATAAAGGACGGTCCTCCGAAGTCGAACGGCTCAGCCATCAAGGGCAGCACTCTCGCCGTATGGCGCTACCTGTTAGGCGTCGCCAACCGCACCGACCCGCCTACGAGAAGATTCCAAGTGTCCCGTAAGGAGATTCAAGACGGCACAAGAATTGGGTCGTTAAACACAGTAGACAACGCCTTAGAGGATTTAGAGTCGTACAACCTTCTGTGTCGCTATCCTGCGCCAGGAGATAATGAGGGGCAACTGTACGAACTGCTGACGCTTGAAGAAAACCCCATCCCGCACGTCAATAAGTGGCATATTGTGGCGACATTCAGACAAGTAGCTGACAGTTTAGACGGGGACGATAAGACGTTGACTCTTCAACAAATTATTAAATGGTCGAGAGTGAGCTACCAGGCGCGTAGGCTATTGAATGAGATGTAACGGGAATCCATAATTTACCTCATAAGTTAAACATCATTGCCCCGTATGGGTTAAGACGGAAATCCGCCCGTCCTTCACATACAATCCCCCGTGTGGTAGCTTAATTCGCTCGCGCAGCAGGGCAAAAGCGCTTCACCTGTCCTGTTTCCATTTCCTGACAAAGCTATCAGCGGATTCTTCCTTGGAAAGGAAGTATGGCGTTGCTCGAAAGCCAACTCAAGACTAACGTCATCATCCGCGGTGCCCTCTACCCTGAAGCCGTACAGATCATCGTCGCGTCTCCGATGGGGGCCGGGTTCAAAATCGTCGGCAAAGGACTCAGCAGCGGACGGGTCTATGAGTCGATCCTGAGCACTTCACAGTTGGACCACCTCGACGTAGCTGCCGAGCCTGAGAAAGAGACCTTCGACGGCGACCCCCACAAGTTCCGCCTAGGCGTGGAAGCTATGCGGCTCACACTCGCCTATGAGTACGACCCATATTTTTCTCTCTCAATAGCCCGCGTTGACCCGTTACCCCATCAGCTAGAAGCGGTTTACGAATACTTCCTGAGACAGCCCCGTATTCGCTTCCTTCTCGCCGACGACCCAGGAGCCGGGAAGACTATCATGGCGGGCCTGCTGCTCAAGGAGTTGAAAATTCGCGGCCTAGTCAAGCGGACCCTCATCATTACGCCGGCTAACCTAGCATTTCAGTGGCAGCGGGAACTGAAGGATAAATTCCGGGAGAATTTCAAAGTCATTAACGGCAGCGTACTCCGAACTAATTACGGCACGAACCCGTGGCTTGAAGACGCTCAGGCCATCACATCCGTCTCGTGGGTGTCGCGCATAGAGGACGCTAAGGAGAGTCTTCTCAAGAGTAATTGGGATTTGGTCATCGTGGACGAGGCCCACAAGATGAGCGCCTCCACTGCCGACAACAAGACCCTCGCGTACAGACTCGGTGAGGAAATCTCAAAGCGTACAGACCACCTACTGATGATGACCGCGACGCCTCACAAGGGGGACCCGAAAAATTTCTGCCTGTTCCTCGAACTCTTGGATAAGGAGGTCTATGGTGACGTGCGGAGTCTCGAAGAGGCGATGCGACGTAACTCCGCGCCTTTTTACCTACGCCGCATCAAGGAGGCCCTAGTCACCTTTCCCGACACAGAATCAGGTAAGGTGAAAAAACTCTTCACGAAGCGGCACATTCGCACCGTGGAATTTGAGATTTACGAGGAGGAATGGGACTTCTATCAAGACCTGACAGATTACGTCGAGCGGCAGTCGATCAAGGCCGCACAGGATGACACCGCGCGTGGCCGCGCACTAGGCTTCACGATGGCAATGCTCCAACGTCGGTTCGCGTCAAGCGTCTTTGCCGTCAGGTGCAGCCTCGAAAGAATGCGGAACAAGCGACAGCGCATCCTTGATGATCCGGCGGGCTATCGCGAAGAACAGATGGCGCGTCGCGTCCCTGAAGATTTTGATGAACTGCCGGAGGATGAACAGCAAGAAATCCTAGACAAGCTTGAAGAGATCGTGGCCTCGATTGACCCTATAGCACTCAGGCAGGAAATCCGCCAACTGGACGACTTGATTGCCAAGGCCGCCGCTCTCGAACATAGAGAGGTCGAATCGAAGCTAGCCAAGTTGAGAGAGGTCATCACCAATGAGGGGATTTTCAAGAATCCGAAGACGAAGCTCCTTATCTTTACTGAGCACAAGGAAACACTCGACTACCTAGTGAGCAAGCTGCGCGGTTGGGGGCTGACGGTAACCCAGATTCATGGCGGTATGAAGATCGGAGACCGTGACACTTCGGGTACACGCATTAACGCGGAACGTGAATTCAAGGAGCGATGCCAAATCTTGGTCGCGACTGAGGCGGCGGGGGAAGGCATTAATCTGCAATTCTGCTGGATGATGATCAATTATGACATCCCGTGGAATCCGGTCAGACTTGAGCAGCGTATGGGGCGCATCCACCGCTATGGGCAGGAGAATGACTGCCTCATCTTTAATTTCGTGACTGTGAATACCCGCGAGGGACGCGTACTCCACAAACTTCTCGAACGCCTCCGCGAAATTCGTTCCGAACTGGGTACGGACTTAGTGTTCGACGTAGTGGGTGAGGTTTTCCCATCAAATCGCCTCGAAAAATTATTCCGTGAAATGTATGCGAATAATACGACGGAGGAGGCTATCAAGCGACGCATAGTTGAGGAGGTGGACGTTGAGAGGTTCCGTCGGATTACGCAGTCCACGCTAGAAGGCTTGGCTAAGAAGGAGCTAAACCTATCTGCCATTGTCGGGAAGACGACGGAGGCCATCGAACGGCGGCTAGTGCCTGAAGTGGTCGAAGACTTCTTTATACAGGCCGCTCCTCTAATCGGGATTCAGCCGAAGGAGACGAGGCAGGGGTCACACCTCTACCGGGTGGGCCGGATTTCGCGCCCGGTCGTGGCTGCTGGCGAAAGGCTTGAGCCTCAGTTCGGGAAGATCGGGCGAGAGTATAACCAGATCGTTTTTGATAAGTCACTTCTCCTTAATGAGCCTGCCGCCGAGTGGGTGACGCCAGGTCACCCGCTATTTGAGGCCGTACGCGAGGAGGTAAGTACACACGTCTGCGACGACCTGCGGCGCGGAAGTATTTTCTTCGACGTACATCGGGATCAGCCGTACCGCCTCGATGTTTATACCGCCTCGATAAGGGACGGACGTGGTAATCATCTTCATCGACGCCTCTTCGTGGTACAGACCGAAACGAACGGTACGGTACTCGTAAAGCAGCCGACAATCTTTTTTGACCTTACGCCTGCGCCTAAAGGCACAGCAGTGCCAATAGGCGACAACCTACCAGACACCCAAGCGATTGAATTGACGCTGATCGAGAAGGCTTTGCAGCCCTTCTTGGAGGAAGTGTCTACTGCCCGCAAGCGCGAGAACGACCTGATAGACAAGCATGTCCGCCTCAGCATGGACGTGCTAATCAACCGGCAGAACCTTAAGATAGCAGAACTACACGAACAGCAGAGCGCATCTCCTTCGTCGCAGCCTTTCGCGGCGAACCTGAAACAGGCCGAAGACAGATTAGACGAGTTGGTAGGCCGTAGGGAGCGGCGGCTCGAAGAGCTGTCGCAGGAGCGGCAGTGCGCCATCGGCGAGATTCAGCACGTCGGGCGAGCGTGGGTCGTCCCGCACCCTGAAAGGACTTCGCCGGGGATAGCGCCGATGGTGTCGGATGCGGAAATTGAGCGCATAGCCGTCGAGAAAGCAATTGAGTATGAGCGCGGAAGAGGATGGGAGGTCGAGAGTGTTGAGAGCGAGAATCGGGGGTTTGACCTTATCTCACGCAAGCCACACCCAGAAGAGCCGGAGACGACTATTGACGTGAGATTTATTGAAGTGAAGGGACGGGCCGGGGTCGGCGAGGTTGCCTTGACTTACAACGAATTCAAGAAGGCAGAGGTTGTGAAGAAAGACTACTGGCTCTACGTAGTCTTCAACTGTGCGACTACGCCGGAAGTGCATGTAATTCGAGACCCAGTACGGCTAGGGTGGGAACCGGTGGTGAAGATTGAGCATTACAGTGTCGGAGCGAAAGAGATATTGGAGGCGGGTCAGTGAGCGGAGTCACCGAATACCCAAAACGCCTTATAGAAGTTGATTTGCCTATTAAGCGTATCTCGGCCCATGCGCGGCGGGAGAAAAGCATCCGGCACGGTCACATTTCCACGCTACACATCTGGTGGGCGCGGCGGCCCTTAGCCGCATGTCGCGCCATCATCTGTGCGGCCTTATGGCCCGACCCGGCAGACCCGCTGTGCCCTATAGCATTTATACAGACGGCTCGGTCCCAGATGCAGACGTGGGCCGACAGGCACATAGGATTAGTAAGTGCTGAGAGCTACCATCGCTTTGTGAGATACCAGAAGGATAAAACCCTTCTGCACGACGTTGTAGAACTGAGGCACGCGCTGCTCGATTTCATCGCCGACTTTTCTAATTGGGACAACAGTGTTGAGCCAGAGTACCTAGAAACCGGCCGCAGCCTAACCCACACTGCACATCAGTCATTAGGCGGCGCTCCCGGCACCAAGCCGCTCGTGGTTGACCCTTTCGCGGGGGGCGGCTCCATCCCCCTTGAGGCGCTACGCGTCGGCGCTGATTCGTTCGCCAGTGACCTCAATCCCGTGCCGGTACTGCTTAACAAAGTCACTCTTGAATATATCCCAAGATTCAGTCAACAGCTTGCTGAAGAGTTTCAAAAGTGGGGGAAGTGGATTAAACGGAAAGCTGACAAGGAACTGGCGAAATACTACCCGGCTGAAAGGGACGGTAGCAGGCCAGTCGCCTATCTGTGGGCGCGAACAATTCTCTCAGAAGCGCCGAGCGAAGATGAGGTGCCCATTGAGGTCCCCGTGCTGCGCTCGATGTGGCTCTCCTCGAAAGCTAAACGGCGATTTGCCTTAAGATGGCGCAGAGATAAAAGAGGGCACATCCGAACTGAAGAGGCCGAGGTAGCCTATGCAGATGGCACAGTGAGGACTGTACGTCGCCCATTACTTGAAGTGTTCCAACCTACTTCTCAGGCTGAAGTTGAAACGGGTACTTCGGCCGGTGGGGCGGTGACATGCCCCATCACGGGCTTCACTACGCCCGTGGAAAGAATCAGAGAGCAGTTAAAGGTGCGGGCGGGTGGCGGTGCTGATGCCCGGCTACTCTGTGTGGTCACTACATCAAAAAGCCTTTCAGGAAGAACTTATCGTTTGCCAACTACTGCCGACCTTGAGGCGGTCAAGGCAGCAGAACGAGAACTTCGTAGGCGTGTAAAGCGACACGATGGTGAACTCGCACTGATCCCTGACGGTAAGTTAAATCACCTGCGAGGTTTCTTCAATGTTGTCCTTTACGGGATGACTACCTGGGGGGCTCTCTTTACTCCGCGGCAAGCGCTGAGTCTTAGTCATATCGTAGAAATCATCAAAGGGATAAGTCACAAGTTCAAAGATAAAGAACTGGGGGTTGCAGTCCAAACTTGTCTGGCAATGGCCTTGGACAGGTGCGCTGATAAATGCGCTAGTGTCGTAGTGTGGAATATCCCGGCCGAAAAGGTGGAACACGTCTTCGGCCGGCAAGCCTTACCGATGGTTTGGGATTTCGCGGAAGCCGATATTCTGTCTGACATCGGTTGGGCCGGAGCATGTGAATGGGTTCAGAAAGTCATTGAACATAATGCGGGAGGAGCGATGCAAGCTGGCTCCGTGACCCGTGCATCAGCGACCTCACAACCTCTGCCGGATGACACGGCCGAAGCGGTGATTACTGACCCTCCGTATTATGCAGCGATACCTTATGCTGATTTGTCGGATTTCTTCTACTCCTGGCTAAAGAGAAGTGTCGGCAACGTCCACCATGATTTGTTCAGATTAGACTTGGCCCCCAAAGATGATGAATGCGTTCAGCTAGCTCATCGCGCGGCAATGTATCGGCACAAAGATAGTGGCTGGTTTGAAGAGATGATGACAAAGGCTTGTGCCGAAAGCCGCCGTATCACAAAGCCGGCGGGTATCAGCGTTTTTGTATTCGCTAATAAAGAGACCTCTGGCTGGGAGGCTATGCTGAATGCGTTGATAGCATCCGGGTGGGTAATTACCGCTTCTTGGCCCATAGACACAGAGCGTCAGGGCCGCCTCCGCGCAATGGACTCAGCGGCTCTCGCTTCCTCTGTGCATCTAGTCTGCCGCCCGCGTGAAAGTCCTGACGGTTCTGTGCTCCACGATGAAATCGGGGACTGGCGTGATGTGTTGCATGAGCTGCCCCGTCGCATCGGTGAGTGGATGCCACGGTTGTCGGAAGAGGGCGTTGTCGGCGCAGACGCTATCTTTGCATGTCTCGGCCCGGCACTTGAAATCTATTCTCGTTACACGGCGGTAGAGAAGGCTAGTGGTGAGCAGGTTAAGTTGAGAGAATACCTTGAACACATCTGGGCGGCGGTTGCCAAAGAAGCCTTAAACATGATCTTCGAGGGGGCCGATGCCACCGGATTCCAGGAGGATGCTCGTCTAACCGCGATTTGGTTCTGGGTGATAAAAGCATCGGCAAACGGCAACGGTGTCCACAGTGAAGTTGATATTGAAGAGGAACCTGAAGGCAGCCCTGATTCTGATGGAGAGAAGACAGAGGCGGGTAAGAAGCCATTGAAAGGCTACACTATGGAATACGACGCCGTGAGAAAGTTAGCTCAGGGACTGGGCATTAACTTACAGCGGCTAAGTCAACCGGGAGGGATCGTTGTAATAAAGGGTAATTGGGTGATGTTAAATAGCGTTACGCAAAGGGAGAGACATCTATTTGGTCGTCAAGTAATGCTCCTCCCGGCCTTGGAAAACGGGAGACCCCATCAACGCAGGGTGAAAGCGCCTGTAGCTGAGTTAAAGACGGTACAGCAACGCCAAACTCACTTGTATGACCCCGCACCCATCCCAGCATCCGACCTCGCCCAGCCTTTTTTCCCAGGCTTGGAGATGGAAGATAATCGAACCATCTTACAGCGGTTGCTTGATAACGGCTCGACGATGCTGGATCGGTTACATCAAGCAATGCTCCTCTTCGCGCATTCTTATAGCTCAATGCTCCGTCCCTTTTTGCAAGAGGCGCACTTAGCTACAGACCCACAGTTTTGGCTTTTAGCCCAATCTCTTTCTGCGCTCTACCCCAAGGATAGTAATGAAAAGCGTTGGGTTGATGGGGTGTTGGCCCGTAAAAAGAGCTTAGGCTTCTGACTCGCTAAGGCGAATCCGGGTAACTGATATGGCAATCAAGCCGTGGTACAAAATCGCCACCCCCCGTGAAGACCTGCGTGAGGGCAGGCCGCTCGATGCGTCAGAGTTCGCTGTTCACCTAGATCACATCCGCGAAGGGCGTGCTGCGGCCGACTATCAGAAGCCCGAACTCTTCTTCGAGCGCACTTTTCTGACTAGGAGTCTTTCGTCTTTGGCCGCAGAAGTCATTCGACGCCTATCCGGCGAGAAGACTGAGGCCAGCGCCGTCTTCAACATGGCGACTCAGTTCGGCGGCGGCAAAACACACGCTCTAACCCTTCTCTACCATCTTGCTCGGAGCGGCTCTAAGGCCGATGGGTGGCAAGGGGTTAGAAAACTCTTGGGACAGGCCGGCGTACGAAGCGTGCCTAAGGCTGCGACCGCCGTTTTCGTCGGGACGGAGTTCGATGTCATTAAAGGTCGTGGAGGTGAAGGCGGCACACCGCATCGCTCGACGCCTTGGGGTGAGATTGCTTTCCAGTTAGGTGGCAAGTCGGCTTTTGCCAAAGTTGCTGAACATGACGAGCGAAAAATCGCCCCAGGGGGCGAAGTAATACGCCAGTTCCTGCCTAAGAAAGAGCCGTGTCTCATTCTGCTTGACGAGTTAATGAACTACGTCAGCCGCGCACGTAAGAGTGGCGTGAGCGTCCAATTCTATAACTTCCTTCAAAACCTGTCCGAGGAGTTGAGAGCGCGTGATAATGCCGTGTTGGCCGTCTCGATACCTGCTTCAGAGTTGGAGATGACTGCGGAGGATCAAGCCGACTACGACAGGTTGAAGAAGTTACTTGACCGGATCGGCAAGCCAATAATGATGTCTGCCGAGAATGAGACTTCTGAAATTATCCGCCGTCGGTTGTTTGAGTGGGATACGAGTAGGGTAAGTACCGAGGACGGTAGGGTACTACTGCCCCGCGAGGCCGTACAAACTTGTAACGAATACGCGGACTGGGTCAATGAGCATCGGAATCAGATTCCGGGTTGGTTCCCCGCTGATAATTCACGCGAGGCGTTCGCCGCCAGTTATCCCTTCCACCCGATGGTACTCTCCGTCTTCGAGCGCAAGTGGCAGACGCTCCCTAGGTTCCAACGGACAAGGGGAATCCTGCGGCTGCTTGCACTATGGGTCTCGCACGCCTACAGGAAGGGGTTCGAGGGCGCGCACAAGGATGCACTAATAGGGATCGGCACGGCCCCGCTAGAAGATACGAAGTTCCGCGCCGCGATGTTAGAACAGTTGGGTGAACATCTGCTTGAAGCCGTCGTGACGACCGACATCTGCGGCAAGCCAGATTCGCATGCTACCCGGCTAGATGAAGAAGCGCTAAATGGTATTAAGAAAGCGCGTCTACACCGCAAGGTGGCGACTACGATCTTCTTCGAGTCAAATGGCGGGCAGCCACGCGCCGACGAAGCAACGGAACCGGAGATACGATTAGCGGTGGCCGAGCCTGATCTTGACATCGGGAATATTGATACCGTTCTCGACTCCCTAGTATCCTCATGTTACTACCTCATACAGGAGCGGAAGAGTTACCGTTTCAGCATCACACCTAACCTGAACAAGATTTTGACCGACCGCCGCGCAAGCATTAAACGTGAGAAGATTGATGAGCGCGTGCGTGGTGAAGTCAGAGCCGTCTTCCGCAAAGGCTCCGCGTCGGAGTGGGTCTATTTCCCGTCAAAAAGCAACGAGATTCCCGACCGCCCAGCGCTAACTCTGGTGGCCGCCGCGCCTGACCAATCTATTCAAGAACCTAAGACCATGCAGGCCGTCGAATCAATGACGCGCGAGTATGGCAACTCGGCACGGACGTTTAAGAGCGCGCTTGTATGGTGCGTTGCTGACAGCCCGACCTCACTCTACGAAGAGGCGCGGAAGGTGTTGGCGTGGGAGGATATTAAGTCCGATGAAGGGCGCTTAACACTCGATGAGGGACAGAGGCGGCAACTCAGTGAAAACCTAACCAAGTCCCGCAGCGACTTAGCCGAGGCAGTGTGGCGTACTTACCGACATGTTCTGCTTCTAGGTAAAGACAACGCACTGCGCACGATAGACCTTGGTATTGTGCATTCGAGCGCAGCGGACACCATTACACAACTTGTCCTTAACCGCTTACGCCAAGATGGAGAGCTTGAGGATTCCATCAGCCCTAATCTGCTCGCTCGCAAATGGCCGCCAGCCATTGGAGAGTGGAGCACGAAATCTGTCCGCGATGTGTTCTTCTCCTCGCCTGAATTCCCACGCATCTCAAACCCCGAAATCATCAAGACTACTATCGCAGGTGGCGTCACGAAAGGGGTATTCGCCTACGTGGAAAAAGCGGCGAGCGGGGGCTATTCTAGGTTTCACTTCAATGAAGTATTGTCAGTGCAAGAAGTCGAAATCTCTGAAGAGATGTTCATTGTTAAGAGGGAGACGGCTGAGGCATACCGACTGGCGAAAGAGTCTACAAAGTCGGGAGAATCGAAGCCTGCCTTCCCGACCGGCAATCTTCCTCAACCCCACATAGGACAGCCCGACTATGATCAAGGTCAAGTAGATGGGCGAGAGGGGGACGTTGATTTCGTTACTGTAAGCACCTCAGCGGCGGACGAATCTGCCACGAAGGTAGTCTGGTGGGGTGAAATAGCTTGGCAGAAATGGCACCAATTTTATTATAAGGTGCTAGCAAAGTTCGCAGGACAAGGGTTGGCGGTCACGGTAAAATTTGAGGTAAGAACTGAAGGTGGCATCTCGAAGCACAAGGTCGATGAGGTTCGGGCCGCGCTAAGGGAACTTGGACTCAGCGATAACATAGACATATTGACTGAAGAATCCGCGCAGAATTCAGACTAGCTGAGTGAGTTCTCAACCCTGTAGAGACAGCCGGACATGGGGTCGATTACGGAGAAATAGCGGCGGAGAGTTCTCAATTCTTTTTCACCGAAGGCGATCTGATGGAAGCGCCGAGGCGGAATTCGGAAGGCGACAAGGAAGGCTACCAGGAGGGAAAGCGGTAATGCTGCTATCCCTTTATAATTCTCAGGTCGGGCTAACTTCATGGACTAATCGCCCGGCTTCTTAGTCGGCAGCCCAAGAGAGTCTATCAGACCTGCGCCGGCACTCAGTTTGTTCTTTCTATCTGAGACCCGCTGTCGTACTAGTGCTTCAAGCTGCCCATTAAACTCTTCTGCCGATGGCCTCTGCCAGTCGAGGTACTGCTTTATTTCCTGCACAGTCTTCGTGTAGGCGTTCTTAATTGCTTCGGCGTTAGGCTCGGCCTGTGAATACGTAAGTCGAATCTCGTTTCCCACAATGTCAGCCGCCGGTCGAGTGGTCGTATACGTATTGGGTTGGACCTTAAAGAGTTCAGCATCTCCCTCAAAGGGGACCGCAATAGTCGTTTTAATGCCGTTCACGTAGAACGGTCTGCTTCGGTCAGAGATGTGTCGGTTGAAATCTCTACTCACGTCAACTTGTGCCTCTCTGTGCTCCGCGACATAAATCTTGTCGTCGTTAATCACCGGCACGTCAAGCCTGTACTCGTTAACTATCTGACGGACAACCTCTTCTTCGCTAACTCTCTGGAGATAGTTCGAGTCGATCTCCTGAACCCTTTTGGCCGCTTGCTGCTTCTGATGTTCAGTAACACTGAACATGTCTACTTGCGCGAACAGGTAGTTTGGTCTCATCCCCCTACTCGTCCTTTCCGCAGCACATTACTGCAACTAACCTAAACTAACTTGCTCCATCTGCACGTTTGGCACTAGGGCGATTCTTGGCAAGTTGAGCAGTCCTATCCGGCCCTATGATTTCTTGGAGGAGAATATCTGACCGTGTCCACACGTCATCTGGGGTGCATAGGCCAGCTCTGTAGAGCGCGAGGTACTCGCCGCGAGTTAGCGGCAGCGGAAGGGAAAGCAGCTCAAGCGCGTCAGCAGGTAGGCCGACCTCAAGTTGTTTAATGAGCGCTTCAACAGCCTCCTCGCTCGGCCCCTTGTCGATGAACATAACGGTAGCGATCTGATGTGCCGCCCGTAAGTGGAAGCGAGTGGCGTCGGCGCAACTCCGCACGTCACCGTACCCAACTGCGTTATAAGGATTCACGCTGTAGTTCTGTTCGATGTCCTCCATAGATACTCCCTGCGTCCACTCCCACAAGAGGAGTGCTCGTTTACAGCGCGCGTAGTAGTCAAAAAAGTCCCCGGCATTGCGCTGCAAGGTTGCAACAACGGCGTGTCCGTACCTTTGCGCCGCCTCCCGCGGCCAGCGGGTTTCTGATTGCGCAAGCTTCTTACCCGCTTTCGTGTTCGTCTTCATCATCGGCACGTAGACGCCGTCTAACTCCGGGAGCCCCTGTATGAGTGCCATGATGACTTCGGCGGTGAGATCACTATCCTGCACCGCCTTGAGCAGGTTGAGGAGCCGCATAACGGAGACGAAGGAAAGGGAGGAGCGCCCGCAGACCTGGCCGAGTAGGCTCAACTGAACGGAGCCAGCCTCCTCCTCAACGAGACCGAGCCGGATCATCTCTTGGAGGAGCAGCGTTAGACGCTGTTCCATACCGACCCGCCACTCCGGGTTCGATCTAACGGCCGAATAGCCGCCGTAGGTCCTAGCGAGCAGGCGGGCGACTTCCTGCTGTTCGACGCGGCCCACCTGCGCGAGTAAGCGGAGCACCCACGTCTCGACGTGCTGTGGGTCGAATGACGAGCGCAGGGAGGCGAGATCGCCCATTACGTAGCGGTTGAAGAGGGTCTCCCGCTCGTAAGTGTTATTCGCCAGAATGATCGCCTGCCCCTCCTCGTTGAAGCCTAACCGTCCCGCCCGGCCGGCCATGTTTTTGTACTCTGCCACAGTGAAAGGGCGACCATCCTCGCCGACGAACTGTTGCTCTGCCAAGATGACCGTGGATGCGGGAGTGTTAATGCCCGCCGCAACAGTGGTCGTTGCCGCTAACACCCGAACCTTACCCATAGGATTGCGGAAGGCGCGTTCGACGACTTCTTTTTCTTCGGGAAAGAGGTTCGTGTTGTGAAAAGCAGTTCCTCCTGCTAGGCATCGTCGCAGCCTCGCCGAAGAATTAGAGAGGTCATACATGGGTAGTGCCGCAAGAGCATCTTCGGCGGCGGGAAGAGCTAGTTCCTCGGCTAAATATGCAGCACAGCCTTCGGCGGGGCCGCGCCGATTCCTAAATACAATAATCTGCTCCTTCTCACTCTGCTGAATAAGCATCTTGGCAAGCGGGACGATCAAATCTTGCGAGCTTGGTTTGTCACGCCGCTGGCGAACTATGCCGGGGGGAAGCAGTTGGCGTACCCTGATCTCTCCGTAAACATCCAAGTATTGAAACGTGCCGCTCCGGTCAAGCACTCCTTCGACGAGCGGCACCGGGCGCTTGTCGGTGACGAGACTCCTGCACCCTAGCCAATCATCAAAGTTATTGACATCGCCGATCACCGCGGAGAGCGCAATGAGCTGTGGCGACACACCCCTCTCCCTTACTGCGAGCAGGTAAGTGAGCAACAGCTCTACCGTAATCCCTCTCTTCGGATCGGCGATGAACTGCGCCTCATCAAGTACCACTAACCCGATTTGATTGAGGAGCGATGCGTTACTGAGTACAAGGCCCAAGAACATCTCGTAGGTGAGCAGTGCGAGATCGTACTTGCCTCTTACGAAAGTGCCCACTGCATCAAGTCGGTCGCCCGTGCAGCGGATGACGCGGACACCGAGGCGTTCGCCGTACAGGCGCGAGAATTGATCAAATTTTTCGTTGACCAGTGCCTTGTACGGGAGCACAAAAGTAGCCTTACGTCCGTCAACGATTGCCCGCAAGGCTGCCAACTCACCGATAAACGTCTTGCCTGAACTGGTTGGGGCGACGACAAGAAGTGAGTTACCGTCGAGTACCCTGTACTCATTCACCGCTTGGAGTTGCAGATCGTTTAGACCGCCCTTGAACCAAGAAGACCATTCAGTGAGCACCTCCTGCGGCAGGCCGAACGCGGACAGTTCCTCGATTGCCCCGGTTACTCGTATACCCCGTACCTCGGGGAACGCGGCGAAAAACCGTTCGCCCGCGCGCAACGCCGGGATGGTAAATCCCCCCTCTACGTAGCCGAAAAGAACGGGGGTTTGCGTAACCCCTATTCTTGCGGCGTCCGCGCGCACCCGCTCCATGACCTGATCCATCGCGGCGGACAGCCCAACCGCTGACTCCGCCCCCTGCAATACGTCTATCAGCGCTTTGGTGAGTAGGCCGTGTCCGCTTCCGGGAGTCTCGTAGGCGACTTCGTCCACGTTGGCGGCAGAAATGAGAATGCGACCCTTACCTGCCAGCGTTTCGAGCGGGAAGCCGGGATCACGCGATATTGGGCTGTTTTCTAAAACCCGTGCTGGCGCGCCGCCGCTGAAACAGCAATCGAGGACGAAGAGCACCGCCTTAGCCCTTGATTCTTTGAACCGGATCGCCAGCTCTTCCATAGGGATGGTTGAGTCCGCGAGGGTATCTAGTGCAGTGTCGTGAGTGACGATGCGGTGGTCGTGAGTGCCGTGGCCCGAAAAGGAGAGGATAACTATGTCGTCAGGGCCTGCCGCGCCCAAAGTATCATCCAAGGCAGCACGAATCGCTACGGCCGTAGCAGCCTCGTCGGTGAGGAGTCTTGCCTCGATGTCAGGGATGGTGTCGTAGAACAGGGCCCAGAGCGCTTTGGCATCCCGCCGGGCACCGGTCAAGTCACGAATCCCGGCGTCCAGATGTTTATCGATGCCGATGAAGCTCGCTCGGAGCATAGCAGCGTCGCCCCCTAATGCTTTTTGTCTTTGGGCGGATTCGGGTCATTGCCGTAGCTGTCTTTATCCCGAATCCTGTTCTTGCGGTCATGAATGACAAGCTCGGATTTATTCGCCTTAGCCAAAGGCGTACCGGCTTTAATGGCAGCACCCTGTGTATTATGAAGACTAGATGCTTTCTTATCGCCTTCGCCTTTGACGGCCCAGTTGCCGTCCTTCCTATGTGTCACATGGATGTTTTTCTTGCCCATGATTTTCCTCTTCCTAAGTTTCCCTCAGTCGCTCGTATGATGCGTACTATACAACATTGACTTAACGTGTGCGACAAAATTTCACTCTTGGCACAAGGCTCGTAGGATAGTAGCTCAATCGCCTTCGTCCTTAGACCAGCCTTATGGTTAGTTAAATTCGTGAGGCAGCAATTACCAAAACCTCATCAGTGTGCATTCAGCAGTCTAGATTGCTGGAGACATATAAATCAGGTAGGAAAGTACGTGTTACGCCAACAACCATTTAAGGCGCAAACGAAAAGGACTCAGCATCGGGTAATGTTTGAAGCGATAGGCTAGTACCGTGACCGGCACAGATATTTTCTACATTGCTCCCAAAAGATCGCTAACTCTTTACATGGTATGCGCAACAATTTTTAACTTTAGCGATACCTTACATTAGACGTATGCCGACGTGTCGCGGCCGGGCATCCGAGCAATCTTGACAAAAAAGTCAGGTATAGCTAGGATGGGTCAGCGTCAAAGTCTTTACGGCTGTTTTTCGGGTGTTTTATGAAGGTCTCGGCACAGGAAGAGTACGGTCTGCGGTGCCTTTTGCAGCTTGCGCGCCTCGGCGCGGGCGAGGCGCTGACGCTCGGGCAGATCGCCGAGCGCGAGGGCATCTCGCAGGCCAACGCGGGCAAGGTTCTGTGGCTTTTGAACAAGGCGCGGCTCGTCAACTCGACCCGCGGGACGAAGGGCGGCTATCAGCTTTCGCGCCCCGCCGCCGAGATTCGCCTGAGCGAAATCATCAAAGTCCTGGACGAGGGCGAGGTGGACGGCCACTGCAAGACCTACCCGGGCGTGCTCGACTCGTGCGTCCACACGGGCGACTGCGGCATCCGCTCGGTCATCGTCAACGTCCACGAGGCGGTCGAGCGCGCGCTCTCGGCCATCACGCTCGCGCAGCTAATCGGCGACGAGCGCACCGTTGACACGACGCTCCACCAGATTCGGGGCCTGCGGCCTTCGACGGTCACGGCCGAGGGCGCGCAGTAAGTTTTTATAAGTCAGAAAGTCTTTCAGGGAAGCGACATCAGATGAGCACAATCGAGCTGCTGACAAACAAGGAGTACAAGTACGGCTTCGTCACCGACATCGAGTCGGACGTGATCCCGAAGGGTCTGAGCGAAGAGACCGTCCGCCTCATCTCCGCGAAGAAGGGCGAGCCGGAGTGGATGTTGGAGTTCCGCCTCAAGGCGTACCGCCAGTGGCTGAAGATGTCGGAGCCGAAGCACTGGCCGAACATCAACTACCCCGAGGTGGACTACCAGGACATCATCTACTACAGCGCGCCGAAGCAGAAGGCGACGAAGGCGAGCCTCGACGAGGTTGACCCGGAGCTGCTCCGCACGTTCGAGAAGCTGGGCATCCCCCTCAACGAGCAGAAGCAACTGGCGAACGTCGCCGTGGACGCCGTCTTCGACTCGGTCTCGGTGGCGACGACCTACAAGGAGAAGCTCAAGTCGCACGGCGTCGTCTTCTGCTCCTTCACGGAGGCCATCAGGGACTACCCCGAACTCGTCAGGAAGTACCTCGGGTCGGTCGTGCCGGTCGGCGACAACTACTTCGCGGCGCTCAACAGCGCGGTCTTCTCCGACGGCTCCTTCGTCTTCGTGCCGAAGGGCGTCCGCTGCCCGATGGAGCTTTCGACCTACTTCCGCATCAACAACCAGGAGTCGGGCCAGTTCGAGCGCACGCTCATCGTCGCCGAGGAGGGCGCCCACGTCTCCTACCTCGAAGGCTGCACCGCGCCGAAGTTCGACAAGAACCAGTTGCACGCGGCCGTCGTCGAGCTGGTCGCGCTCGACGACGCCGAGATTAAATACTCGACGGTGCAGAACTGGTACGCGGGCGACGAGGAGGGCAAGGGCGGCATTTACAACTTCGTCACGAAGCGCGGCGCGTGCCGCGGCCGCAACTCGAAGATTTCGTGGACGCAGGTCGAGACCGGCTCGGCGATTACCTGGAAGTACCCCTCGTGCATTTTGCAGGGCGACAACTCCATCGGCGAGTTCTACTCGGTGGCGCTGACGAACCACGCGCAGCAGGCCGACACCGGCACGAAGATGATTCACATCGGCAAGAACACGCGCAGCACCATCATCTCGAAGGGCATCTCGGCGGGCAAGTCGAACAACTCTTACCGCGGCCTCGTCAAGGTGCTGCCCGGCGCGGAGGGCGCGCGCAACTACACGCAGTGCGACTCGATGCTCATCGGCGGGCGCTCGGGCGCGAACACGTTCCCCTACATCGAGGTCATGAACAACACCGCGCGCGTCGAGCACGAGGCGACGACCTCGCGCATCTCGGAGGAGCAGCTCTTCTACCTCCAGCAGCGCGGCATCTCGCAGGAGGACGCCGTCTCGCTCATCATCAACGGCTTCTGCAAGGACGTGTTCAGAGAACTGCCGATGGAGTTCGCCGTCGAGGCGCAGCGCCTCTTAGGACTGAAGCTTGAGAACAGCGTCGGCTAAGGAGACCGTACCAGCCATGCAAATGCGTCTGACCATCGTTTACGAAGAGGCGGGAGACCTGGTACAGGCTTCGGTGGCGGAGTTGCCGGGCGCAATCTCTCTCGGTAAAACGCGTGAGGAGGCGAGGGCTAACCTGGAAGAGGCGATTGAAATGGTCTTGGAAGGGAATCGCCTCCTGGCGGGAGACGCAGCGGGTGAGCGCGAAGAAGTGGAATTCCGCACGGCATGAAGCTCCGCGACCTCATCCGGCACCTCGAAGAGCACGGCTGCGAGTTCGTCCGTGAAGGCAAAGAGCACACGCTTTATATCAACAGGCAGACCAGGAAGGCCGTCGCAGTGCCTCGCCACCGAGAGATACCGCCAGGGACGGCGCGTGCAATCTGCCGTGCGCTTGGCGTTCCCGACCCTTTCCTGAGAAGTTGAACTTGAGGAGTAGCAATAGGTGTTAGAGATTCGAGACTTGCACGCGACGGTTGACGGCAAAGAGATTTTGCGGGGCATCAACCTGTCGATCAAGAAGGGCGAGATTCACGCCATCATGGGGCCGAACGGTTCGGGGAAGTCCACGCTGGCGAAGATTCTCGCCGGCCACCCGGCCTACGAGGTGACGCAGGGCGAGGTTCTGTTCGAGGGCCGGAACCTGCTCGAACTCGAACCGGACGAGCGCGCGCGCGAGGGCGTCTTCCTCGCGTTCCAGTACCCGGTCGAGGTGCCGGGCGTCTCGAACGCGCAGTTCCTCCGCCTCGCCTACAACGAGAAGCGCAAGCACCTCGGCGAGGAGGAGCTTGACCCTCTGGAGTTCAAAGACCTCCTGGCGGAGCGCGCGAAGGTCGTCGAGATGGACGCCGGCCTGATGTCGCGCTCGGTCAACGAGGGCTTCTCGGGCGGCGAGAAGAAGCGCAACGAGATTTTGCAAATGGCCGTGCTCGAGCCGAAGCTCGCCGTGCTCGACGAGACCGACTCGGGGCTCGACATCGACGCGCTGCGCATCGTCTCCGAGGGCGTCAACAAGCTGCGCACGCCCGAGAACGCCGTCGTCCTCGTCACGCACTACCAGCGACTTCTCAACTACATTATCCCCGACCAGGTTCACGTCCTCTACAAGGGTCGCATCGTGCGCACGGGCGGCAAGGAGCTGGCGCTCGAACTCGAAGAGAAGGGCTACGACTGGATCAAGGAAGCCGCGGCCGGCGCTTAGCAGAAGAGTCAAAATTGATGTCACAGGCGGTCAAGGAAAAGAGCATTTACGCGGACGCGTTCCGCGAGTTCGCGGCGGCGCGCGCGGGCGAGCCCGCGTGGGTTGAGAGGCTGCGCGAGGGCGCGTTCGAGCGGTTCGAGGAGCTGGGCTTCCCGACGACGGACGAGGAGGACTGGAAGTACACGAACGTCGCGCCCATCGCGCGCAAGGCGTTCATGCCTGCGGCACCTGATCAGGTTGAAGTTGTCGGTGTCGAGACCTTCGTCTCGGCCGAGGCGCGGCGCAGCCGCCTCGTCTTCGTCAACGGCGTCTACAGCCCCGAGCACTCTGCGCGCGAGGCGATCCCGTCGAAGGTGCTGGTCGAAGAACTCGGCGCGGCGCTCACGGGCGAACACGGCGAAGTCCTGTGGAATCACCTCGGCCGTCTGTCGGGCGAGGGTGACGACGCCTTCGACGCTCTCAACACGGCTTTCCTCGGTAGCGGCGCGCTCATCCGCGTGCCCGCCGGCGTTGTGGTCGAAGCGCCGGTGCAGCTCCTCTTCCTGACGGCCCCAGGCGAGACGGAGTCCGCGACGTTCCCGCGCGTGCTGGTCGTCGCGGAGCGCGACAGCCGGCTCGACCTCATCGAGACGTACGCCGCCGTGGATGACTCCGAATATTTCACGGACGCCGTCGTCGAGGTCTTCGTCGGCGAGGGTGCGGGCGTGACGCACTACAAGGTGCAGGACGAGGCCGGCGGCGCCTACCACGTCGCCTCGACCCGCGCGGAGGTCTCGAAAGATGCCGTCTATGATTTGACGACCGTGACGCTCGGCGCGCGTCTCTCTCGACACGACATCGAGGTCGTGCTGACGAGCCCCGGCGCGTCCTGCCACGTGGACGGCCTCTACCTCGTCGGCGACGGGCAGCACACGGACACGCACTCGCTCATCGACCACCGCGAGCCGAACGGCGCGAGCCGCCAGAACTACAAGGGCATCCTCGACGGGAAGTCGCGCGCCGTCTTCAACGGCCGCGTCTACGTCCACGCGGGCGCGCACGGGACGGACGCCCAGCAGAGCAACAAGAACCTCCTGCTCTCGACGGACGCGCGCGTGGACACGAAGCCGCAGCTCGAAATCTACAACGACGACGTGAAGTGCGCGCACGGCGCGACCGTCGGGCAGCTCGAAGAGGAGGAGCTGTTCTACCTTCTGAGCCGCGGCCTGCACCGAGACCTCGCGCGCAACCTCCTGACCTACGGCTTCGCCGAGGAGATCGTCAAGAAGATCAAGTTCGACTCCATCCGCGCGCAGCTCGACGAGGCGATTCTTAATCGGCTGCACGCGCGGCTTGAGGCATAGAAGAGATGATCGCGACTGAGAAGACAATCGAAGAGAAGGGCTGGGACGTTGGGCGTATCCGGGAAGACTTCCCCGTGCTCGGGCAGACGGTGAACGGGAAGCCGCTCGTCTACCTCGACAACGCCGCGTCGGCGCAGGTGCCGCGCATCGTCATCGAGCGCGGGGCGAAGTACCTGCGCGAGGAGCACTCGAACATCCACCGCGGCGTCCACTACCTCTCGCAGCGCGCCACGTCGGCCTACGAGGGCGCGCGCGAGAAGGTCAAGCGCTTCATCAACGCGCGGGAGGCGCGCGAGTGCGTCTTCGTGCGCGGCGTGACCGAGGGCGTCAACCTCGTCATGCACGGCTACGGCCGCAAGCTCGTCGGCGAGGGCGACGAGATCGTCGTCTCCGAGATGGAGCACCACTCGAACCTCGTCCCCTGGCAGATGCTCTGCGAGGAGAAGGGCGCGCGGCTGCGCGTCCTCCCGATGAACGACGCGGGCGAGTTGATCCTCGACGAGTTCGACGCGCTGTTGAACGAAAGGACGAAGCTCGTCTGCGTCGGCCACGTCTCGAACTCGCTCGGCACGATCAATCCCGTGAAGGAGATCGTGGCGCGCGCACACAAGCAGGGCGTGCCCGTGCTCGTGGACGGGGCGCAGGGCGCGCCGCATTTGAAGGTGGACGTGCAAGACTTGGACTGCGACTTCTACGCCATCTCGGGCCACAAGATGTTCGCGCCGACGGGCAGCGGCGTCCTCTACGGCAAGGCCGAGCTGTTGGAGAAGATGAACCCGTTCCTCGGCGGCGGCTCGATGATCCGCACCGTGACGTTCGAGCGGAGCACCTACGCGGCCATCCCCGACAAGTTCGAGGCCGGCACGCCCGCCATCGCCTCGGCCATCGGTTTAGGGGCCGCTATCGATTACCTCAACAGCATCGACCGCGAGGCCGCGCACGCGCACGAGCGGGAGCTGCTCCGTTACGCGACGGAAAAGCTTTCAGGCATCGAGGGCGTCCGCATCATCGGCACGGCGCGCGAGAAGGCGAGCGTGCTCGGCTTCGTCATCGACGAGGTGCACCCGCACGACGTGGGCACCATCCTCGACCAGGAGGGCATCGCCATCCGCGCCGGCCACCACTGCGCGCAGCCCGTCATGCAGCACTTCGGCGTCCCCGCCACCGCCCGCGCCTCCTTCGCCTTCTACAACACGAAGGAGGAGGTCGAACGGCTGGCCGCCGCCGTCGAGAAAGTTATCGAGGTCTTCGCGTAGATGTCGGAACTGAGCGAACTGTATCAACAGGTCATTCTCGACCACAACAAGAAGCCGCGTAACTTCCAGAAGCTGGAAGGCGCGAACCGCGTCTCCGAGGGCTTCAACCCCCTGTGCGGCGACCAGCTCACCGTCTACATGCTGATGGACGAGGGCGTGGTGCGCGACCTGAGCTTCGTCGGGACGGGCTGCGCCATCTCGAAGGCGGCGGCGTCCATGATGACGCAGGCCGTGAAGGGCAAGACGCGCGAGGAGGCGCAGGTGCTCTTCGACGAGTTTCACCGGATGGTGACGGGCGAGCTGGACGAGGAGGCGGAGGAGAATCACCTCGGCCGCCTGACAATCTTCGCGGGCGTGCGCGACTACCCCGCGCGCGTCAAGTGCGCCAGCCTCCCCTGGCACACCATGCACGCCGCGCTCGAAGGCGAGGAGACGGCGACGACCGAGAACCTCGGCCCAGACCTCACGCAGGCCGCCGTCTCTGAGTGAAGGGCACGGCTGCACAAGTAGGTTTTAACCACAGAGACACGGCTTGTTGAGAACTGAAGTCAACAAGCCGTGTCTCTGTGGTGAATCCTTATGACCGCTTCCGGCCTGTTTTGAGTTCTCTCCGACTCGCGCTAAACTCTCCGGCATCGTCCGCACTTCGGAGACTTTGGCCCGCATGAACATCCGCACCGTCGAGCTGCGCGAGATACGCCTGCGCCTCGTACACTTCTTCGAGACAAGCTTCGGCCGCACCGTCGAGCGCCGCATCATGCTCGTCCGCGTCCTGGACGCGGACGGCGCAGAGGGCTGGGGCGAGTGCACGGCGGGCGAGGGGCCTTTCTACTGTGAGGAGTGGATTGATTCGGCCTGGGAGGTGACGCGCCTCTTCCTCGCGAAGATGGTTCTGGGTCAGGAGGTCGAGGGCGCGGCCGGGGTCGGCGCGTTGATGCGGCGCCCGCGCGGCAACCGCATGGCGAAGGCTTCGATCGAGACGGCCTGCTGGGATTTGGAGGCGAAGCGGCTCGGCGTCCCGCTCTGGCGCCACCTCGGCGGCGTCCGCCCCGAGATTCCCTGCGGCGTCTCCATCGGCATTCAGGACACGCCCGAACAGCTCCTCGAAAAGATCGAGAAGGAGCTGGCCGCGGGCTACCAGCGCATCAAGATTAAGATTAAGCCGGGCTGGGACAGGGAGGTCGTCGAGAAGGTGCGCGCGCGCTTCCCGGATATACAACTGATGGTTGACGCGAACTCCGCCTACACGCTCGCGGACGCGCCGCTCTTGCGCGCGCTCGACGAGTTCGACCTGATGATGATCGAGCAGCCGCTCGCCTACGACGACCGCGAAGACCACGCGAAGTTGCAGCGGCAGATAAAGACTTCCGTCTGCCTCGACGAGTCGGTGCGCTCGGCCGAGGACGCGCGCAAGGCGATTGAGCTGGGCGCGTGCCGCATCGTCAACGTCAAGCTCGGCCGCGTCGGGGGACATGCGGAGGCCGCGCGCGTCGAGGCCGTGTGCCGCGGGGCGAACGTGCCCGTCTGGTGCGGCGGGATGCTTGAGTCAGGCGTCGGCCGCGCGCACAACATCGCGATGGCGACGCTGCGCGGCTTCACACTGCCCGGCGACGTGTCGGCCAGCTCGCGCTACTGGGCCGAGGACATCATTGACCCGCCCGTCACGGTCACGCCGCGGGGCACCATCGTCGCGCCCGAACGCCCCGGCATCGGCTTCGAAATCAAACGCGACCTTATCGACAGATTGACCGTGCGAACTGAAACGCTCTCCGCGGACTGAGAAGAACGGATGACTTTCGAGCCGAACAGCTCCGACGCCGCGCGCCTGCGCCGCCACTTCGAAGAGCGGCGCGGCCGCGTCCTGTCGCTCACGCGAGCCCTCTGCGAGATTGAGTCGCCCTCGGGCGACGGCGAAGGGAGCGCCGCGGCCGTTAGTATTCTTGCTGACGCGGCGAAGTCCGTCGAAGGAGCCGCTTCGGTCGAGCGCATCAACGCGCCGGACGGTTACGGCGAGCACTTCATCCTCCGCGCCTTCGACAACCCTTCAAACGGCGAGCGGCCGCTGCTGCTCCTCGGCCACACCGACACCGTCCACCCGCGCGGGACGCTCGCCGCGCGGCCGTGGCGCGAGACGGAGGGGCGCATCTACGCGCCCGGCGTCTACGACATGAAGGCCGCGTGCTGTGTCGCGCTCGAAGCCGTCCGCGCGTGCGTTGAGTTGTCTCTGAAGCCGCGGCGGCCCGTGGTGCTGCTCCTGACGTGCGACGAAGAGTCCGGCAGCTACAGCGGGCGCGAGCTGGTCGAGCGCGAGGCGGGCCGCGCCGAGTACGTGCTCGTGCTCGAACCGCCCGCGTCCGGCGGTCGCGCGAAGACGGCGCGCAAGGGGACGGGCCTCTTCACGCTCGAAGTGGAGGGGCGCGCCGCGCACGCCGGGCTCGAACCGGAGAAGGGCGTCAACGCCGTCCTCGAAATCGCTCGGCAGATCGAGCGCGCGTCGGCGCTGGCGAAGCCGGAGCTGGGCACGACCGTCAACGTCGGCACCGTCTCGGGCGGCACGCACGCCAACGTCGTCCCCGCCGGGGCGCGCGCCGAGATCGACGTGCGCTTCAGCACGAACGCCGAGGCGCGCCGCGTGGAGGAGGCGATTCGGGGGTTGCAGTCGTTCGACGAGCGCGCGCGTCTCAAAGTCTCGGGCGGCATCAACCGCCCGCCGATGGAGCGCACCGACGCCGTGGCCGCGCTCTTCGAGAAGGCACGGCGCGTGGCCGCGTCGCTCGACGTGGAGCTGGGCGAGGCGAGCGTGGGCGGCGCCTCGGACGGTAACTTCGCCGCCGCGTGCTGTGCGGCCGTGCTCGACGGCCTGGGCGTGGACGGCGACGGCGCGCACGCGGAGCACGAGCACATACGGGCGGACGCGGTCGCGCGCCGCGGCGCCTTCCTCGCCGCGCTGGTCGCGAGTCTGTGAGGTGCGTGCGTGAGATTGGCCCGTGCCGAAACGGACGAGCAGGTCGAAGAGGCGCGCACGCTCTTCGAGGAGTATTCGGAAGCGACCGGAGTTGACCTCTGCTTCCAGAACTTCGGGCACGAGCTGGCGACGCTCCCGGGCGACTACGCGCCGCCGTCGGGCCGTCTGATACTGGCTTACGACGGGGAGGCGCCCGCGGGCTGCGTCGCGCTGCGAAAAGTTGACGACACGGTCTGCGAGATGAAACGGCTCTACGTCCGCCCGGCCTTCCGAGGCACCGGGCTCGGCCGCACGCTCGCGGAAAGAATCATCGAAGAGGGACGCGATATCGGCTACGAAAGGATGCGCCTCGACACGCTCC
This sequence comes from Acidobacteriota bacterium, assembly GCA_019242475.1. Classification (GTDB taxonomy): domain Bacteria; phylum Acidobacteriota; class Blastocatellia; order Pyrinomonadales; family Pyrinomonadaceae; genus QHXN01. Next base: position 31,541 of record JAFAVK010000001.1, on the reverse strand, counting down.
CGACGATGCGCTCGGCCATCGAACTCTACCGCTCGCTGGGCTTCAAAGAGATTGAAGCTTACAGGTACAACCCCGTCGAAGGCACGCTGTACATGGAACTGCAACTTCGCTGAAGAGGCTCAAACCATGACCGCCAAAAATGTTTCCGTCCGACTGCTTCTCGTCCTCCTCTTCTTCGTCTCGCCCGCGGCGCCGTTATTGAACGGCGGGGGCGTCGCCCGCGCCGCCTCGCGCGAGCCGGTGCGCGCGGCGCACGGCATGGTCGCTTCGACCAGCAGGCTCGCCTCGCAGGTCGGCGTGGACGTGTTGAAGCGCGGCGGGAACGCCGTGGACGCGGCCATCGCGGTCGCGTTCGCGCTGGCCGTGACCTACCCCGCGGCGGGGAACCTCGGCGGCGGCGGCTTCATGATGATTCGCCTGCGCGACGGGCGCACGACCGCCATCGACTACCGCGAGATGGCGCCGGCCGCCGCGAACCACGACGTGTACCTCGACGCCACCGGCCAGCCGAAGAAGGGCGAGGGCGGCTCGCTCGTCGGCTACCGCGCCTCGGGCGTGCCCGGCACGGTCGCGGGGATGGAGCTGGCCTTGAAGAAGTACGGCTCGGGCAGGCTCACCTGGGCGCAGCTCGTCGAGCCCGCGCGGCGCCTCGCGGCCGAAGGCTTCGCGCTGCCGTACGGCCTCGCGCGCTCGCTGAAGGGCAACGCGAAGGAGCTGGGCGCCTACCCCGAGTCGCAGAAGGTCTATCTCAAGGGCGGACAGTTCTTCGGGGAGGGCGAGGTCTGGCGGCAGCCCGAGCTGGCCGCGACCTTCGCGCGCCTTCAGCGCTCCGGCCCGCGCGAGTTCTACGAGGGGCGCACGGCGCAACTCATCGCCGAAGACATGCGCGCGCACGACGGACTCATCACGCTTGAGGACATGAAGAACTACGTCGCGAAGGAGCGCGTGCCTTTGCACACGACGTACCGCGGTTACGAGGTCATCTCGATGCCGCCGCCCTCTTCGGGCGGGGCCGTGCTCATCGAGATGCTCAACATCCTCGAAGGCTTCGACCTGCGCCACATGGGCGCCAACAGCTCCGAGCGCTACCACGTCGAGACCGAGGCCATGCGCCGCGCCTTCGCCGACCGCGCCGAGTACATGGGCGACGCCGACTTCGTCAGCGTCCCCGTCGCGGGCCTGATCGATAAGTCTTACGCCGAGAGTCTGCGGAAAGGCATCAAGATGGAGCGCGCCTCGACGAGCGCGGAGGTCAAGGCCGGGCGGCCCGCCGGTGCCGAGTCCGAAGATACGACGCACTTCACCGTCGTGGACGCGGAAGGGAACTGCGTGTCGAACACCTACACGCTGAACGACAGCTTCGGCTCGAAGGTGGTGATGAAGGGGACGGGCATCCTCATGAACGACGAGATGGACGACTTCGCGGCGAAGCCGGGCACGCCCAACGCCTACGGCCTCATCCAGGGCGAGCGCAACTCGGTCGCGCCGCGCAAGCGCCCGCTCTCGGCCATGACGCCGACCTTCGTGCTCCGGCCCGACGGCTCGCTCTGGTTCGCGGTCGGGAGCCCGGGCGGCCCCACCATCATCAACACCGTCCTGCAAGTCATCACCAACGTCATCGACTTCGACATGAACATCCAGCAGGCCATCGACGCGCCGCGCATCCATCACCAGTGGCTGCCGGACGAGATCGCCTACGAGCCCTTCGGGATGAGCGCCGACACCTTCCGCGCGCTCGAAGCGCGCGGCCACCGGCTCGTGGCAAAGCCCCGCTACATGGGCGACGCGCAGGGCATCATGATCGAAGAGAAGACCGGCGTCCGCCTCGGCGCCAGCGACCCCCGCAACTACGGCGAGCCGGTCGGCTACTGAAGGGGATGAAGTTCAGCGAACTCATACGCCTGCTTGAAAAGAACGGCTTCAGACTCGTGAAGGAGAAGGGGTCTATACGTTATTATGGAAAGCAGGGGCACGACAGGCTGATACGGGTCGATTACCACGGCTCGAAGGAGATTCCGACGGGGACGTGCCAGGCGATTCTAAAGGCGGCGGGCATCAAAGACAGGAACTGAGAACTCGATGCTTGAGCTGAAATACTCACTCGTCATCGAAGCGACCGAAGACCCGAGCTTCTTCGGCTTCTACTCGCCCGACCTCGAAGGGTTCACGGGCGTGGGCCATTCGGTTGAGGACTGCCTTTACAAGGCGCGCTGGGGGATGGAGGAGCACCTCGCGCTGCTCGCCGAGCAGAAGCTGCCCGTCCCGGAGCCGAACCCGAACCCGACGGTCGTCGTGCAGAACGAGAAGCGCCTTGAGCCCGCGGCCTAGCGCGTTATTACCGATTCCCATTCGACAATAGAAAGTTTTTCAAAGGGCCGGCCCGAGCCGGTGCCGCCCGGAGGTATCAAACAAGCCTTGAGAAGAAACAGATTGACCGCCTGGATGCTGACGGCTCTGGCATTACTTTTATCGTGCGCGGCCCTCCCGGCACCGTTCACGCGGGTCGGGGCCGCGGAGCCGCCGGTGATTCGCGAGGCGCCGGCGGCGCCCGAGTTCACGGAGGTGGAGCGGCACGCGGAGCTGCGCGCGCGGCGCGAGCGCGTGATGGCGAAGCTGGGGCCGAACTCGCTGCTCGTCCTCTTCAGCGCCGAGCCGCGCGTCTACACGAACGATGTGGACTACGAATTCCGGCAGGAGAATAACCTCTACTACCTGACGGCGCTCAGGCAGCGGGGCGCGACGCTCGTCATGCTGAGGGGCGCCGAGGCGCCCGCGCGCGAGATACTCTTCCTGCCGCGGCGCAACCCGGCCGCCGAGACCTGGACGGGCCACATGTACTCGCCCGAGGAGGCGCGTGCCCTCTCCGGCGTCGGCGAAATCTGGGACGCCAGGGAGTTCGAGCCCTTCATGCAGGCCGTCCGCACGCGCAACAGCTACAGGCCCGCGCCGCAGGCCGTCCTGCTCTCGACGCCGAGCGCGCAGCCCGCCCCGCCCGCAGACTTCCTCGCCGCGATGTCGAAGAACGAGGCCACGCTCTACCTGCTCCTGACGGGCGGCGAGCACAATCACGAGTACGAGCGCGAGCGCGCCTATTCGGTCGCTTGGGCCGCCAACTCGGGCGGGCTGAGCGTGCGTTCGGCGTGGGAGGTTTTCGCCGAGATGCGGCAGCGCAAGTCGCCGTACGAGCTGCGGCTGATGCAGCACGCCGTGGACATCAGCATCGAGGGGCACCAGCGCGCGCAGGCCGTCGCCTCGCGCGCGAAGTGGGAGTACGAGGTCGAGGCCGAACTGGACTACACGTACAAGCGGCGCAACGCAGACAACTGGGGCTACCCTTCAATCGTGGGCTGCGGCCCGAACGCGACGACGCTGCACTACGAGGAGTCGCAGGGTCGCGTCCGGCCCGGCGACCTGCTCCTGATGGACGCCGCGGCCGAGTACGAGCACTACAGCGCCGACGTGACGCGGACGTTCCCCGTCTCGGGCAAGTTCACGACGACGCAGGCCGAGGTCTACAACATCGTGCTCGCGGCGCAGGAGGCGGCCTTCCGCGCCGTCAAGCCCGGCGCGCGCCTCTCGGACGTGCACAACGCCGCGCTTGAGGTCATCAAGGACGGGCTGCTCCGCCTCGGGCTCATCACCGACCGGAACAGCTTGCAGTACCGCGTCTGGTTCATGCACGGCACCTCGCACTGGCTCGGGATGAACGTCCACGACGTGAGCGCGCGCGACGAGGGGAAGTTTGAAGAGGGGATGGTCTTCACGGTCGAGCCGGGCATCTACGTCCGGCCCGACGCGCTCGACAACCTGCCGAAGACGCCCGAGAACGAGAAGTTCATCGCGGCCGTCAGGCCCGCGTTCGAGAAGTACAAGGGCATCGGCGTGAGGATCGAGGACGATGTGGTCGTCACCGCCGACGGCTACCGCAACCTCTCGGCCGCGCTCCCGCGCACCATCAACGACATCGAAGCCTTCATGGCGCGCGCGCAGAGGGAGGTGCGCGTCGGCGAATAATCCGGGGCGGAAGCCCGACCGTCAGGGAGGGCGTCAGTCGAATGTAGAAGGAGGGGGTGACGAGAGGCCGCGCGTCTCTCGTCACCCCCTCCCTTTTCCGTTTCGGACGCAACGGGAAGCCGTTCCGCTCACGCCGGAACGTGTACAGAGGCCGCGGGACGCCGTGCAGACGCCGCCGGAAGTGGCGCAAATCAGACGGGAGCGTGTGCAGACAAGGCCGGAAGCCGGCGTCATTCGTAGCTCAGCGCGTCCACCGGGTCCTGGCGCGCGGCGCGCAGGGCGGGGTAGAGGGCGCCGAGCGTGCCGCCGAGCAGGCCGATGGCGAGCGCGGCGAGGAGCCAGCGCGGCTCGATGTCCACGGTGAGCGAGGTCGTGCGCATCACCACGAAGCGCGCGAGGAGCGTCAGCACCACGCCGAGCAGGACGCCGAGCACGCTCACGGCCAGAGCCTCCTGCTCGATGACCCACGCCACGCTTGCGTTCGACATCCCCAGGGACTTCAGGACGCCGATCTGGCGCGTGCGCTCGGTGACAGTCGTGTACATGGCGAGCAGGATGACGAGCATGCTGATGACGGCGGCGACGCCGACGACCACGTCGATGAACACGTCGAGCGCGGGCACGCTCGAAGCGTACAGCTCGGGCAGGTCGCGCGTGAAGATGATCTGGTCTTCGGGGAAGGCGTTGTGGATGCGCTCGGCCACCGCGTCCTGCTCGGCCGGGTTGCTGACCGAGACGAGCACGGTCGTGCAGAAGGCGCCGTCCTCGACGCCCGCCTGCTCCTGCATCGTCGAGAGCGGCACCTTGATGCGCGCCCCGCCGGGCGGCTCGTAGAAGCCGACGAGCTTGAAGTCGCGGCCGAAGAGCTTGACCGGGTCGCCGAGCTTCGCCTTGCGCTGCTCCTTCCAGACCTCGTCCACGACGGCCTCGTCGCCGCGCGCGAGCGCGCCGCCCTCGACGACGTGCAGGCCCGACATGCGCGCGTAGCAGTCGTAGTCGATGCCGTCGATGACGCGCATGCCGAAGCCGGAGTCGCTCGTGTCGGTGGTCTGCGCCGCCGGGCAGGCGACGCGCACGCCGGGGACGGCCTGCACCTCCGCGGCGCGCGAGACCGGCATGGCGAAGCGCTGCGCGCCGAAGCCGGTCGAGCCCGCGGCGCGCATCATGATCTCGGCGCCGACCTCGGACTCGCGCCGCCCGCGCTCGCGCAAGACGCCGTGCGCGAGCCCGACGGTGAAGGCGATCAGCAGCACGCCGACCGCCACGCCGAGGATGCTGACGAAGGTGCGCGCCGGGCGGTGCGTCATGTTCGAGAGAACCAGGTTGTCCATAACTTCTCGCAGTCGCGGGTTGCGCTCCATCGCCTTCCGCAGCGCCTCGGGCGCGGTGTGCCGGACGAGCATCACGAGCCCGACGAGCGCCCACACGATCATGCTCGCCTTGCGCACGATGCCGATGGTCAGCCCGGTCGCCACCATGTAGCCGAGCGTGTGCAGGATGAAGCCCGTGCCGCCCTCGTAGACGCCGATGGTCGCGGGCACGAAGCTGAAGACGAGGTTAATGACCTTCGTCAGCGAGTCGATAATGTACGACACGCCGACGGCGGGCTCAAAGCCGAGCATCCAGAGGACGGCCGCCACCTCGGCCACGGTCGTCGCGTGCGAGAGGAAGTCGCACGCGAGCATGGTGAAGAACGTGCGGGGGCGCTCCTTGTAGAAGTCGTAGACGTTCTGCTCGACCTCGTGGAAGTGGCCGCGCTTCGTCCCGAACCACTTCGCCTTCCACCCGCGCCGGATGAAAAAATCGACCGCCGCCGTCACCGGCATCACGTCCGAGACGACGGCCCACGCCACCAGCCCGATGACGAGCGCCATGCCGGCGGCGATGCCGAAGAGCGGCAGGCGCGCGCCGACGGGCAGGTCGTAGGTGAGCAGCATGACGAACGCGCCGCTGGCGATGAAGACGGCGACCGAGAGGTTGTAGAGCAGGTTGTCCACCGCCAGAGCCTGCACGGCCGCCTTCGTCGGGACGCGCTTGCGCAGGATCGCTGCCTTCGTCGCCTCGCCGAGGACGGGGCCGGTGAAGGTGAAGAAGCTGATGGTCTCGCCGGCGAGGCGCGTCGTGTAGGCCTGCCAGAAGCTGAAGCGGCGGTGCTGGCGCGGGACGGCGATGCGCATCGAGAAGGAGCGCAGCGCGTGGCGCGTGCCCGCGAGCGCGAGCAGGATGAAGAAGCCGTAGTGTATCTGGCCGAGCGCCTGGAAGATGGGCTCGACGCCGACGGCGCGGATGAGCAGGACGAGGAGCGTCGCGCCGAAGAGGAAGGCGAGGATGTGGACGTAGAAGAGCCAGCCGCGCCGCTTCCGTTCGGGGTCGCCCGTGTCGGCGGTGATGTGAATCTCCGCCTCGAAGAGGTCTTCGCGGCCGACCTCGTCCTGCCCGCGCGCGGCCGTCAACGCCTGACCTCCGGCCCCGTGGTGTCGGCGAAGGGGGCGGCGTCCGGCTGCCGTTCGAAGAGTTCGCGGACGACGCGGCCGGGGAACTGGCGGAAGCCCTGCCGCCAGAGGACTGGGACGGGGCGCTCGCCCTCTGCGAGCTGCCCCGTCAGCGCGAGCAGCGTCGGCGCCAGGGTCAGGGAGTCGTAAGGCTCTTCGACCGCGAGGCCGCGCGGGATGTGTGTCGAGTCCCCGCCCGCGAGCATGAACGTCGAGTGCGTCGAGACGCGGAAGAAGGAGCCGTGGTTGCCGCCGGGGTTGAAGCCGCGCACGTCGAAGTTCCAGTGGTCGTTGGCGAGGATGAGGAGGTCGGTCTCGACCAGCACGCGCTGGCGCAGGCGGTAGCGGCGGATGAGACGTTCGTCCGCCGAGAGGTTCGGCGCGTCAACGTCCGTGCCCTCGACGACGTGGCGGGCGAGTTGTTCGTGCAGGCCGACGACGGCGTTCGAGTAGTTCGTCAGGTGCGTGGCGCGCAGCCACTCGACGTCGGTGTGCCAGCCCGAGAGCCAGCGGCTTCGGTCTTCGCCCGCGGGCGGGGCGAGTCGCGCGTCCTCCCAGAGCTTGAGCGGCAATCGAGCGCGCCAGCCCGCGCGCTCGAAGGTGACGCGGCCGTCCGGAGACTGCCTGAGGTTCGAGACGGGGAGGTAGCGCAGTTTAAGCTGGCTGCCCTCCTCGCGCGCGAGGATGAGCGCCTGACGGTCGGGGTCGCCGTAGAGCCAGACGGCCTGGTCGGGCCGCTCGTCTGGTTGCAGCGCGCCGCGCAGCGACTCTTCGGGGACGCGGACGGCGACGAAATCGACGGGGCGGTTCTCGACGCCGGGCTGCACGTTGTTGCGGACGCTGATGTCGCCGAGGAGCGAGAAGTAGTTGACGCGGCGGAAGCTCTTCTCCATGTCGAGCGAGCCGTCGGGCGCGAGCACGAGGCCGCCCGGGGCGGGGCCGACGACGTAGTTCTGCAACTCGTGGAGCGTGTTGTGGTCGCCCATCGCGCCCTTCGGGATGAGGTTCTCGATCACGACGGCCGAAGGGTTCAGGCGCGCGGGGTCGAGCGTGAGGAGGTCGGCGAGCGTTTGCAAATAGGCCGCGTACTCGCGCTCGTCGGCCGACCAGGAGTCGAGCCGCGCGAACTCGCGCCTGGCCTCGCGGTCGCGCCCGAGGTCTGCGTCCTCCTTCGTAAACTTCTTCGGCTGCGCGGCGACGACGGCGCGCTGGCGCTCGATGAGCCGGTGCAGGGCGCCCATCTCTTCGCGCATCTCTTCGAGCGTGCGCTGCCAGCCCGGCCGGCGGCGGTCGATGGTGGCGAAGAGCGCGTTGGTCGCGGCGCGGCGCGCGTCTTTGGCGAGGTCGCCGCGCTTGAGCTGTTGCAGGAGGATGTGAATCAGGTTGAGGTCGCTGTCGCGGAGGTGGATCGAGGCGCGCTCGTTGCCGTCGAAATCGACGAGGGCCGTCGGGTACGAAGTGCTCTGGCCCTTGAGGTAGAACGAGTCCTCGGTCGTCGTGTAGATGAGCGGGATGAGCGGGTAGATTCCCTTGAGCGCGTAGTCGTTCAGGAGCCGGCGCTTGGTGACGACGTGGTGGCCGCCGCCCGCGGCCGAGCCGAGGAACTTGACGAGGTTGTAGCCCTGGCTGTAGACGCGCTCGTCGGTGTTGGTGCCGTGGTCGGAGACGAGGACGAGCGCGGTGTCGGCGGCCTCGGGCGTCTGCTGGATGGCCGTCCAGAGGCGGCCGACCAGGGCGTCAAGCTCGCGCAGGGCGGCGAACTGCGTCGCCTCGTCGCGGTTGTGGTGCGCGGCGTGGTCGAAGTCGGCCGTGTAGAGGTCGAGGTAGCGCACCTTCGGGTCTTGCAGCTTCTCGACCAGCTCGCGCTCCATCTGCATGCTGATAATGTCGCGGCCGCCGATGCCCATCTGCCACTCGTCGAACAGCTCGCCGGGCGACTTGGCGAACTTGTTCTGAAGTCCCCGCTGGAGCGTCGTCCAACGCGTGCCGCGCTGGTAGAGCTGGAAGCTGAGGTAGCGCTGCTCGTAGGGGTAGGCGTCGGCGAGGAGCGGGACGCCGACCTCGTCGAGCAGCTCCGGCCCCGGCATGTCCACGCGCACGCCGCCGACGTTGGCGACCCAGAAGGGGATGAAGTTGAGGTAGTCGTAGGAGTGGAGCGTGTAGCGGTCGAACTCGACGTTGCCCTTGATCTGGAGATGCTGCCCCGTGTCGAGGAGCGACCAGGAAGGCCCCGAGAGGCTCATCCCGCGCACGTAGAAGTTTTCGAGCCGTGTGCCGCGCTCGTAGAAGACATGCTCGAACCAGGGGAGCAGGCTCTTGCCCGTGCGCGGGTCGCGCCGGCGGACGAAGCGCTCGACCGTGTCGTGCGGCAGGCCGTCCACCTTGATGACGACGACGCGCTTCGCGCTCGCGGCGAGGGCCGCGGAGTGTGCGGACAGCGCGAAGGCGGCGACGGCCGCGAGCGCGAGGCGGCGGACGAGACAGCGGCTCAGTTTGTTAAAGAGACCTTCGGGCACTCAACTCCATCCGTGTGAACTATTCCTGCCGCCGATTCTACCTCAAAAGTGAATCCTTATTGACCGATGGCGGCGATGATGGCGCGGGCGTCCTCGGGGGCGATGCGCTGCTCTTCGCGCAGGGCGTTGCGCAGGTAGTCGGCCGTCAGGCTGCGCAGCTCGGGCTCGACGCCGGGCGTCTGGTAGATGCGCAGCAGCGCGGTCTTCGCGGCCTCGTTGTTGATGCGGTAGAGGCATTCGAGGCTGAGGCGGCGCGCCTCGGCGTCGCCGGTCTGCGCGAAGATTTTGGCCGCGGCGCGGGCGGCGCCGGCGTCGCCGCGCGTGTCGGAGGCGGCGACGTAGCGCAGACTCCGGCGCACGTCCTCGATGTTCCAGACGACCTCGACGACCGGCGTTGACTTCGCCACCTCTTGCAGGAAACGCTTGTGGTAGGCGAGCCGGCGCTCGGCGTCGAGGTTCTGCCGGACGGACTCGGGCGCGGCCGGCTCGCGGTGTTTGTAGAGGCCGAGGCTCAGGACGTTGGCGAAGCGCAGCAGCACGCGCTCGGTCTTGCCGTGTTCGAGCGGCACCATCTCCTCGCGCCGGTCGCGGTCGAGGCGGGCCGCGAGCCCGCCGGGGTCTTTGGCCGCGGCCACGAGCGCCGCGTACTGCTGGCGCGCGAGCCGCGCCTCGGCTTCGAGGTCGTTCTCAAGCGGGTTGAGCGAGACCGACTCGACGCGGCCCGCGATCTCTTCGCGCAGGTCGCGGTCGAGCGTCCGGTCGAGCGAGAGCAGGAGCTTGAGCTGCGAGTAGGCGCGCAGGCGCGTCGGCTGGTTCACGTCGATGCCGCGGCGGCTGGTGACGAAGTCGAAGACCGTGCGGCCGAGGAAGTAGTGCACGTCGCCGTAGCGCGAGAGCGAGAGGACGTTGCGCGCCACGTCCTCGATGACGCGGTGCGATATCTCGCGCCGCTTCGGGTTGAGGTGGTCGCGGAAGTCCACGAGCAGCGCGGGGATTTTGGGGAAGTCGAGCCCGTAGAGCGCGAGCGGGATCAGGTCGAGCTGGCGCGCGCCCTCCATCCCGGCGGCGACGGGGCGCCCTTCGCCGTCCGCGTAGCGCGTCTCGGTGTAGCCGTCCCAGCGCGCGAGGCGCGAGTCGTCCCAGGGGCTCTTGATGTTGAGGAAGCGGCTGCCGAACTTGCGACCCTTGTTCTTTTGCAAGTCTTCGCGCGCGACGTAGAGGATGGCGTGCGTGGGCTGGCCGTCGGGCATGGTCAGCGGCTCGAAGTAGAGCCCCTCGGCCTCCGCGCGCTGGCGGAGCAACTCCCAGTTGTGGCCGCGCGTGTCGAGCGTCGCGGTGTTCTGCCGGCGCAGGACTTCGTCGAGATAGGCGTCGTCGATGAGGCCGCCGAAGGTCTTGCTCGTCAACATCAGCCGCGCCTGCATCTCGGCCGACTCGGCCGGCGTGAAGGCGGACTCCGCGCCGGTCTCGGCCTCGTAGAGCGAGAGGATGGCGAGCGCGCGGAGGATGTGCGCCTGCCGGTAGCGCTCCGAGTTGCGGCGCAGCGCCGAGGTCGAAGCCTTCGCGGCGACGCCGTAGGGGTTGAAGACGACGTTCTGGAGCGCGAGCCACATGAAGCGGCTCCAGATGTCTCGCTTCGGGTCGGCGAGGTCGATGACGGGCGGCGGCACGCCTTTGCTCGTGCTCTTCTTGTCGCCGACGCGGCCGTAGAGGAAGGGGACGGCCGAGGCGGCGCGCTGCATCGCCGTCGGGCGCGTGTAGGTGAGCATCCAGACCTGGCGCAGCCGGTCGTTCTCGGGGTCGGCGTCGCCGAGCGTGTCGCGGAGGATGGAGACGAGCGGCACCTCCTCCGGCTGGGAGGCGGCGTCCAGCAGCACGTCGAGCCGGCCGAAGACGGTCAGGAGCTGCGCGTCCTGGCCGACGGGCAGCGTCTCGATGCGGAAGGGCGAGGGGCCGGTGGGCTTGCGCGGGAGCGCGTCCTCGCTCTTGATGGCGGGGGCGATTTGAACCTGCCGCGCCGAAGCGAGCGGCAGTTGCCCCGCGAGGATGAAGAGAGTCAGCGCGAGCGTCAGGTACTTTTTCGCCCGGCGCATCCGGGAAACAGTCTCCATGTCCTCAAACGTCCCCTATGTTCATCCAGAAGCTCCTGTCGGAGCGATAAGACTGCGCGCGGCGCCTCGACGGGAGTCGAAATGCTGCGCCCCGCGCGTCTCACAAAGCCTCACGGCTCAAGAGAGCAACCGACGTTCCGCCTGCAAAAACAATCTACACGAACTCGGCCGCCGCGCGCACTTCATTCCTGATGAGAATTTGTCGCTCTTCGTCAAAGCTTGCGATGCTCCCACATACCGGCAGTGTTGCCATTTAAATGAGCGCGACCGCGGCCGGGGCGATGTCGCCCGCTACTGCGGGTGGTTCTGAATGCCATCGCCGACGACCTCCTCGAACGCGCCGAACGTGGCGTCATCCAGTTTGTAGACGCGCGCCGAGGGCACGCGCCCGAGCGAAATGTTCGCCGCGGGTTGTGACGCCGCTTCGAGCCGCGACGTTAACTCGTCGTTGCTGAAGTAGCGGCGGCCGCGCGCGACGACGACCACGTCGCCCGGCCGGAACTCTCCGAGCGCCGCGCGGTCGGAGAGGGAGACCGAGCGCAGGTCGTCGCGCCCGGCGAGGTGCGCGTAGTACGAGAGCAGCTCCGGCGTCTCGCTCGCCACGCGCGCGCCCTGCGGCGCGAGGGCCGCGACGGCGTCGGCGATGTCGCGCGTGCTCGCGTCGTAGAACTCGTCGTGCGGGAAGTAGCTCCCGGCGCGCGCCTCGCCGCCGCCGACGAAGTTCGTGTAGAGCCTGTAGTGCGGCGCCGCCTTCACCGACGCGAAGAGCGAGAGCAAGGCGACGAGCCCGAGCCCGAGGCGCTCGTAACCCGCACGCGCCGGGCCGCCGGGCCGCTTCGACACGGCGCGTGCGACGAGCCCCGCGAGGTAGCAGAGCCCGACGGCCGAGGTCATCAGGACGGCCGGCAGCACGAAGGTGAAATAGCGCGTGAACTTCCCGCCGAGAAACGTGAAGGGGAAGAACCAGAAGAAGAGCCAGAAGAGCAGGAAGTAGCGGCCGTCGCCCAGGCGCCGGCGGAAGAGCAGCGGGAGGCCCGCGGCGCAGCCGACGAGCACCATGAAGGGCAGCTTCACCGCCATGAAGACGTAGTAGAAGTACCAGGGCGAGCCGCGCAGCCACAGCGTCATCTGGTTGCCGTAGAGGTGGCCGAGGAACTCGTAAGCGTCGTGCCCGATCCGCTTCTCGCCCGCGAACGTCCTCATCTCCTGCCAGGTGCCCGGCAGAAGGATCGTCGGGTTGCAGATGACGAACGCGACGCCCAGCACCGCGAACCAGACGAGCCACCTCTTCTTCCCCATCCGCCAGCGCGTCGCGGGCACCCCCTGGAAGGCGTAGTAGTAGGCGCCGCTGATGGCGAGGAAGTGGGGCACGTACTTCGAGGCCATCATCGCGCCGAAGCAGGCGGCCGTCGCCCAGTAGAAGGGTTCCGGTTTACGCAGACCCTCCTCGGCCACCTTCTGCCCGCGCAGCCAGAAGACGTTGCCGAGCAGGAAGAAGAAGACGAGGAAGGTGTCCTCCTTCGCGATGCGGTTGAAGCCGACGGCCGCCGGGTCGAAGGCCCAGAGCGCCGCCGCGAGCAGCGCCACCTCCGCCCCGAAGAGTTCGCGCGTGACGAGGAAGATGAGGAGGGAAGTGAGCGCGCCGAGGACGGCGCCCGGCAGGCGCGCGGCCGTCTCGGTCGAGACTTGAAGCTGCGGGCTCCGGCGCGCGACCGCCGTCGAGTTCCAGCCCTCGGAGGCGACGATGCTCACCGCCAGCAGCGCCTTCATCAGGAAGGGGTGCTCGCCGTTCGCGGGGGTCAGGCCGCGCTCGCGGTACTCGGCCACGGCGCGCACCTTGTTCAGCTCGTCCTCGCTCAGGCTCTCCGCGCCGAGCCGGTAGGCGCGCAGGCCGAAGCCGACCAGCAGGAAGAGCGCCAGCGCCGTCACCACGAGCGCGCGGCTCGTCGTGCCTACCACCTGCCCCGGGAAGAGTTCGGGCCGGACGGGCGCGTTCGTGGCGGGTGCTGCGGGCGCGGACAAGGTTCGGCTCAATCTCCGTTAAAACTCGCGGGGCACGCACAGAGAAAGGCGCGACCCCTCGCCTAAAACACGGAGAGTAGCGGACTCACTCCGCGACTGTCAAAACCGTGTGTGACAGAAGGTTAAGTGTCACCTTGAGGTTCAGTGTTTCTGCTCGGCGGGGCGCCCGTCTTTGGGCGGCGGGGCGTTGTTGGCGTTGGCGTTCGGCTCTTCGGACGGCTCGGCCGTCTTCCAGCCGGCGCGTTCGAGCAGCGGGTAGACGTACTTGACGGGGACGGCGTAGTTCTGCCCCTCCATCTCGGTGAAGGTCGCGAAGTTGACGCCGACGACGCGCCCCTTCGGGCCGAAGAGCGGCGAGCCCGAGCCGCCGACGGCGTTGCGCGCGTCGTAGACGATGTTGCGCCCCTCCAGGTCGGAGATGTGCCCCTGCGTCGTGAGCGGCTTGATGTAGTTGCGGTCTGAGAGGCACGAGAGCAGCGTCTCGGCCGAGGCGCTGCAACGCTCGCGGAGTGAGCGCGCCTCGGCCTCGGGGATGGTCGCCATCAGGCGGTCTTCGCCCGAAGGGTAGCCCATCATGACGACCGTCGCGCCGATCATCGCCGTGTCCGGGTCGCTGTCGAGCGGGATCGCCGGCAGCTCCGCCGGCAGCTCTTTCGCGTCGAGCGTGCCGACGGCCACGTCCTCGCGCGAGACCTGGCGCACGCGCACCACGAAGGGCTGGCGGATGCCCGGGAAGAAGGCGACGATGCGCGTGACGCGGAACTGCCCGTTCACGCTCTGGCTCAGCGCCGCGACGCCCTCGTCGGCCGTCCAGGGCTCGACGGCGAGGTGGCGGTTGGTGACGATGTAGCCGCCGCCGACGTGGAAGCCCGTGCCGACGAAGTCGCGGATGAAGGGCGGGCCGTTGCCCTCGGCCGTCAGGAGCGGCTGCTCGCCCGCCGTCTGCGCGGCCTGGCCCTCCTCGTTCGTCTGCGTCTCGGGGTAACGCATGGGGCGGCCCGTGCCGGGCTCGAAGAGCATGTAGGAGCCGGCGATGAGGCAGACGCCGTTGCCGAACTGCGTGCGCAGGCGCGGCACGAGCGAGAGGGTGTCCCTGATCTCGGTGTTCGAGCGGTTCGTCTCGGCGAGCTGGTTGTTCGTGCGGTCGAGCTCGGCCTGCACCTGCCGGAGCTGCTCGTTCTGCTTGTCGATCAGCTCGCGGCCGCTGCGCAGCTCCGTGTAGGCGGCGTGGCCGATGTAGAGCACGCCGCCGATGAGGATCGAGACGCAGAGGAACGCGCCGATCTTCGTGCTCCAGTTGATCTCGCGCAGCAGCTCGCGCGTGAACTCGCGGAGGAAGACCTTGGCGTCGTCGCGGCGCGCGGTGGCGGCGGCCTCGATGGCGGCCTGCTCGATGAAGGGGGCGACGCTGGCGCGGCGGCCGGCGCCGGTGACGGCGGGCAGGTTGCCGACGGGGAAGAACTGCATCCGCACGTCGAAGGCCGAGAAGCGCAGCTCGTCGCCGTCGTCGATCTTGGCGCCGCGCGCGAGCGGGCGCCCGTTGAGGGTAATGCCGATCTCGGGGTCGAACTCCTGCACGCGGAAGTGGCCGTTCTGCCGCGTCAGTTCGAGCATGACGCTGGAGTCGGTGAGGAGGTCGGAGCCGAGCCGGATGTGGCAGCCCTCGCCCGGCCCGATGAGGACGCGCTCCTGCGAGAGCACCTCGGTGTGCCGCTCCTGCCCGTTCGAGATGTGTACGACCAGACCGCCTGCCATCCAGTTAAAGCTCTCGCAACCCCGGCCCAAGACTAAACTGTGGCGAGCGCCCGGTGGGCCGTCTCCCGAAAACTTCCGACGGCCGGGCGCGTTCGCCACCGGCGCCGATTTTATATTACATTTGACGCACGGGCAAAGTTTCGCCAAATCCGAGGGCGTGGATTTTACGGGGAAACATACAACGCGGCGGGCGCGTAAAACCTGACCTGAACGGACAGCACACCTCCGGGTCGGGCGCATCAAAGAAGGCGCCCGACCCGACTCAAGACGAGGAGCTTCAGAGATGCTTCGACGAACGACAGTCTTCCTGCTTCTGTGCGTGCTCATGAGCGCGGCGAGTGTGACGAGCATTAAGGGGCAGACGCGGGTGGCGCCCATCAACTTCAAAGAGCGCACGCTCGCCAACGGGCTCACGGTCATCACGGCGCAGGAGCGCTCGAACCCGACGGTCGCCATCCAGGTCTGGTACAAGGTCGGCTCGAAGGACGACCCCGACAGGCGGAGCGGCTTCGCGCACCTCTTCGAGCACCTCATGTTCAAGTCTTCGAAGAACATGAAGGACGAGATGATGGATCGCCTGACCGAAGACGTGGGCGGCTGGAACAACGCCTCGACCAACGACGACGTGACGAACTACTACGAGGTCGTCCCCTCCAACTACCTGGAGACGCTGCTCTGGGCCGAGGCCGACCGCATGGGCTCGCTCAACGTGACGGACAAGAGCTTCCCCAGCGAGCGCGATGTGGTCAAGGAGGAGTACAACACGAGCGTGCTGGCAGACCCTTACGGCCGGCTCTACTACGCCATCGACAAGGACTCGTTCGCGGTGCACCCCTACCACCGCCCGACCATCGGCAGCAAGGAAGACCTCGACGCCGCCAACCTCGAAGACGTGCGCGCCTTCCACAACACCTTCTACCGGCCCGACAACGCGGTGCTCATCGTCGTCGGCGACTTCGAACAGCAGCAGGTTGACGGCTGGGTGGACAAGTACTTCGCGAAGATTCCGAAGCCCGCGGCCGCCATCCCGCGCGTGACCGTCAAGGAGCCCGCGCGCGCGGCCGAGAAGCGCTTCGACGAGCGCGGGCCGAACGTGCCGCTGCCGGCCGTCGCCATCACGTACCTGGCGCCGCCCATCTCGAACCCCGACGCCGACGCGCTGCGCGTGGCCGAGTCGATCCTCTCCGAGGGCGAGTCGTCGCGCCTCTACCAGTCGCTCGTCTACACGCAGCAGGTGGCGGCCGAGGCTTTCGGCCAGGCGAGCCTGCGGCAGGATCAGGGCATCTTCGTCCTCGGCGCCATCCTCGCCGGCGGCAAGCAGCCGGCCGAAGGGGAGAAGGCTCTGCTCGCCGAGTTGAAGAAGATGCAGGACGCGCCGGTGACGAAGGCCGAGCTGGACAAGGCCGTCAACCAGCTCGTCGCCAACGCCCTGCGCGAGCGCGAGACGAACAGCGGCAAGGCGTTCGCCATCGGCAACGCGGCCGTCCTCGTCGGCGACCCGAAGCGCGTCAACACCGACATCGAGCGTTTGCAGGCCGTCACCGCCGCCGACGTGCAGCGCGTGATGAAGAAGTATTTCACCGACACGAACCGCGTCGTCATCACCTACCAGGCCGAGGCGCCGAAGCCCGAGGAGAAGAAGGCGAGCGGGGGCACGCAGGGAGAGGGAAGCCGATGAGAAACGTCTTGAAGGAAGTCCGACTCGCGGCGCCCGCCTTGGCGTCCCTCCTGTTCGCCGCCTTCGCGTTCGTCGGCAGCACGGGCGCGCAGACCAACTCCTCGGCCGCGCCGCAGGAGACCCCGCCGCCGCCGGCCGCGCCGCGCTCGGTCAACGTGCCGAAGCCCGTCGAGCGCACGCTCCCGAACGGCCTGCGCGTCATCGTCATCGAGAACCACTCGACGCCGCTCGTGGCCGCGCAAGTCCTCGTCAAGAACGGCGGCGAGGTTGACCCCGGCAACCTGAGCGGCCTCGCGGACATGACGGCCGAGCTGCTGACGAAGGGGACGAAGACGCGCACCGCCCCGCAGATCGCGCAGGAGATCGAGGCGCTCGGCGGCGTGCTCAACTCGGGCGCCGGCTGGGACGCCTCGCACGCTTCGGTCAACGTCCTCTCGTCGAAGACCGAGCCGGCTCTGGCCGTCCTCGCCGACGTGGTGCGCAACCCCGTCTTCGCCGACGAGGAGATCGAGCGCCTGCGTCAACAGTACATCGACAACCTGAGCGTCGGGATGAACGACCCCGGCCAACTCGCTTCATGGGTCGCCTCGCGCGTCGTCTTCGGCGACAGCCCTTACGGCCACCCGGTCTCGGGCACGCCCGCCTCCATCCAGCACATCCAGCACAAGGACGTGGCCGACTTCCACGCGCGCTTCTACCGCCCCGACAACGCCATCCTCGTCCTCGGCGGCGACATCAAGGCCGACGACGCCTTCAAGCTCGCCGAGCGCCTCTTCGGCGACTGGGCGAAGCCCTCGAACACGCTGACGGCTTCGGCCACCGCGCGCATCGAAGGGGCGACAGCGAAGCGGCGCGTCGTCGTCGTGGACATGCCCGGCGCGGGGCAGGCGGCGGTCGTCTTCGCGCGCCGCGGCATCGCGCGCACCGACCCGGAGTTCTACTCGGGCGTGGTCGCGAACTCCGTGCTCTCGGGCTACTCGGGGCGTCTGAACCAGGAGATACGCATCAAGCGGGGCCTCAGCTATGGGGCGCGCTCGACGCTCGACACGCGGCGCGACGTGGGGCCGTACGTGGCTTCGGCGCAGACGAAGAACCAGTCGGGCGCGGAGGTGGCCTCGCTGCTCTTGGGCGAGCTGACGCGCCTGTCGGGGGAGGCGGTGAGCGAGTCGGAGCTGACGCCGCGCAAGGCGGTCGTCATCGGCAACTTCGGCCGCTCGCTGGAGACGACCGAGGGGCTCGTCGGGCAGGTCGCGTCGCTCGCGCTCTACGGGCTGAGCCTCGACGAGATCAACCGCTACATCGCGAGCGTGCAGGCGGTGACGCCCGCGCAGATACAGAAGTTCGCGGGCTCGCGCCTCGGCGCCTCCGACGCCGCCATCGTCATCGTCGGCGATGCCAAGGACTTCATCGAGCCGCTGCGCAAGCAGTTCCCCGAAGTCGAAGTCATCAAGCGCGACGAACTCGACCTCGACACCGGCAAGCTCCGCAAGGCCGACGGCGGCACCGCGCAGCAGTGAGAGGATTTGACTTCCTCTTTACTTGAGAGTTGTGTTGGATGAGTTCACCACAGAGAGCACAGAGGACACGGAGAATGCACAGAGAGTTGAATGTCTCTGTGCATTCTCTGTGCTCTCTGTGCTCTCTGTGGTGAACCGCCCTTCACGCGACACGCAAGACTGAATCAACCGACCGCGGCTGAGGTTCGGCCATGAAGAGCAAGACAGTATTAACGTTCGCACTGCTTTCACTCCTCGCCACGTCGGCACTCGCGAGGGCGCAGGACGAGCCTTCGAAGGCGCCGGGCGCGGACTCCTCGACGGTCGCGCGCAGGCTTTCGAGTCGCATGCCGTCGGAGCGCCGGGCGGCGGCGGAAGAGCTGGCGCGCCTGGCGGCCGTCGAGCACCGCAGGCTCGCCGAGGGCTACCGCGCGCAGGAGAAGGACGCGCGCGTCAAGCTCGCGCTCGACTGGGCGCTCTACCGGATGGGGAAGAACGAGACGCTCTTCGAACTCGTCGGCGCGCTCGACGAGAAGAACAGGGCCGAGCAGGCGGTCGCCTACCTCAAGCAGCTCGAAGGCCCCGGGCCGCTCTACGTCTTCCTCGGGCGCGTCAACGGCCGCACGCAGGCGCGCCTCCTCGAAGTCCTCGCCGCGGTCGGCGACCGCGCCACGCTCGAAAAGATTCAGCCCTACACGCAGTCCCTCGACCCGCTCATCGCCGACGCCGCCAAGTTCGCCGAGCGCGAGATCACCATCCGCGTCGAAGAGACGCCCGCCGTCGAGCCCAAGCGCGAGCGCAAGGTGGGCAAGGCCGGCGAGTCCGAAGAGCAGCCCCCCTTCTGAACGCGCGGTTGAGGCAGGCGCCGGCCGTGTGCTTAACTGGCGGCGCATGCACCGCAACCTCCGCTCGTTTCTCGAACTGCTCCGTAAAGAGTCCGACCTCGTCGAAGTCGGGGCGGAAGTTGACCCCCACCTCGAACTCGCCGAAGTCCACCGCCGCGTCATCGAAAGGGGCGGCCCCGCGCTCCTCTTCAAGAGGGTGAAGGGCAGCCGCTACCCCGTCGTCACCAACCTCTTTGGCACGGTCGAGAGAATCGAACGCGCCTTCGGCCCGAAGCCCGAGGCGCTCGTCCGCCGGGCCGTCCACGTCGCCGAATCTCTGCTCCCGCCGAAGCCCGCCGCGCTCTGGCAGCACCGCGCGCTCGCGCTCGAAGCCTTGAAGCTCGGCACGAAGAGGGTGAGCCGCGCGCCCGTCACGGAGGTCTTGGACAGGCCGGCGCGGCTCGACGAGCTGCCCGTGCTGACGACCTGGCAGGAGGACGGCGGGCCTTTCTTCACGCTGCCGCTCGTCTACACCGAGCACCCAACGACCGGCAAGCACAACCTCGGCATGTACCGCATGCAGCGCTTCGACGCGCGCACGACCGGCATGCACTGGCAGATACACAAGGGCGGCGGCTTCCACTACCACGAGGCAGAGGCGGCGGGACAATCTCTGCCCGTCACGATGTTCCTCGGCGGCCCGCCCGCGCTCATCCTCTCCGCCATCGCGCCGCTGCCGGAAGACGTGCCCGAACTCGTTCTGGCTTCCGTCTTGTCGGGTGAAAAGATTCGTGTCGTCGATTCTCCGCTGGAAGGCCACCCGCACCGGCTCGTCGCCGAGGCCGAGTTCGCCCTGGTCGGTCAGGTGCCGCCGCGCGAGCGAAGACCCGAAGGCCCCTTCGGCGACCATTACGGCTACTACTCTTTGCGACACGACTACCCCGTCTTCCACGTCGAGGCCGTCTACCACCGGCGCGACGCCGTCTACCCCGCGACCGTCGTCGGCAAGCCGCGGCAGGAAGACTTCTTCATCGGCGACTATTTGCAAAAGCTCCTCTCGCCGCTCTTCCCCCTCGTGATGCCGAGCGTGCGCGACCTCTGGACGTACGGCGAGACCGGCTTCCACTCGCTGGCCGCCGCGGTCGTGCGCGAGCGCTACGCGCGCGAGGCGCTCGTCTCCGCCTTCCGCATCCTCGGCGAGGGGCAGCTCTCGCTCACGAAGTTTTTGCTGCTGACCGACACGCCGCAAGACCTGCGCGACTTCCCGCGCCTGTTCGAGCACGTGCTGGCGCGCTTCCGCCCCGAGACAGACCTCTTCGTCTTCTCGAACCTCTCGATGGACACGCTCGACTACACCTCGGGCACAATCAACCGCGGCAGCAAGGCGGTGCTGCTCGGCCTCGGCGAACCCGTGCGCGAGCTGCCGCGCGAGTTCCGCGGGGAACTTCCCGCCGGACTCGAACGCGCCGAACTCTTCTGCCCCGGCTGCCTCGTCGTCGAAGGCGCGACGTTTCGGGAGGAGCCCGAGCTTGCCGCGCGCATAGCGCATGAAGAGGTTTTCCATGACTGGCCGCTCGTCGTCATCCACGACGATGCAAGCGTCGCGCGCAGTGCCTCCGACTTCCTCTGGGCCACCTGGACGCGCTTCGAGCCCGCCTCCGACATACACGCCGCGGCGACCGAGCTGCGCCGGCACCACGTCAAGTACACGGCGCCCATCGTCATCGACGCGCGCATGAAGCCCGGCTACCCGGACGAACTCGTCGTCCGCCCGGACATCGCCGAACTCGTCACGCGCCGCTGGCACGAATACTTCCCGCGGGGGCTGAAGGGGTAAGGCAACAGAACCGCGAGCGGTAATGAGCGGGTGCGGGTGACATCAACGGCTCGACTGATGTCACCCGCACCCGCTCGCTACCGCTCGCGGCTCTGTTATGCCGGAAGTCGCAGCGTGAAGACGGCGCCGCCCGCGGGAGAGTTCGCGGCGGAGAGCGTGCCGCCGTGGTCTGTGGCGACGCGGTGCGCGAGGGCGAGGCCGACGCCGTGCCCTTTGGACTTGGTCGTGAAGAAGGGGATGAAGATTCTGTGCAAGTCCTCTTCGGCGATGCCGGCGCCCGTGTCCTCGACTTCGACCCGCGCCCAGTCGCGTCCCCGCGCGTCGGTCTCGACTGAGCCCCTGACGAGGACGCGGCGCTCGGACGCCTCGTCGGGCATCGCCTCGGCCGCGTTGCGCAGGAGGTTGAGGAGCGCCTGGCGGAGCATGCGCTCGTCGGCGCGGACTTCGGGGAACTCGCCTTGGATGGTGAGCGACACCCTTTGAGCGTGCAAGAGCGCGTCGAGGTCTGCGGCGCAGATGTCGAGCAGCTCGCGGAGCCGCACGTCGCCGAGGTCGGGCGTCTTCGGGCGGGCGAAGTTGAGGAACGAGTTGACCATCTCGGAGAGCCCGCGCACCTCTTGCAAGAGCGCCGCGGTCGCCGAAGCGCGCGCGTCAACCGAAAGGGAAGCGTTCTGCAAGAGCTGCGCGTAGCCGTGCAAAGTCGCCAGCGCGTTCTTGAACTCGTGCGCGAGCCCGGCCGACATCTCGCCGAGGCTTTCGAGGTTGCGCTTGCGCGCGACCGTCTCGCGCAGCTCCGCGACCTCCGTGATATCCGTCAGCATGCAGAGCACGCCGCGCGAGCCGCCCGCGGGCGCCGGGTCTACGGGCGCGACCGTCACGCCGAGCCTGCGCGAGCGGCCGCCTTCGAGCCGTAGGGGCACCTCCTCGCGCCTGTAGAGCTCGCCCGTCTGCAAACAGCGCCCGACCATCTCGGCCAGCTCGGGCGCGCGCGCGAGCAGGCGCCGGAACTCTTCGCCCTCCACGCGCCCCTCGATGCCGAGCAGCGCGCGCGCGGGCGCGTTGAAGACCGTCGCGCGGCCCTCGGAGTTGAAGGCGACGAGGCCCGAGGGGAGGCTGGCGACGACGCGCTCGCTGAACTGCTCGGCGGTCGCGGCGCGCTCGGCCGCGCGCGCGCCCAGGCGCTCAAGCTCGCGCTGCTTAGCGCGGAGCTGCGCGACGACCTCCTGAAAAGTTTCGAGCACGAACTCCGACTCGTCGCGCCCGCGCCCCCGCGCCGACGACTCGACGGGCGCGCGCTCGGCCTCGTCCACGAGCTGCCGGTACGGCCTGAGCAGCCAGCGCGGCAGCAGCAGGATGGAGGGGACGCTGATGACGAGCGTGAGGACGAAGACTGTGTAGAGGACGGGCGCGCGCTCGGCCCGCGTCGCGGGCGAGAGCGCCACCAGCGTCAGCGTGAACAGGTTGGCAAGGAGCAAAAGCCCCACCAACAGCGCCAACGCCAACTGCATCCGGTTTTCGTGACGGGCCATAAGAGGCGTGAACCGTGAACCGTAAACCGTGACAAGATTAAAGCCTGTTCTTATCTTGTCACGGTTTACGATTCACGATTTACGGCATTTCAGAATTTCCCCACGTACCAATCGATGAGGCGCGTGCCGAAGAGGAGGCTGACGAGCGAGCCGAGGCCGAGGAAGATGCCGAAGGGGAGGAGCATCTGCATGTCGCGCTCGCCGCGCCTTGCCATCGCGGCCACGCCCGCGATTGAGCCGGTGAGCACGCCGACGAAGATCGTCAGCATCGTCAAGGGCCAGCCGAGGAAGGCGCCCACCATGAACATCATCTTCACGTCGCCGAGCCCCATCGCCTCGACCCCGCGCGCGCGCTCCCAGAGCCAGCCGACCAGCCACAGGAACCCCCCGCCCGCCAGCGCGCCCAGCACCGCGCCGCCGAGCGAGAGCAGCCACGCGGGCGCGTGTCCGCCGCCGAGCGAGGCCACGCCGTAGAGGTTCGGCACCAGCACGCGCGCGGCGAGCGCGAGGCCCGCGCCGGGGTAGGTGATGACGTTCGGCAGAATCATGTGCTCGGCGTCGATGAAGACGAGGGCGACGACGGCCGCGACGAAGGCGAGGTCGAACGGGAGCGAGAGCGTCAGGCCCGAGTGCAGAAGGTACGTGAGCGCGAAGAGTACGCCCGTCAACAATTCGACCGCCGGGTAGCGCGCCGAGATGGGGGCGCGGCAGGCGCGGCAGCGCCCACGCAGGACGGCCCAACTGACGACAGGAATGTTGTCGTACGGCCGTATCGCGGTGTCGCACTCGGGGCAGTGCGAGGCGGGGAAGGCAATCGACTCTTCGCGGGGGACGCGGTGGATGACGACGTTCAAAAAACTCCCGATGATGGCCCCGAGGACGCCGACGGCCGCGGCAATGACGTACCCCGGCAAGCCGGTCAGCGCGTCCTGTGTCACGAATCTCTGAAGAATGTCCATTCGCTGTGGATGAAGAAAGAAGAATGGTTTAACGCAGGGCTCGGCTTGACGCGTGGCGCCCTATTTGCATATTAAAGCTTTATCATGCTTTGCGAAAGGCTGGAATCATACAGTGGTTGAGACGAACATTTCGGGAAGGAGGACGGCGCCGTGAACCCTCGCAAACCTATCTACGCGATGATGGTAGTCGGCGCCGCCGTCATCCTCACGCTGACCTTCGCGCCCTACGCGCTGATGAAGGACGCGCGCAGGGCCGCCGCCGCTTACATACAGATTCCTTTGAAACGGGCGGCCCCGCCCGTGCCCGCTTCGGCCGTGCCCGCGCCGCCCGCGCCACAGGTCTCTGCCTTCGACGTGGCCGGCTGGTACACGGGGCGCGGCGACGACCCCGCGCGCCACGCGCTGCTCGTGCAATCGCTCGACGGCCGTGCCACGCTCGCCGAATATAACGCGGACGGCGCTTTCAACCCGGCCTCGCTCGTCAAGCTCACGACCTCACTCACCGCGCTGCACAAGCTTGGCAAGGATTTCCGTTTCGAGACGAAGTTCTACATCGACGGCGATGTGGACAAGTCGGGCGTGCTGCGCGGGCGGCTCGTCGTCGCCGGAGGCGACCCGACCTTCGGCGACTTCCACGCGACGCTCGTCGCGAAGAAGCTGGCCGAGCGCGGCGTCAAGAAGTTCGAGGGCGAGCTAATCGTCACGCCCGACTTCGTCTTCAACTTCACGGACAAGCCGGAGGAGTCGGCGCAGCGCCTCGCCAAGGTGCTGAAAGTCAACCCGAAGACGTTCTCGGTCGTGGACGCGCCGGCCGGCGAGCCGACGTTCGCGGTGCTCTCGTACCCTCTGCACGACATACTGCTCTACATGAACGCGCATTCGAGCAACTTCGTCGCCCAGCGCCTGGGCGCGCTGGTCGGCGGGCCTGACGGCGTGCGCCAATTCCTGATCGATGAGGTGAAGCTCCCGCCCGAGCAGGTGCAGCTCTCGACGACCTCGGGGCTCGAAGTCAACCGCATGACGCCGCGCGGGCTCGTCGCGGTCATCCGCGCGCTCGACGACGAGACACACAGGCAGGGGCTTGAGCTGGCGGACATCATGGCGGTGGCGAGCGACGACTACGGGACGTTGCGCCGCAGGATGGTGGGCACGCCGCTCGAAGGCGCGGTCGTGGCGAAGACCGGCACGCTCGTCCACGACGACGGCGGGATGGCGAGCCTCGGCGGCGTCGTCTACACGCAGAAGTACGGCAAGGTCTACTTCGTCGTCTTCAACCAGGGGTCGGCCGTGGCCGAGTCGCGCCAGCTCACCGACCAGCTCCTCGCCGAGATCACACTCAGCCAGGACATCCCCGTCCCCATCCCCAAACCCGAAAAGCCCCGCCACCAGTTGGAGAGCACCGACCTCGAAGTCTTGGAGTAATGATGAATGAGGAGTGATGAATGATGAATACCTCGACACGGCGGTATTCATCATTCATCACTCCTCATTCATCATTACTCCCTTCTTCCCCTGCTGCATTTCCCAGAGCATGACGTGTTTGAGGAAGGCGTGGTGCGCGGCGAAGCGCGCGATGGCGAGGCCGGCGAGGCCGTCGCGGAAGCCGCCCTTGAGGATGAAGCTGCGTGCAAAGGCGGCGGGCGCGGCCGTGGCGATGCGGAGCGGGGAGGTGCGGCGGCCCGACTCGAACATCTGGCGCGCCGCCAGCGGCGCGTAGCGCTCGCCGATCATACGGTGGTGGTGCGCGGCGTCCTGGACGCTGAAGTGTTGGAGGTCGCCTGAGAGCGTCTCGACGCGCGCGCCCGGCCGCATCTTCACCGACTCGTGGATGTGCGCGCCCTCCCAGCGGCCGCGCCTGCGGTCGTAGAGACGGAGCTGGTAGTCCGGGTACCAGCCCCCGCCCTTGATCCAACGTCCCATGTAGAAGGAGCGGCGCGCGACGCGGTAGCCGTCGGCGAGCTTCGTCTGGTCGCCGTCGCGTAAAGACAGGACGCCCGCGCGCAGCTCGTCGGTGACGCGCTCGTCGGCGTCGAGGCTGAAGACCCAGTCGTGCGCGGCACTCTCCGCGGCGAACTGCTTCTGCGCGGCGAAGCCGGGCCAGTCGCGGACGACGACCCGGGCGCCGCACTCCTCGGCAATCTCGACCGTGGCGTCGGTCGAGCGTGAATCGACGACGAGGATCTCGTCGGCCCAGGCGACCGACTCGCACGCCGCGCGGATGTTCTCGGCCTCGTTGAAGGTGATGATGGTGGCGGAGATTCTCAAGGCGCTTGAGGATACGCAAACGCGTGCGCGGGAGTAAAGGGGCAGGCGGATAAAAGAGAGCGGCCGCGAGAGTTCGTCTCTCGCGGCCGCTTTTTGCACGACTTAACTTCCGGCTACTTCCCGAACTTCTCGGGCGCGACCGGCGAGTCGATGATGACGTTGTTCGAGCGCAGCGTCGTCGAGGTCGCGCGCTGGAGGTCTGCGAGCGCCTTGTTGTAGTCGGTCTGCGCCTGCAACTCCTGGTTCTGCGCGGAGACGAGCGCGTTCTCGCGCTGGAAGAGGAGGAAGGTCGTCGAGCGGCCGACCTGATAGAGGCGGCGCTCGCCGGCGAGCTGCTCCTCCGCCGCGTGCAGCGCGGAGCGCGCCGACAGCACGCGGCGGCGCGCCGTCTCGACCGACTGGACGGCGTTGCGCACTTCGACCTCGATGCCCTGATCCTGCGAGCGCGTCTGCGCGGCGAGCTGCTCGCGCTGAATCTGCGCGTAGGCGAGGTTGGCTTCGGCCGTGCGGTTCTTCCAGGGGAGCGAGATGACCGCGCTCACGACGATCTGGCGCGTGTCGAGGCTGAAGGTGTTCTTGAGCGTCTGGAAGTAGCCGCCGACGAGCTGCTGCGGGAAGGTGCCACCCGAGGGGGTGACGATCGGCGAGGTGACGGGGGCGAGCCCCTGCGCCGCGCGCAGCGTGTTGACCTCCCCCAAGAGGAACACGTCCGCGCTGCCCGAGATGAGCGGCGACGGCGTCGTATCGACGAGGTCGGGGTTGACCGTGCCGGCGAGGCCGTTGGTCGAGACCGTGCCGACGAGATCAACGCGCGGCTTCGTCTGGTTCTTGTAGAACTGAAGGTTGATGTCGTTCACGTCCTCTTCGAGCCGCAGGCGGCGCATCTCGGGGCGGTTGTCGTGCGCCTCCTTGAGCGCCGTCTCAAGGTTGACCGGCGTCTCGTCGAAAGAGGGCGAGTCGGTCGGGACGAGCGCCTTCGACCAGTCGGGCGAGAGCGTGTCCTTGATGAGCAGGTTCTTGAGGGTGTTCTCGGCGAAAGTCACCTGCTGGTTGGCGACGAGCAGGCCCGACTCGCGCGTGGCAAGCTCGGTCTCGATCTCGGCGCGCTGAAGCGGGGCGGACGCGCCGGCGACGACGGACGCCTCCGTGCGGCGGAAGTTCTCCTGCGCCAGCTTCACGTTGGCAATCTGGTTCTGCTCGTTGCGCAGGGCGAAGACCAGGTCCCAGTAGGCGCTCTGCACCTGCGAGATGATGTTGATGGTGCGGAGGCGGAAGTCCGCGTCCGTCTGCTCCAACCGCTTGCGCTGGATGCGAATCTGCTGGCGGTTGCGGTCGATGGAGCGGTTGCGCCAGAGCGGCTGCGTGAACTGGAGGCCCTGCGTCGAGGAGTAGAACGGGTTGAGCGAGCTGTTCTGTGCCGAGGTCTTCTCGCGCGTGTTGTTGAAGAAATATGTGAAGTTGCCGCCGCCCTTGACGAACTGCTTGTTGACCGAGAAGTCGTTGTTGTAGTCGGTCGTCGAGACCGTGCCGCCCGTGCCCGCGCCGGCGAAGATGTTGGCGACGGGGCGGACGCTGTAGTTGACCTCGGGCGTGTAGTTGAAGACCGGGTCGTAGACGCCGCCCAAGGCGTTGAGCGTCTGCTCGGCGAGGCGCACGTCGGCGCGCGCCACCTCGATGTCGTTGTTGTTTTCGAGGGCGCGGCGGATGGCCTCGTTGAGCGTGAGCGAGAGCGTGTCGGTGCCCGTGACGCCGACGCGCGCGAGGTCGGGCAGGGGCGGCACGGGGCGCGGCTGGACGACCGGGAAGGCCGGCTCCTGCTCGGGGGCGCTCGGCTCGACGGGAGTCGTCGGAGGCGCGCCCGACTGCGTGGCCGGGTCGGTCTGCGCGGGGGCGGGCCGCGTGGTCGCGGGCGGCTGCGTGACGGGGGCCGTCTCGACGCCCGGCGGGTTCTGCGGCGCGGGGCGCGTCGAGCCGGGGGGCGTGCGCGGGTCTTGCGGGTTCGTCTGCGCCCCGGGCGGGACGCTCTGCTGCTGCTGCGTGCCCGGCGGGCGCGTCGCGTCCTGCTGCGCGGGCGTCTGCGTCGAAGACTGCTGGACGGCGGCCGTCTCGACGACGAAGGGCTCGCCGACCTTCGTGAAGACCGACTTGCCCTTGCCCGTGGGCTGAGCGGGCTCGGCCGCGCTTGCGGAAGGCTGCGGGGTCTCCTTCGTCGAGGCCGGCGCGGACTTGGCGCGCGCCTTACGGCTGGCCGGGACATTCCCAAAAGCGGACACCGCGTTCCCGAAAACGAGAAGGGCGCAGAGGAACGTCGAGGGGAGGAGGGCTTGGGCCCGCTTCCTTGTGTTGATAGACCGACTCTGTTTGACCATTTTCTCTACCTTAAAACTGTCCCGGAGGGGATGCGCGCTGTGCCCGCGCGCGAGAATAAAAATTGCCGAAGCGCGAACGTCGAAACGGGGTTGCAAACGGCAGGCCGCGGCTCCTTCAAGACCACCCTTCCAAGCCGCGTCCGAACCTGTGCCTACTACGTCCCCCGCCCGCACGGGGTTTCAAAAACATACATTTAACCCGCCGCGCGTGGGCGCCCCGCGCACCCGAAAGTGACGGCCGTCACGCGCCTGTTTAAGACGAAGCGGGGCGGCGGAGGGTTCGCTTGACAGAGGGGGCGTGGGGGCTTAGTCTTCATCCTTTATGAGTCAGCCCTGAGAATTGACCGTAGTTCACACGCGCACCCGACGCGCGTCGCGGCGTGTGTGTCTGCGAGAATTTAGAGCGAGTGAGGAGGCTCCCGTCACAATGGCAATCAAGGTTGGAATCAACGGCTTCGGGCGCATCGGCCGCAACGTCCTGCGCACCTGCCTCGGCGACGCGGACATCGACTTCGTGGCCGTCAACGACATCACCGACACGGAGACGCTGGCGCACCTTTTGAAGTACGACTCCGTCCTCGGCAACCTCGAAGAGGAGGTTCAGGCCACCGAGAACGGCATCCGCGTCGGCTCGGACGAGTTCCGCGTCTTCTCCGAGAAAGACCCGGCGCAGATTCCCTGGGACGAGGTCGGCGCCGAGGTCGTCATCGAATCGACGGGCCGCTTCACGAAGAAGGAGGACGCCGCCAAGCACCTGCGCGGCTCGGTCAAGAAGGTCGTCATCAGCGCGCCGGCCAAGGACGAGGACATCACCATCGTCCTCGGCGTCAACGAGGACGCCTACGACCCGGCGGCGCACCACGTCATCTCGAACGCTTCCTGCACGACCAACTGCCTCGCGCCCGTCGCCAAGGTCATCCACCAGAACTTCGGCATCAAGTCGGCGCAGATGACGACGATCCACTCCTACACGAACGACCAGCAGCTCCTCGACCTGCCGCACAAGGACTTGCGGCGCGCGCGCGCCGCGGGGCTCTCGATGATCCCGACCTCGACCGGCGCGGCCAAGGCCGTCGCGCTGGTGCTGCCCGAGCTGAAGGGCAAGTTCGACGGCATCTCCGTGCGCGTCCCCACCCCGAACGTCTCGCTCGTGGACGTGGTGATGGAGGTCGAGCGCGAGGTGACGACCGAGGAGGTCAACACGGCCCTGAAGAACGCCGCGAACGAGGAGCTGCGCGGCATCCTCGCCTTCTCGGAGGAGCCGCTCGTCTCCGTTGACTTCCGCAAGAACGACAACTCGTCCATCGTGGACGCCGAGTACACCAAGGTCATCAACGGCAACCTCGTCAAGGTGCTCTCCTGGTACGACAACGAGTGGGGCTACTCCTGCCGCGTCCGCGACCTCATCAAGTTCCTCGGGGAAAAAGGACTGTAAAGAACGTGAACCGTGAACCGTAAACCGTGACAAGAGGGCTCCCGCCTTTCATCACGGTTTACGGTTCACGGTTCACGGTTTACGAGCATGCAAAAGCTTTCCATCAAAGACCTCGACTTGCAGGGCAAGCGCGTCTTCGTGCGCGTTGACTTCAACGTGCCGGTGAAGGACGGGAAGGTCGGCGACGACACGCGCGTCCGCGCGGCCGTGCCGACCATCGAGTACGCGTTGAAGCAGGGGGCGCGCGTCATCCTCGCGTCGCACCTGGGGCGGCCGAAGGGCGAGCGCGTCGAGAAGTACAGCCTGCGCCCGGTGGGCGAGCACCTGTCGGACATTCTGGACAGGCCGGTCGCCTTCGCCGAGGACTGCGTCGGCGAGGCGGCGGAAGCGGCGGCGGCGCGTCTGAAGGACAGCGAGGTGCTGCTGCTCGAAAATCTCCGCTTCCACAAGGAGGAGGAGGAGAACGACGACGGCTTCGCGGCCCAGCTGGCGAAGCTGTGCGATGGGCTCTACGTGAACGACGCGTTCGGGGCGGCGCACCGCGCGCACGCCTCGACCGCCGGCATCACGAAGCACGTCAAGAAGGCGGCGGCGGGGCTCCTGATGGAGAAGGAGCTGGAGTACCTCGGGCGCGCGCTGAACAACCCGGAGCGGCCCTTCGTCGCCATCCTCGGCGGCGCGAAGGTCTCGGACAAGATTCCGGTCATCAACTCGCTCATCAGCCGCAAGGTGGACAAGATTCTCATCGGCGGCGCGATGGCCTACACCTTCTTCAAGGCCGAGGGCTTCAACACCGGCAAGTCGCTCGTCGAAGACGACATGATGGAGACCGCGCGCGAAGTCAAACGACGCGCCGAGGCCGAGGGCGTCAAACTCGTCCTTCCGACCGACCATCAAGTCGTGGACAGCTACGACCCGCTCAACAGCCGCAAGACGATCCCCGTCGAGTTCACCAACCAGGGGCTCGTCGGCTTGGACATCGGCCGCGAGACGGTCGCGCTCTTCGCGCACGAGCTTGAGGGCGCGCGGACGATCATCTGGAACGGCCCGATGGGCGTCTTCGAAGAGAAGGGTTTTGAAGAGGGAACCGTCGGCGTCGCACACGCCGTCGCCGACGCGGCAGAGAAGGGCGCGACCGTCATCGTCGGCGGCGGCGACTCGGTCTCCGCGATTCACCAGGCCGGCCTCGCCGACAAGATCACGCACATCTCGACGGGCGGCGGCGCCACCCTCGAATTCCTCGCCGGCGACGAACTGCCCGGCGTCGCGGCACTCAACGACAAATGAGCCGAAAACCTGTCATAGCCGGAAACTGGAAGATGTACAAACTGATCGCCGAGTCGGTGCAGACGGCGGTCGATTTGAAGCCACTGGTGGCGAACGCGAACCACTGCGAGGTGGTCATCGCGCCAGTCTTCACGGCTTTGAAGACTGTGACCGACCGGCTCGAAGGCTCGAACATCCACGTCGCGGGGCAGGACTGCTCGACCGAGTCGAAGCACGGGGCGCACACGGGCGAGGTCGCGGCCGACATGCTGAAGGACGCGGGCGCGTCGCACGTCATCGTGGGGCATTCGGAGCGGCGGCAGTTCTACCACGAGTCGGACGACTTCGTGAACCGCAAGGCTTTGGCCGCCTTGAAGGCGGGGTTGACCGTCATCGTCTGCGTCGGCGAGACCTTGGAGCAGCGCGACGGCGGCGTGGCCGAAAGGGTCGTGAAGGGGCAGGTCGAGGGCGGCCTGCGTGATTTGACAGCCTCCGACCTCGAACGTATCATTATCGCCTACGAACCGGTCTGGGCCATCGGGACGGGACGTACAGCGACGCCGGAGCAAGCGCAGGAGATGCACGCGTTTGTCCGGCGCGTTTTCGCGGGTAGGTTCTCGCAGGAAGCGGCCGCCGCGCTCCGCATCCTCTACGGCGGCTCGGTCAAACCCGACAACATCGCGGGGCTGATGAAACAGCCGGACGTGGACGGCGCGCTCGTCGGCGGCGCGAGCCTGGAGGCCGAGTCGTTCGCAAAGATTGTGAATTACGACAGGTAAGTTGGAATCGAGGTCATAACAGTTTTGCTCAGCTACCTACTCTACGGACTCTTTCTTCTGGCCTGCATCGTGCTGGTCGTCTCGGTGCTCTTGCAGCCGGGCAAGGCCGACGCCGGCTCGCTCTTCACCAGCTCGATCTCTTCGACGGCCTTCGGCCCGCGCGGGACGCAGACCATCCTCGCCAAGATCACCAT
>JAFAVK010000015.1 GCA_019242475.1 Acidobacteriota bacterium | reverse complement strand
GCAGGCCGGCCCCTGGACGCACGCCGGGGTCACGCCCCGCTCCTCCTACATCGTCGAAGGGCTCGACAGCGGCAAACGCTACTACTTCCGCGTCGCCGCCGTCACCCTCAACGGCCAGAGCCCCTGGAGCAACCACGCCGTCAAGGTCGCCCCATAACCCACAACCCTTAACACACCGGAGGCGGGCAGCCCTTACGGCCCGCCCGCCTCCGCCTTGTCCCCACCGCCGCGCCCGCCTTACCATCACGAAGTCAGACCGTATGATTCGGCTCTCCACGCCCCCTTACGGAGTTCGACCGAACCATTCGGCAAAATAATAGTTAGCCCGCAAAACTATGACGCCTAGACAATGCGAAATTGCGGCGGAGGCTTACGCAGCCTCTCTCTTGGCCCAATCTGGCTATGATGTGTTGGTTCAGTATGGCGCTAATCAACCACACTATGATCTCGTTGCCAGTAAAGGCTCGATATTTCTTCCTATTTCGGTGAAAGGCAGTCAAGACGGTGGCTGGATGCTGGCGGTGAAGTACAAGCAGGAGGGAGCAACATATCATGATGCCATAGATAGCTGGCTAGCTGCGCAGCGGTCTGATGTTATCTTCATGTTCATTCAATTCTTCGGCGTTGGTGTAGGGGAACTACCGCGCTCGTACATTGCCCGCCCCTCAGAAATCGCTGCTCATATGAAGACGCAATGCCACGGCCGCGGACATGGTTCGTTGCAAGAAGATTATCGACGAAATCGGCCGGGATCGAAATACGACCACAAAATCCCAAGTACATGGTTGTTTTCGGAGAAGCGTCTCGAAGAGATTGCGATCTAACAACGGCGTGCACCCGACCGCCGACACGATAGTTCGTATCGGTAGCCGGTAGAAAGAGAGGCGGCGCGTCCGGTGATAAGCCGAGCGCGCCGCCTCTCTTTCTACCGGCTACTGACTACTGACCCGGCTGTTGCAGCTTGTGGCGGATGCTGATGCCGTCGTTAGCGAGGACGAGGAGGCGGCGCGCGTCGTAGAGCGGGAGGCTCGTCGGCGTGTAGGCGAGCACGTAGCGGTTCTTGCGCAGCTCGTCGCAGATGGTCTTGGCCGCGTCGCGCGAGTCGTTGACGGAGAGCACGCGGCCGCCCGTCCCCTCGGTCAACTTCTGGATGGCCTGCGCGGGCTTCAACTGGTCGCGGCGCAGCGCCCCGCCCGTGCGGTCGGGAATCTGGAGCGCGTAGACCGTGATGTCCTGCCGCAAAAGCTCGCCGTAGACCTTATCGAAGTGGGTGCGGCTGCCGCGGTCGAGCCCGTCGGCGACGAGCACGATGACGCGCTTGCGCACGCGGCCGACGAGCGGGCCGAGGGCGTCCGAGATGACGGCCGAGATCGCGTCGAAGAGGTGCGGCTCGCCGCGCTTGCGGAAGAGGGGGAGCGACGCCTCGACCTTCTTCGCGTCGTCCGTCCAGTCGGCGATGATCTCCGGCTGCTGGTCGAAGCCGACGACCATCACCTGGTCGCCCTCGTAAATCTCGTAGGCGAACTCGCGCGTCGCCTTCTGCAACCTCTCCACGTCGGCGCGCAGGCCCAAAGAGTTGTCCACGAGGATGACGATGCGCGCGGGCGTCGGGTCGGGCGTGAAGGCTTGAATCGTCTGCTCCTGCCCGCCGTCGTAGAGCGAGACCTCCTTCGCCGTGACGCGCTCCTCGGAGCCGTCCTCGCGCGCGGCCGTCACGTTGAGGAACATGCCGCGCTCTTTATTGATGTCGGCCTCGCCGCCCGAGTGCCGGCCCGCCTGCCCCATCGCCAGCGCCGCGAGCAGGAGGCTAAAGATGAGAACCGTCGTGTACGCCCTGAGGTGTGCGCGCATCCCCTGAACCTTAACCTTACTTCAGTCGCCCGCGGCGGAGGCGCCCGCCGACTTCTTCTCGCCCTTGGGCTCGGGCGTCGTCTTCGCCGAGTCCGACTTCGACTCCGAGGAGGACGAAGACGACTCCGCCTTCGTCTCCTTCGACTCTGACTTCTTCTCCTCTTTCGACTCTGACTTCTTGCCCGCGTAGTCGGTCACGTACCAGCCCGAGCCCTTGAACTGGAAGCCCGTGCGCGACCACTCCTTCTCAAGCTTCCCGCCGCACTTCGCGTGGCGCGTGAGGGGCTTGTCCGAGACCTTCTGCATCACCTCCATGTGCGCGCCGCACTTCTTACAGGAGTATTCGTAAATGGGCATCCCTCTCTCCTCTTATATACAAGCTGATTTTCGGTAAACGTCCCCGCAGAAATTATACGGACAAACGTTTCGGTTGCAAACGTCTTGCAACCTTCGATGCGCGTGCGCGCGTTCGCGTCTACTACGCCAGATTGACGCGAAAAAATGTCTTCGAAAAATCGAAAAATCTTGTCTGGCTTTGGTACGAAAAACTGACCCGACGGCTAGCTTTTCGGCTCTCAAGTCGGAAATCGGGGAGACAAGCTTTGGCCTGTCAGTGACTTACACGACGCGATTTAAAGACATACAGTTCAACCACTTAGATGCAATCAATTCGTGCGCACGAATGCAACTGGATCGCAACCTCCACATCTAAGCTTACGGTTTCGACAGGCTGTGCTCATCCGGAGAGTGTGAGCCGTTCGTTTCCACCATGCGTAGCCCCCAACCCCGTGCATCGCTGGCGATGTGCAAGTTAGGAATCGCCGACCTCGCTGCCTTTAGAAGCGAAACGCAGAGGTCACTAGCTCACATGGAGAACGACCGAGAATGCACTTTACCCCTCGTAAGCCCCTGCGCTCTTTTAAGAACGTCGTCTTCGCCGTCATCATCATGTTCGTCGTCTCGAACTTCATCGACAGCCCTTTCACGCGCGTGCTCGCGCCCGTCTCGGCCTCGGCGGTGAGCGCCGCCGTCTCCATCGACGACTACATCCCCGCGGACGTGCCCACGTCCGGCGACCACGACCTCGACCTCGTCATCGAGCGGACGGGGCGCAACCTCGGCGTTGACCCGCGCCTGATTCACGCCGTCATCTGGCAGGAGTCGAAGTACAAGACCGACGCCGAGTCGCACGTTGGCGCGCAGGGCCTGATGCAGTTGATGCCGGCGGCGGCCAAGCGCTTCGGCTGCGACGACCGCAACGACGTCGAGGGGAACATCACGGCCGGCACGAAGTACCTCCGCTTCCTCCTCAAGCGCTTCGACGGCAACGTCACGCTCGCGCTCGCCGCCTACAACGCCGGCGAGGGCAACGTCGATAAGTACGAGGGCGTCCCGCCCTTCGGCGAGACCCAGAATTACGTCCGCATCATCACCGGCCGCTACGGCAAGACCTACCACCCCGTGCTCACCCCCGAGGAAGCCTCCTCCTACTTCGACCTCCTGCCCTCCCGCTGACGCGGAAGGCAAAAGGCAAAGGGCAAAAGGCAAAAGGGAAGCATGAAGGACAGTGCGCCTCTCGTCTTCCCTTTTGCCTTTTGCCCTTTGCCTTTTGCCTTCACTCATCCGCCTTGCTATGATTTGCGCCCGACAAAAACTCCAAGGGGCGTGCGGCCGAAGTGGGGCGTGACTCTCTCCTCATCCGGGCGGCCGCCGCGGCCCGCGAGAGAGACTTTTCGAGCTTCATCCGAAGGAGAACCCGCAAACAGTTGTCCGCGCAAAGACCGATACCGGGCTCGAACGTGCAGACGCTCACGCGCGAGCGCAAGGCGCGGATGCACGAGGCGCGCGAAGCGCTCATCGACCGCCTGGCCCCCAACATCCACTCCGAGATCGACCTCGACAAGTTCCTCCACGCCGTCGTCGCCGAGCTGGGCCGCATCATGGACGTTGACCGCTGCGACGTGGTGCAGCTCGTCGGCGCGGGCGAGCTGCGCATCAGCCACGAGTGGCGCGCGGCCGCCGACGTGCCCTCGTCCCTGGGCACCTCCTTCCCCGTGGACTTCGGACAGCTCGCCGAGCGCTTCGACTTCGCGCGCCCCATCCGTCTCGACGACACGGCCGCGCTCGGCCTCGACCCGCGCGCGTCCCTGCTGCCGCCTTCCCTGGGCACGCGCTCGCTCCTCATCGTCCCGGTCGTGCTCGACGGGAACGTGCTCGGGCTGTTGGGCCTGCACGTGACGAGGGCCTTGCGCCACTGGGACGATGAGGAGGTCGCGCTCATCCAGTCCATCGCGCGCCAGATCGCCGTCGGCTACCAGTACGCGCGCCTCTACACGGACAGCCAGCGCGAGGCGAGCCGCACGCGCGCCCTGCTCGAAATTGCAAACCTGCTCAACTCGCGCTCGGACTTCGGCGAGCTGACCTCGCACGTGCTTGAGCGCGCCAACGAGCTGGTCGGCGCCGACTACTGCGCGCTCGGCGTGGTCGAGCCTTCGGGCAAGTCAATCAGTCTCGCCGCCTTCAAGGCCGCGCCGCACGCGACGACGCTGCGCGTGCGCGAGCTGATCGAGTCGCACGGCAAGTCCATCGACATCTCTGCCTTCCCCGCGGTCGTGGAGCTCCTGGCCGCGCCGCGCACGCTGCGCGTCATTGACTCCGACCTGCCCGAGCCCGTCCGCTTCGCCTTCAACGCGACGCTCGGCGGCCGCGCCGCGCTCGTCGCGCCCGTGACGATTCGGAGCCAGACCTTCGGCCTGCTCGGCTTCGTCTGGGGCGGGCCGCGCGAGGCGTTCGACGAGCATGAAGTTGCTTTGGTCGAAGGCATCGCCGTGCAGATCGGCACCGCCCTGGAGCGCGACCAACTCTCGGCCGAGGTGATGCGTTTGAGGAGCGCGCTGCACGAGCGCCACGCCGAAGACCGCATCATCGGCCAGTCGCCGGCGATACTGCGCGCGCGCGAGCTGGCCCTCAACGTCGCGGACACGCAGACCTCCGTGCTCATCCAGGGCGAGTCGGGCACGGGCAAGGAGCTCTTAGCCAACCTCATCCACTACAACTCGCGGCGCAAGGAGGGCGCGTACGTCAAGCTCAACTGCGGCGCGATCCCGGAGTCTCTGCTCGAATCGGAGCTGTTCGGCCACGAGCGCGGCGCGTTCACCGACGCGCGCCAGCGCCGCCGGGGCCGCTTCGAAGAGGCAGACGGCGGCACGCTCTTCCTCGACGAGATCGGCGAGATGAGTCTGTCGGCGCAGGTGCGCCTGCTGCGCGTGCTTCAGGACGGCGAGTTCGCGCGCGTCGGGAGCGGCGAGGTCTTGCGCGCGGACGTGCGCGTCATCGCCGCGTCGAACGTTGACCTCGCGCGCGCCTCCGAGCAGGGCACGTTCCGCCGCGACCTCTACTACCGCCTCTCGGTCTTCCCCATCCACGTCCCGCCCCTGCGCGAGCGGCGCGAGGACATCCACACGCTCGTCATACACTTCCTCGAACACTACAAGCAGAAGACCGGCCGCTTCGTCTCGGGCATCTCGCGCGAGGCCGTGCGCGCGCTCGTCAGCTACGACTGGCCGGGCAACGTCCGCGAGCTGGAGAACGCCGTCGAGCGCGCCGTCATCATCGCCTCGGGGCGGCAGATCGAGGCCGACGACCTGCCCGAGCAGATCGCCCTGGCCGCGCGCGAGGAGCGCACGCGCACACGCGGCGAGCGCGAGCGCGCCGCCTCCGAGGGGCGCACCGTCACGCTCGAGCTGGACGTGCCCGCCTCGCTCGACGAGATCGAGCGCCGCGCCATCGAGGCCACGCTCGACTACACCGGCGGCGACAAGACGCGCGCCGCCCGCGCCCTCGGCATCGGCCGCAAAACCCTCTACCGCAAGCTCCGCCAGTACGAGGGGGAGGCCGCCGCGCCGCACGAAGAAGACGGCGGGTGAGACGACGCGAAGGCCGCGGGCATCAGGCTCGCGGCCTTCGCCGAGCGCAGGCTCGCCGACAAGGCGCGCGGGCGAGCGCAAGGAACTGCTCTACATCACCGGCGCGATGCGCCACTTCCTGAAGGACGACGCCGGCGCCCTGAAGGACTTCCGCGAGGCCGACGGGCTGAAGTACGAGAGCAAGGAGCTGGGGCCGGAGAAGTTGAAGAACTACGACGACTTCCTCTCCGACCTCCTGCGCCAGTACTTCGAGCTGCTCGGCGCGAAGGCCGACAAGAAGCCGGCCGCCTGAAGCCAGGGGCTAGAGGCTAGTTGAGGAGTCATCTTCCCAACTAGCCTCTGGCCTCTGGCAACTAGTCTCTGCTATAGTGCGGGTCAGGTAAAACGGTTTCCGAAAACTCTCGCCGTGACAGTTCAGAGGCGACACTTCCCACGCAAGGAGGCGGGCGTTATGTCAGAGCATCAAGGGCGCGGCCGCGCGGGCGGCGACGGTGACGCGGGCGCGCGCCTGACCTACTTCGCCATCGGGGCGACCATCGGCGCGGTCGTCGCGCTGCTCTTCGCGCCGAAGTCGGGGCGGGAACTGCGCCAGGACGTGGCCGACGCGACGCGCAAGGGCGTTGACCGCGCGCGCGAGACCGGCTCGCAGCTCTCGGCGCGCGCGGGCGAGTATTACGAGACGGCCCAGACGCGCGCGGGCGAACTCGCGACGAGCGCGCGCGAGGCGGTCTCGCGCCGCGGCGAACTCGTCGGCTCGGCCATCGAGGCCGGCAAGCAGGCTTACCGCGACGAGAAGCGCCGCACCGAGTCCTCCGCGCTCACCGAGAACGAGCCCCGCGCCCTCGAAGGGGGGCAGTCCTGAAATTTTGATTTTAGATTTTTGATTTGCGATTTGAAGAAGGCCGCGGCGGCTGGCCGTTCAAATCAAAAATCAAAAATTGAAAATCTAAACTCCCTATGTCTTTCCCGGCGCTACAACTGAACACGCACGACCCGGCGTACTGGGTGCTGGTGGTCGTGGCCGTGTCGTTCGCGGTGATTGCGCTGGCGGCCGTCACGGTGGCCGCCGTGGTGGCGGTGCTGGCGGCGCGCGCGGTGCGGGTGGTGCGCAGCGTCGAGTCGAAGATCAGCCCGCTCGTCGAGCGCGTCGGCGTGCTGGCCGAGCAGGCGCAGGCCATCGCCGCGCAGGGGCGCGAGGTCGCGGATCAGGTGACGGTCATGTCGGGCCACCTCTCGACGGCGACGCACCACTTCTCGGAGTCGATGGCGCTCATCCGCGGCGAGGTCGCGGAACTGAAAGAGATCGTCGGGCTCTCGGCCGAGACGGCGCGCGACAAGATAGAGCAGATCAGCAGCTCGATAGACCAGACGCACGGGAAACTGATGGTGACGACCAACTACGTCACGTCGCGCATCATCAACCCGGCGCGCGAGATCGCCGCGATTATGGCGGGGGTCAGGCGCGGACTCGAAGTCCTGCTGGCCCCCGCCCCGAAGCAGATCAACGAATCCTACGCGGAGGAGGAGATGTTCATCGGCTGACCCCGAGCATCTTAACGCGCAGCAAGTGCGCCCGGACTATCCTCCGCGAGGGAGCAGGTAGTCCGGGCGATTTAGTTTCAGTAGGCAATAGGCAGTTGAAAACCTTGATGATGAGAAGTGTGGGTTAAATGCTCAACCCCCGCGACGCGGGGCGGCTGCCTCCTGCCATCTGCCTCCTGCCTACTAATTTTGTTTTGCCCTTTGGCTGCGCTACTATCGAAATTCACGAGGGACGCGACCTTATCATGTCAACACAGGCACCGCTTGAGCTGAAGAAGACTGTCAACCTGCCGAAGACCGGCTTCGCGCAGAAGGCCAACCTGCCGCAGGCCGAGCCCGCGCGCCTGAAGCGCTGGGCCGAGACGGGGCTCTACGAGTCGATCCGCCGCGCGCGTTCGGGGCGCGCGCGCTTCATCCTCCACGACGGGCCGCCCTACGCCAACGCCGACATCCACCTCGGCACGGCGATGAACAAGATTCTGAAAGACATCGTCGTCAAGTCGCGCACGATGCTGGGCTACGACAGCCCTTACGTGCCCGGCTACGACTGCCACGGCCTGCCCATCGAGCAGCACGTCGAGCGCTCGCTCAAGGAGAAGGGCAAGAACCGCGCAGACCTGCCCGTCGCCAGCTTCCGCCGCATCTGCCGCGAGCACGCGGCCGAGGCTTTGAAGCGGCAGACGCGCGACTTCCAGCGCCTCGGTATCCTCGGCCTGTGGGAGAACCCTTACCTGACGATGTCTTCGCACTACGAGGCGGAGACCGCGCGCCAGTTCGGCCGCTTCGTCGAGCGCGGCTACGTCTACAAGGGCGCGCGCCCCGTCTACTGGTGCATCCACGACCAGACCGCCCTGGCCGAGGCGGAGGTCGAGTACCGCGAGCACACGAGCCCGTCCGTCTACGTCAAGTTCCCGCTCTCGGAGGACTCGCTCGAAGCGAAGACTTTCAAGCGCGAGGTCTTGGGCGACGAGGACGACCCGCGCAAAATCTTCTTCCTCATCTGGACGACGACGCCCTGGACGCTGCCCGCCAACCTCGGCATCGCCGTCAACCCGCAGTTCGAGTACGCGGCGATAGAGGGCAGGGAGGGCGAGGTCTACGTCGTCGCCAGCGAACTCATCACGCACGTCGCGAACAAGTGCGGACTCGGGCACGCGGAAGACCTTGAAACGGGCGCGCCGCGCGCGTCGGACGAGGAGCCGAACCCTTCGACCGTCAACTGGCCGCCGAAGGTCATCGCGCGCTTTCCCGGCTCGCGCCTCGACCGGCTCGAAGCGCGCCACGCCTGGCTCGACCGCCCCTCCTTGCTCATGCTCGGCGACCACGTCACGCTCGGCGGCGAGGCCGACGGCGAGACCGAGCTGGACGTGAAGGACGCGCGCGAAAAGAAGGCGACGGGCAAGGCGGGCACGGGGCTGGTTCATACCGCGCCCGGCCACGGCCACGACGACTTCGTCATCGGCAAGGCTTACGGGCTCGACATCTACTGCCCCGTCGATAACGCCGGCCGCTTCACGCAGGAGGTCGAGCACTTCGCCGGCCAGAGCGTCTTCGAGGCGAACCCGGGGATAGTCGAGTTCGCGCGCGAGCGCGGCGCGCTGCTCTTCTCCGAGGCTTACGCGCACCGCTACCCGCACTGCTGGCGCTGCAAGAACCCGGTCATCTTCCGCGCCACGCCGCAGTGGTTCATCTCGCTCGACGCCGCCGCCGACGCGCCCGCGCCGGCGGTTGAGAATGACAATGATGAGGACGGCCGTCCGCGGACGAACTACACGGAGAACGAGGAGGACGCGCCGGCCAGTCTGCGCGCGGGCGCGCTGCGCGAGATCGAGCGCGTGCAGTGGGTGCCGGCGTGGGGCGCCGACCGGATGCGCAACATGCAGAAGGGCAGGCCCGACTGGTGCGTCTCGCGCCAGCGTGTGTGGGGCGTGCCCATCCCCGTCTTCTACTGCTCGTGCGGCGAGCCGGTCGCCGACCGCGCAACCATCGACCATGTCGCCGACCTCTTCGAGCGCGAGACGACCGACGCCTGGTACAGCCGCGAGGCGAAAGAGCTCCTGCCCGAGGGCTACAAGTGTAAGGATTGCGGCGGCACCGAGTTCACGAAGGAGACCGACATCCTCGACGTGTGGTTCGACAGCGGCGTCTCTTCGGTCGCGGTGCTCGAAGCCTACGACGGGCTGCGCTGGCCCGCGGACGTGTACCTCGAAGGCGGCGACCAGTTCCGCGGCTGGTTCAACTCTTCGCTGATGGTCGGCCTCGCGGCGCACGACGCGGCGCCGTACCGCGCGGTCGTCACGCACGGCTGGACGCTCGACGCGCAGGGGCGCGCGATGCACAAGTCCGCCGGCAACGCCATCGCGCCCGAGGAGTTCGTCAAGGACTCGGGCGCAGACATCCTGCGGCTGTGGGTCACCTCCTCCGACTACCGGGAGGACATGCGCTGCTCGCCGGAGATTCTCTCGCGCGTCGCGGATTCTTACCGGAAGATTCGCAACACGGCGCGCTTCGCGCTCGGCAACCTCGACGGCTTCGACCCCGTCGCCGACGGCGTCGCCCTGGGCGAGCTGCACGAGATCGACCGCTGGGCGCTCGCGGAGCTGGATCGCGTGGTCGAGCGCGCGCTGGAGGCTTACAAGGCTTACGACTTCCACGCCGTCTACCGCGCCCTGGACGCCTTCTGCACGGTGACGCTCTCGGCGCGCTACTTCGACATCACGAAGGACAGGCTCTACACGTCCGCGCCGAAGTCGGCGGCCCGCCGCTCGGCACAGACCGCCTTGAACTACATCGCCGACGCGCTCGCCCGCCTGCTCGCGCCGGTGCTCTCGTTCACGGCCGACGAGATTTGGGAGAATCTGCCGGAGGTGAAGCTCGCGGCGGCGGCGAGGAAGACCGTTGGTGACAGGGTTGCTGGCGGGAGCGCGGTGGACGCTGACAGTGTAGTTGACGAG
Source organism: Acidobacteriota bacterium (assembly GCA_019242475.1). Classification (GTDB taxonomy): domain Bacteria; phylum Acidobacteriota; class Blastocatellia; order Pyrinomonadales; family Pyrinomonadaceae; genus QHXN01. The sequence goes on along the minus strand of JAFAVK010000015.1, from coordinate 105,560 downwards.
GGTTTTACGATCCCGGAGTCGGTTCACGTGGCGGAGTTCCCTGTGGCGCTGAGCGCGGAGCGCGAGGCGGGCCTGCTCGAACGCTGGGCGCGGCTCTTCGAGGTGCGCGACGTGGTGCTGCGTGCTCTGGAGGAGGCGCGCACGGCGAAGCTCATCGGGAGTAGTCTCGAAGCGCACGTCCGTTTGGAAGCGAGGCGTTCGACGTTCGAGCTGCTTGAAAGTCATCGGGAAGAGCTGCGCTACCTCTTCATCGTCTCGCAGGTCTCTCTGACGCTGCTCGAAGCGGAGGCGGGCGAGGACATCCGCGTCACGGTCGAGCGCGCCGCGGGCGCGAAGTGCGAGCGCTGCTGGAACTACTCGACGCTCGTCGGCACGTTCACGCGCTACCCGACCGCGTGCGAGCGTTGCGTCGAGGCGCTGGCCGAGATCGAGGCCGAAGGGGGAATCAGTTGAGCGCGCGACCTCAAGGCTTCTTCCGCTGGCGCCTGGCGTACCTGTCCGCCGCGTTCGCCGTCTACATGGCCGACCAGGCGTCGAAGGCCTGGGCCGTGCGGCGCCTGAAGGACGGCGAGGTCGTGCGCGCCTTCGACGGGCTGCTGCACTTCTCTTACGCGGAGAACCCGGGGGTGGCTTTCGGGCGCTTGCAGGAGGGCGGCGAGTTCGGGCGCTGGATGCTGGCGGCGCTGGCGGCACTGGCGGTGGTCGGCCTGCTCCTCTACTTCTTCCGCACGCGGCGGACGGACGACCGGCTGCTCGGCGCCATCGCGCTGCTGCTCGCGGGCGTGGCCGGCAACCTGACCGACCGCGTGCGGCTCGGCCACGTCATAGACTTCATCGACGTCTTCATCGGCTCGTTCCAGTGGCCGACCTTCAACGTCGCCGACGCGGCCATCTGCACGGGCGCGGCGCTGCTCGCGCTGGACTTGATTCTCGAAGGGCGTGCGGAAGGCAAAAGGCAGAAGGCAAAAGGCAAAAATCAAAAGGAAGAGCCGACGTTGGGAGCCGAAGACCTGCACGCACTTTTGCCCTTTGCCCTTTGCCTTCTGCCTTTTGCCTTGAGGTGAAATGTACCCTGAGCTTTTCCACATCGGCGGCTTCCCCGTCAACACGTACGGCGTGCTGCTGGCGCTGGCGTTCATGGCGGCGCTGTTCGTGGCGTCGCGTCTGGGCGGGCGCGACGGGCTGCCGCGCGAGCGCCTGTTCGACCTGGGGCTGTGGATGCTCCTGGGCGGTCTCATCGGCTCGAAGCTTCTGCTGATGGTGGCCGAGCCGGAGTACGGGCAGGACTGGCACAACCTGCTCTCCATCGACTTCCTGCGCTCGGGCGGCGTGTGGTACGGCGGCTTCCTCGGCGGGCTTCTGACGGGTGTGTTGTTGATACGCCGTTACCGCCTCTCCTTCTGGAAGGTGACGGACGCGTTCGCGCCGGGCGTGGCGCTCGGGCAGTCAATCGGCCGCGAGGGCTGCTTCGCGGCGGGGTGCTGCTGGGGGCGGCCGACGAACGTGCCGTGGGGCGTCGAGTTCGGCGAGCTGGCGCACCGCGTCACGGGCGTCCCCGTGGGCGTCCACCTCCACCCGACGCAACTTTACGAGTCGTTCGCCGCGCTCGTCATCTTCCTCATCCTCTACTGGCTCCACCGCCGCAAGCGCTTCGACGGCCAGGTCATCGGCGCCTACGCCGTGCTCTACGGCCTGACGCGCTTCACCATCGAGTTCTTCCGCGACGACCCGCGCGGCGACATCCTTGGTTTGACGACGCTGACGCACCTCTCGACCTCGCAGCTCATCAGCCTCGTCGTCGTCGCCGGGGGGGTAGTCTTCCTCTTTCTCCGCTGGCGCCGCGCCTCCAACGTGACCCCGGCCCCCGACACCGCCAGCGCATGAGCGACGAGCAAGAGAAGTTTGCAGGCGAGGCCGAAGCAGACCGGGCCGAGCCGGAGGCCGAGACGCTCGTGCTCGACGTGGGCGTGGAGGACGCGGGCGCGCGGCTCGACGCGTTCCTCGCGGCGCGCGTCGAGGGCGTGAGCCGCTCGATTCTCAAGCGCGTCATCGAGGACGGCGAGGTGCTCGTCGGCGGGCGGGCGGCCAAGCCCTCGCTCAAGCTGAAGGGCGGCGAGCGCGTCGAGGTCGAACTGCCCGCGCCGCCTCCGTCCGAAGTCGAGCCCGAAGAGATTCCGCTCGACATCCTGCACGAGGACGAAGAGGTCGTCGTCGTCAACAAGCCCGCCGGGCTCGTCGTCCACCCCGCGGCCGGCGTGCATTCGGGCACGCTCGCCAACGCGCTTGCTTTTCACCTCGGCCAACTCGCCGGCGGCGGTTCTTTAAGGCCGGGGATAGTTCATCGCTTAGACCGTGACACGTCGGGCGTCATCGTCGTCGCCAAGACCGCGCGCGCACACGAAAGCCTTTCGGAACAGTTCCGCGAGCGCACGGTCTTCAAGTCCTACGTCGCGCTCGTCCACGGCGTCACGCGCGAGGAGCGGGGGAGAATCGAAGAGCCGCTCGCGCGCGACCCGCGCAACCGCACGCGGATGGCCGTCGTGCGCAGCGGCCGTGCGGCCCTCTCGCTCTGGCGCGTGCGGCAGCACTTCACGCGCTTCACGCTTTTGGACGTGCAGATCAAGACCGGCCGCACGCACCAGATACGCGTCCACCTCGCTTGGATCAAGCACCCCGTCGTCGGCGACGAGACCTACGGCGGCGGCCGCGACAAGACGCTCCCCGACCCCGCCCTGCGCGCGCGCGTCAACGCCCTCGGCCGCCAGTTCCTCCACGCCGAGCGGCTCGGCTTCCACCACCCTTCGAGCGGCGAATGGCTGAGCTTCACGGCCCCGCTCCCGCCCGAGCTTTCGGAATTTCTTGACGCGTTGCAATAGCGGTATACTGTCGGGCACCGGGGAAGCAACGACCGCGCCGGCCGGGGGCATCGAATGGGGTGCTCGAATCGGCCGCAAGACCCGAGGTTCGACCCGCGCTCCCCTTCATCCGTCTATGAAGAAAACCGCGAGAATTTTCATCCCTTCCGCCGCCCTCGCCTGTGCCCTCTTCGGCGCGGCGGCTTCGGCACGCCAGGCGCCGGCGCCGCAGCAGACGCCCGCCCCGCGGCAGACGCCGACCCCGCCGCGCGACGAGGTCGAAGGGCCGGTCAACGTGCGCGTCGTGCGCGTGCCCGTCACCGTGCTCGACAAGAAGGGCGTGCCCGTCACGGGGCTCACGAAGGAGAGCTTCTCGGTCTTCGAGGAGAAGCGGCCCGTCCAGTTCGACTTCCTCGGCGAGATCAAGGAGTTGGAGAAGCTGCCCATCTACGTCGGCGTCCTGATGGACACGTCGGGCTCGACCGCGGGCAAGCTCGGGTTCGAGAAGGAGGCGGCCAAGAACTTCCTCTACACCGTCACGCGCACGCGCAAGGACTGGGGCGCCTTCGTCACCTTCGACGACGAGGTCAAGCTCCGCCAGGACTTCACGCGCAACCTCGACCTGCTGGAGAAGGCCATCGACGGCGTGAAGGCGCCGGGCACGCAGACCTCGCTCTTCGACGCCGTCTGGCAGTTCTGCGACGAGAAGATGCGCGGCGTGTCGAGCCCGCGCCGCGCGCTCGTCGTCATCACCGACGGCGACGACACCTACAGCCGCGCGCGCATCGACGACGCCATCTCCATCGCGCAGAAGACCGACACCATCATCTTCGCCATCTCGACCAAGGGCGGCTTTACGGGGAGCGCCGTCCCCGGCGTCGAGGCCGGCACCGTCAAGGACTCGGGCGACAAAGACCTCTCGCGGATGGCCGACGAGACCGGCGGCCGCTCCTTCTACACCGGCGACATGCTCCAACTGGAGCGCGCCTTCAAGAAGATCGGCGAGGAGCTGCGCTCGCAGTACCTCCTCACCTACCGCCCCGAGCCGCCCTTCGACGGCGGCTACCGCCGCATCGAGGTCAAGGTCAACACCGGCGAGAAGTACAAGGTCAACGCCAAACGCGGCTACACGGCGGACAGGGATTTGATAAGGAAGTAAACCGTGAACCGTAAGCCGTGACAGGAGAAGGACTCGTCCTACTTCATCACGGCTCACATCCTGTCACGGTTTACGGTTCACGGTTTACGAGGGAAGAGATGTTAAGCCACAAGAGATTCGCGTTCGTCATGGCGCTTCTGCTCGCCGCCGCCTTGTTGCCGGTGGGGCGGGGCGCGAGTGCGCAGCAGGCGGGGCAGCCGCCGCAGCCGCAGCGCCCGACGACGCAGCGCGACGAGGCGATTGACGACGACGACGTGGAGCGGATCGAGACCGACCTGACCAACGTGCTCTTCACCGCCGTCGATAAGAGCCGGCGCTTCGTCACGACGCTCAAGCAGGACGACATCCGCGTGCTCGAAGACGGCGTCGAGCAGAAGGTCACGACCTTCCAGCGCGAGACCGACCGCCCCCTCTCGCTCGCCATCCTCGTTGACGTGAGCGCCTCGCAGGAGCGCACGCTCCCCGAAGAGAAGTCGGCCGCGCAGCGCTTCGTGGACACCGTCATCCGGCAGCAGAAGGACGAGGTGGCCGTCCTCAGCTTCACCGGCGACGCGACGTTGGAGCAGGGGCTGACGGGCTCGCCCGCGCGCGTGCGCCGCGCCATCGACGGCGTCGAGTTCCAGCCGCCCTCGGGCTACGTCGGCGGCGGCGTCACGGTCGGCACCCCGCCCATCAACGGCGACTCGCGCGCCGGCTCGACCGCCATCTGGGACGCCGTCTGGGTCACTTCGCGCGAGGTGCTCTCCGAGTCTTCGGACAAGACGCGCCGCGCCATCATCCTCCTCACGGACGGCGTGGACACGTCGAGCCGTCTGAAGCTCCAGGAGGCCGTGGACTCGGCCCTGAAGGCCGACGCCATCATCTACTCCGTCGGCATCGGCGACAGCTTCAGCTTCGACGGCGTGGACGAGGGCTCGCTGCGGAAGATTTCGGAGCGGACGGGCGGGCGCGCCTACTTCCCGCGCAACGAGGACGACCTGCGCGCGGCCTTCGCGCAGATTCAGGAAGACCTGCGCTCGCAGTACCTCATCGCCTACTCGCCCTCGAACAAGACGAAGGACGGCTCCTTCCGCAAGGTGCAGATCGACCTCGTCAACTCCGAGCTGAAGAAGCAGCAGCTGCGCCTCACCTACCGCCAGGGCTACTTCGCGCGCAGCGCCGTTGACGGCCGCCCGCGGTCAAGGTAAAGACAGACGGGGAGACAGGGAGGCGGGGTGACGGGGAGAAAGATACGTTCTTCTCCCCGTCACCCCGCCTCCCTGTCTCCCCGTCATTTTTTACGGGTGACAACTCCGCTAAAGCTTTGTTATATTCAGACTTGCCCCGCGTTTGCGGGCGCGTACAAGGGAACGGAATCAGCCTCAGACCGAAAAAGCCCCGCCTCTCGAACTTCTTCCGCAAGCGCCGCCGTCTCTTGACCGAAGGGCACAAGGGCGGCCGGACTACGCTTTCGCACATCAGCCTCCGACGGGAGAACGCTCGCATGCCTCTGTCCGAAATCTACCCCGAAGAGCGCGAGGCGCCAGAAGATTACCTGAGCGCGTCCGTCCGGCAGCTTGAGGCGCTCACCGCACTCGCCGCCGCGCCCGCCGGCGACGGCCGCGCGCTCGAAGAGCTGTTCGCGGGGCTGGCCGACACCATCACGGGCCTGACCGACTACCGCACCTGCCTCGTCGTCCTCTTCAACGAGGACGGCCGCACGCGCCGCATCATCTCGCACTCTTCGAACATCCCGCCCGAGTACGTCGCGCAGGCCGCCGACCGCCCCTACCCGCGCGAGGAGGTCGCGCGCCTCCTCGCGCACGGCGTCCGCATCGACGCGGGCGCCCTCGGCTACGCCGCCTACTACCCGCCGAGCCACTACCACCTGCTCGACTCCTTCTACGCGCGCCGCTTCAAGTCGGGGCTGCCGCGCCCCGCCCCCGTCTACGGCACGGACGCCTGGCACGACGGCGACGAGTTGTTCGTCCCGCTCGTCGCTCACGACGGCGTGCTCGTCGGCATCATCGCGCTCGACGACCCGCGCTCGGGCCGCGCGCCCGACCGCCGCGGCGTGCTGCCGGCCGTGGCCTTCGCGCGCCAGACCGCGCAGCTCGTCGCGCGCCAGCGCGACGCCGAGAAGCTCGCTGCGCAGGCCGAGCGCGAGGCGCTCGTCAACCGCATCACGCGCGCCGTCCGCCACTCGCTCGACGCCGACGAGGTCTTCCGGGCCGCCACGCGCGAGCTGGGCCGGCAGCTGGGCGTTGACCGCTGCGCCGTCTTCATGCTCGACCGCGAGGCGGGCGTCGTCCGCACGCAGGCCGTCTACACCGCGCCGGGCGTCGCCCCGGCCGCGGGCGAGTACCCGCTCCCGCTCGTCAACAACCTCGTCGAGGCCATCCGCGAAACCGGCGTCCTCGCCTTCGAGGACGTGGAGCACGACCCCTCCATCCGCCACGTCTACGAAAAGATTTTGAAGGGGCTGGGCACGCGCTCGATCATGTACGTCGCCATCCGCGTCGGCGACGACGTGCCCGGCTGCTTCGTCGTCTCGAACGTGCGCGAGACGCGGCGCTGGCGGCCCGAGGACGTGTCGCTCGCGCGCGCCGTCGCCGACCAGACCGGCCTCGCCGTCCGCCAGGCCGAGCTGTTCCAGATGGTCGAGCGCGCCAAGCGCGCGTGGGAGACGACCTTCGACGCGATGTCGGACGGCATCTACATCTTCTCCAACGACCGCCGGCTGACGAGGGTCAACCGGGCGGGCGCCACGCTCGAAGGGGCCGAGCCGCAGGAGCTTCTGGGGCGGCGCTGCTGCGACATCCTGCGCTCGGGGCGCGGCGAAGACTGCATCGTCGAGCGCGCGGCGGCCGAGCGCCGCCCCGTGACCATCGAGTACACGCCCGAGGCGCTCGGGCGCACGCTGCTGGTGACGGCCGAGCCCATCGTCGAAGAGTCGGGCCTGGTCGGCGCGGTCTGCACCGTGCGCGACCTCTCAGAGCTGCGGCAGATCGAGGCCGTCGCCCGCGAGCGCCAGTCGCTCCTGGAGCACGTCCTCGAGAGCGCGCGCGAGAACATCTGCGCGACAGACCCCGACGGCCGCCTGATGTGGATCAACAGCGCGGGCGCCGCGATGTGCGGCTACGCGAAGGAGTCGCTCATCGGCCGGCACTTCGGCGAGCTGGTTAACGAGACAGACCGGGACGCGGCCTTAGAGCGTTTCCGCCGTTCGCTCGCGGGCGAGTCGCAGACGGTCGAGCTGCGGCTGCTCCGGCCCGACGGCGAGGTTCGCCACGTCGTGTCAGACTCGACGCCGCTCGTCATCGACGGCCGCACGACCGGCGTCCTCGCCATCACGCGCGACGTGACCGAGCAGAGGTTGGAGCGCGAGCGCGCCGCGCAGGCCGACAAGCTGCGCGCGCTCGGACAACTCGCCTCGGGCGTCGCCCACGACTTCAACAACGCGCTCGCGGCCATCCTCGGGCGCGCGCAGCTCCTGCGCCGCTCGGCCGAGGGCGACGAGCGGCTGACGCGCGGCCTCGACATCATCCTCACGGCCGCCGAGGACGCCGCGGCCACCGTGAGACGCATCCGCTCCTTCGCGCAACAGCTCCCGGGCGAGGGGCGCGCCGAGGTCTCCGTGTTGGAGCTTTTGCGCGACGCCGTCGAGATCACGCGCACGCGCTGGGAGAACGACGCGCGCGCGGGAGGGCTGCGCTACGACGTGGCGGTCGAGGGCGACGACTCGCTGCACGCGCGCGGCAACGCCTCGGAGCTGCGCGAGGTCTTCGTCAACCTCGTCGTCAACGCCATCGACGCGATGCCCGCGGGCGGGCGGCTCGACATCAACTGCGGCCGGCGCGGCGAGCGCCTGCGCCTGCTCTTCACGGACACGGGGACGGGGATGCCCGAGGAGGTGCGCGCGCGCATCTTCGAGCCCTTCTTCACGACGAAGGGCGTGCACGGGACGGGGCTCGGCCTCTTCGTCTCCTACGGCATCGTCGAGCGCCACGGCGGCCACATCGCGGCGGCCTCGCAGCCCGGGCGCGGCACGACCTTCACCATCGACCTCCCGCACGCCGAGACTGTGCGGCCGGAGCCGCCGCCGCCGCCCGCGCGCGAGCGGCACGAGCCCTCCCGCGCGCTCTCCGTCCTCGTCGTGGACGACGAGGAGCACGTGCGCGAGACGCTGGCCGAGATGGTCGAGGCGTTCGGCCACCACGTCAGACGCGCCGACGGCGGCCGCGCGGCCCTCAAGGCTCTGGACGAAGGCGAGTTCGACCTCGTCTTCACAGACCTCTCGATGCCCGAGATGGACGGCTGGGAGGTGGCGCGCGCCGTCCGCCGCCGCAGCCCGCGCACGCGCATCGCCGTCGTCACCGGCTACGGCCGCGACGCCGCCCGCACACAGGGCGACGCCCCCGCCGACACCGTCATCGGCAAGCCCTTCGACTTCGCGCAGGTGGAGGAAGTCTTAACGCAGTTCGGCGGGTGACGAGGAGAAGGGGAGAAGGGGAGACAGGGAGACGGGGTGACGGGGAGAAGTTGAGTCTTTCTCCCCGTCACCCCGTCTCCCTGTCTCCCGCTCTATCTTTCTCCCCTGTCCATTTCAACTTCGGTCGCGGCGGCGACGACGAGGTTGCGGACGCTGGGCTGGTCGATGGGCTCGATGAGGCGGAGGGCCTCGTCGAGGACGCGGCGCTGGTACTCGGGCCAGTCGGGCTTGCCGACGACGCAGCCGAACTCGCCGGGGTAGTAGGCGGCGCGCGGGGGGCGCGCCTGTTCGACCGCGGCGCGGTCTACGGCGAGCATCATCGTGGGGATGCCGGCGGTCTCAATGGCGCGCGCGGCCAGAGAGAGCGTCTGGTGGCAGAGGCGCGAGGCCGGGACGAGCAGCACCGCCTGCACCTCGTAGCGGCGGACGCGCTCGACTAATTCTTGCAGCCCCGTCGCGGCGAAGCGCGCCGCGTTCGGGATGAAGCCGCAGATGCTCCAGAAGACCGGGTTGAGCTGGCCGATGATGCCGTTGCCTTCGAACTCTTTGAGGCGGTCGATGGGCACCTGGGAGTTCATGTCCTCTTTGACGTGCGCCGCGTCGTAGCCGCGCGCCGTCCACTGCAAGTCCTCGGGGCCGACCTCGACGGGGATTTCGCGGAAGGAGGTGTCGCCGCCGAACTTCTGCGTGTCGAAGGGCTCGGTGCCGTCGAGGTAGGCGCCGGCCGAGGTGACGAGTGCGAGGTTGAGCATCGGGAGCGCGCGTCGCGCCGGGCGGAAGGGCGCGCGCCGGTTGACGACCCAGGGGTAGTGCTCGCCCACGTCGTCGCCGCGCAGCTCGTTGATCTGCTTCCAGCGCGCGTAGCGGTCGCGCCACTCCTCCGCGCCTTCAAGTATCTCCACTTGAGACATCTCACCCCTCCGGCCTGTGCTGCTTGAGCTGTGCGCCGATTCTAGAACACAAACGTGCGGGAGCAAAGGAGCAGGCGCCTCAGTCGTAGTCCATCGCCCCGGGCAGGAGTCGGATGCGGGGCGGTGTGAAGTCCGCGGGCTGGACGGCGTCGCGCGGGTCTGCCGACGCTTCGAGCCAGGCGACGGCGCGGGCGAGCTGCGCGAGGTAGTCGGTGATGTCGAGCGACATAAAGCGCTCGGCGCCGAGCCGTTCGAACTTCTCAAGCGCCATGCGGTACATGCGGCGGGCGGCGCCGCGGCGGCCGATCTCGACGTGGTGGAAGACGACGGCCGACTGGATGAGCGCTTGCAGGAAAAGCTTTTCACGCGGGCCGCAGTCGTCGCGCCAGCGCTCCTCCCACGCGTCGTGCGCCGCGTGGAACTCGCCCGCGTTGTAGAGGTCGATGCCGGCCAGGTATTCGGCCGGGTAGGCGGTGGCGTGCTCCTCCGTGTAGCTCATGCCCCGTCGTCCCAGTCCCTCTTCAGCAGCAGCTCCTCGACGCGGTAGGCGTGGAGGAAGTCGTGGAGGGCGAGGTGGCGGAACATGATGAATAAGGTGTAGTGCGAATACTCGGGGTGGTCGGCTTCGCGCCGCCAGACCTCCGGAGGGAGTGCGCGCAGGCGCGCGACGAGGCGGCGTCGGTCTTCGGTGAAGCGCGCGAGCGCGTCTTCTAAATCCACTTCGAGCAGCTCGCCGTCCGGGCGCTGCGTGCCGGGGTCGAAGGGTTTTATGCGCGGACGTTCCTCCGCGAGGAACTGTTCGAGGCGCTCGAAGAAGAGCGCGTGCACATCCGCGAGGTGGCACGCGTGCTCGTGCGCCGACCAGCGCCCGGGCGCGGGCCTGCGCTTCAAGACCTCGGCCGGCACCTCGCGCACGAGCGGCACGACGACGGCCGGGGCGTTCTCCAAAGCGTCGATGACGGCTGCCGGGTCGTTCATGGTCAGTAACGGGGAATCGACGGGTCTACTTCCGCAGACCAGCGGTCGATGCCGCCGGAGAGGTTGTAGATTTGGTCGAAGCCCTGGCGCGAGAGGTAGGCGCAGACCTGCGCGCTGCGGACGCCGTGGTGGCAGAGGAAGACCGTCGGGCGCTCCGGGTCGAGCGTCGGCGCCCACTCGTTGAAGAGGCTCAAGGGGAGGAGCCGCGCGCCCTCGACCCGCGCCAGCTCGTACTCCTCCGGCTCGCGCACGTCCACCAGCAGCAAGTCCTCGCCGCCGCGCACGCGCTCCCCGAACTCCTTCGGCGTTAAACTCCCGAAACCCATGGGCGGGAAGGTAGCAAAGGCAAAAGGCAAAAGGCAAAGGGCGAAAGGAGGGGTGAACCGTGACAAGATAAAACCCGTTCTTACCTGTCACGGTTTACGGTTCACGGTTCACGGCCTTTTGCCTTTCTCCCCGCTTGCCCCGTCCGGATTCTCGTCGTAAAATCCAGCGTCCGTTAGCCGGGTCACGGCGAAGCCTCCCTGTTTCGAGTGACTTCGGTTTCATCCTGTGCGGCCCGCACGTCCGACCCCGACCGTCTCCGTCGGCCGCTTTCCGCCCCGAAAGGTTCAAGAGAGAATGAACGCCCCCTTCCCCCGTCTGCGCCCCGTCGCGTCCGGCGCGCTCGCGCTGCTCTGCGCGCTCGTCTTCACGGCCCTCGCCACGCGCCCCGCCGCGGCGCGCTCCGACAAGGACTGGAAGCCGATTGACCCCTCCGAACTCGGCGCGGCCGCCCCCACCGTCGAGAAGGACGCCGACGCCGAGGCGCTCTTCTGGGAGGTCTACGTTGACGACAGCCAGCCCTACGAGCTGTCGCTCCGGAACTACGTCCGCATCAAGGTCTTCAACGAGCGCGGCCGCGACGCGCAGAGCAAGATCGAGCTGCCCTACTACGGCCGCCAGCAGATCAAGGACGTGGCCGCCCGCGTCGTCAAGCCCGACGGCACCAGTGTCGAGCTGAAGAAGGAGGACGTCTTCGACCGCACGGTCGTCAAGGCCGGCGGCATCAAGGTCAAGGTCAAGTCCTTCGCCCTGCCCGGCGTCGAGCCCGGCTCGGTCGTCGAGTACCGCTGGCGCGAGGTGCGCCCGGGCAGCGCCGACGGCCTGCGCCTCGCCTTCCAGCGCGACATCCCCGTCCGCGCCGTCACCTACTACCTCAAGCCCTTCGGCGGCATGCGCTACCGCCCCATCAACATGGGTGACGCGCGCTTCGAGAAGGACAAGGACAACTTCTACAAGATGTCGATGGCGAACATGCCCGCCTTCCGCGAGGAGCCGCGCATGCCGCCCGAGGACGCCGTCCGCTCCTGGGTCTTCCTCTACTACTCCGACGAGAAGAAGCTCGACGCCGAGCAGTACTGGAAGGAGACCGGCCGGCGCTACTACGAGGGGTTCAAGGACTTGATTAAGCCGAACGACGAGGTCAAGGCGGCCGTCGCCGGCATCGTCGGCGACGCGAAGGACGACCCGGAGAAGCTCCGGCGCATCTACGACTTCTGCCGCACCAAGATCAAGAACGTGAGCGACGACGCCTCGGGCCTGACGCCCGACGACCGCGCGAAGCTCAAGGACAACAAGGCGCCCGCCGACACGCTCAAGCGCGCGCAGGGCACCGGCAGCGACATCGACTTCCTCTTCGCCGCGCTCGCCAAAGCCGCCGGCTTCGACGCGCGCGTCGCGCTCTCGGGCAACAACGACGACTTCTTCTTCGACCGCGGCTTCATGCACTACAGCTTCCTCGGCTCGATCTTCGTCGCCGTCCAGGTCGGCGGCTCGTGGCAGTTCTTCAGCCCGGCCGAGATGTACACGACCTACGGGATGCTGGGCTGGCCCGAGGAGGGGCAGGACGTGCTCGTCACCGACGCGAAGGAGCCCATCTGGGTGCGCGGGCCGATCTCCGGCCCCGAGAAGTCGGTCGAGCGGCGGACGGGCAAGTTCAAGCTCTCGGAGGACGGGACGCTGGAAGGCGACGTGAGCATCGAGTACACGGGCCACCTCTCCTTCGCGCAGAAGGAGTACAACGACGACGACTCGCCGGCCGAGCGCGAGAAGACGGTCGTCGAGTTGTGGAAGTCGCGGATGGGCGCCGAGGTCACAGACCTCCACATCGAGAACGTGACCGACCCCGTCCAGCCCTTCATCTACCAGTTCCACGTCCGCGTGCCCTCGTACGCGACGCGGACGGGCAAGCGCCTCTTCCTCCAGCCGGCCTTCTTCGAGAAGGGGGTCGAGCCGCTCTTCCCGACGGCGACGCGCCGCCACGAGGTCTACTTCCACCACCCCTGGTCGGAGGACGACCAGGTCGAAATCTCCCTGCCCGAGGGCTTCGCGCTCGACAACGCCGACGCGCCCGGGGCTCTCTCCGGCGGCGAGCTGACCAAGTACGACCCGACCATCGCCGTCACGAAGGACGGGCGCAGGCTCATCTACAAGCGCAAGTTCTACTTCGGCAAGAGCGACGGCATGCTCCGCTTCCCCGTCACCTCCTACCCGAGCCTCAAGAACTACTTCGACGAGGTCAGCAAGCGCGACGGCCACACCATCGCCCTCAAGCAGGGCGCCCCGGCGGCCACCAGTTCGAAATAAAAGGAAATAGAAAGATGCTCCGACGAATCAACCTCTTCGCCCTCGCGCTCTGCTCCGCGGCGCTGCTCGCGGCCGCGGCCCCCGCGCCGCGCACGGCCGCGGCCGCAAGCGAAGACGTGCCCGCTTGGCTGAAGGCCGCGGCGGCCGCCACGGCCCCCGCCTACGACAAGCGCGTCAACGCCGTCGTCCTCTACAACGAGCGCAGCGTCGGGGTCGAGGAGGACGGTCGCGTCGTGACCACGACCAACTACGCCGTCCGCGTCCTCGCCCGCGAGGGGCGCGACGAGGCGTCCGCGCACGCCCTCTACCTGACCGACGGCGGCAAGGTGCGCGAGCTGAAGGCGTGGCTCATCCGCCCGTCCGGCGAGGTCAAGAGGTACGGCAAGGACGAGACCCTGGACATGGCGCTCAAGCCGAACGACGTGTACGACGAGGCGCGCCTGCGCGTCATCTCGGCGCGCGACGAGGCCGAGGCGCCGGGCACGGTCTTCGGCTACCAGTCGGTGACGGAGGAGCGCACCGTCTTCTCGCAGGACGGGTGGAGCTTCCAGGACGACCTGCCGTCGCTCCTCGCGCGCTACACGGTGACGCTCCCCGCGGGCTGGCGCGCCTCGGGCGTCGTCTTCAACCACGCGAAGCTGGAGCCGGCCGTCTCGGGGACGACCTACACGTGGGAGCTGCGCGACCTGCCGCCCATCGAGCAGGAGCCGAACAGCCCGACGATGTCGAGCCTCGCGCCCCGCCTCGCCGTCGGCTTCGTCGCGCCCGACGCCGCGCGCGGCGCGATGAACCCGAGCTTCGGGAGCTGGCAGGAGGTCTCGCGCTGGCTCTCGACCCTCCACGACCCGCAGGCCGAGCCCGACGACGCCATCGCCCTCAAGGCGCGCGAGCTGACCGCCGACTGCAAGACCGAGCTTGAGAAGATCGCGGCCGTCGGCCGCTACGCGCAGGCCGTCAACTACATCTCGATTCAGATGGGCCTCAGCCGCGGCGGCGGCATCCGCCCGCACGCGGCCGCGCAGGTCTTTGCCAAGAACTACGGCGACTGCAAGGACAAGGCCAACCTGATGCGCGCCATGCTGCGCGCCCTGAAGATCACGGCCTACCCCGTCGCCATCTACTCGGGCGACCGCACCTACGTGCGCGAGGAGTGGCCCTCGCCCGACCAGTTCAACCACTGCATCATCGCCGTCAAAATCTCGGACGAGACGCAGGCGCCCTCGGTCGTCACGCACCCCACTTTGGGCCGCCTGCTCATCTTCGACCCGACCGACCCGTACACGCCGGTCGGCGACCTGCCCGACCACGAGCAGGGGAGCTGGGCGCTCGTCGCCGCGGGGGGCGACGGCCAGCTCCTGCGCATGCCCTCCATGCCGCCCGAGGCCAACACCGTCGAGCGCACGGCCGACGTGACGCTCGCGCCCGACGGCTCGATCTCGGCGGTCGTGCGCCAGCGCGCCGTGGGGCAGTCGGCCGCCTTCGGGCGCGCCGTCTTCAAGGGGCTGACGAGCAGCGACTACCAGAAGGCGGTCGAGATGTGGGCCGGCGCGGGCGCCACCGGCGCGAAGTTCACCAAGATCGAGCCGGCCGACAGCCGCGCCGAGGGGCGCTTCGCCCTCGACGTGGAGTTCACGGCCGCCGCCTACGGCCAGTCGATGCAGGATCGCCTGCTCGTCTTCAAGCCGGCGGTCATCGGGCGGACGGGGACGGGCTGGCTCGCGCCGCCGACGCGCAAGAACCCGGTCGTGCTCGAAAGCCAGTCCTTCAACGAGACGGCGCGCTTCAAGCTGCCCGCGGGCTTCGACGTGGACGAGCTGCCCGACCCGGTCAAGGTCGATTCCGACTTCGGCTCCTACACGGCCAGCTACGAGGTCAAGGACGGCCAGCTCCTCTACACGCGCAAGCTCGTCCAGCGCGCCGCGACCATCCCCGCCGAGAAGTACGCCGAGGTGCGCGCCTTCTTCGGCCGCGTCCGCGCCAGCGAGGAGGCGCCCGTCGTGCTTGCAAGGAAATAGTAGGCAGTAGGCAGATGGCAGTAGGCAGTTGAAGGCAAGGGGACTTTTAAGGAACGGGTCTCAACGAACATGGGCGGCGAGTCGTTAATCTCGCCGCCCACGTTCCTTTCGGACGCTTCGCCTTTTTCCTAACTGCCAACTGCCATCTGCCTACTGCCCACTGAGCTTGAAATCCGCGACGAGCGGGAGGTGGTCGGAGGCGACGAGCGAGAGGCGGCTGCGGTGGAGTGTGAGCCGTTCGAGTTCGAGCGAGTGGTCGTAGTAGACGTGGTCGAGGTGGAGGAAGGGGAGCGCGCCGGGGTATGTGCGGCGCGTGCGGAGGTGCTGGCGCAGGTCGGCGCTGCGCAGCTCCTGCGAGAGCAGGCGCGAGGCGAGCCCGTGCGTCCACTCGTTGAAGTCGCCGACCGCGACGCGCGGCCCCGTCAACTTCGGGTCGCGCAGGACAGACTCGCTGCACAGCTTGCGCCCCTGGTGGCGGCGCTCGACGAAGGCCGTGCCGAGGTGGATGTTGAAGAGGTGGACGACCCCGGCGCCCGGCTCGTCGAGCTGCACGTCCACGCGCAGGGCGCCGCGCGGCTCCTGGTGTTTCCACGTGATGTCGTAGTTGTGGCAGTGGGTGACGGGCAGGCGCGTCAGGACGACGTTGCCGTAGGCGCCGCCGCGGTGCTTGCGGTTCTCGCCGAGGTGGAACCGGCAGCCCAGCTCCTCGGCGATGAAGCGCGCCTGGTGCGCCTCGCGCGAGGAGTCCGACTCGACGCTCACCACCTCCTGCAAGGCGATGAGGTCGGCGTCCAGCTCGCGCAGCACCGCCGCGATGCGCGCGGGCCGCTCGCGCCGGTCGAGCCCGACGCACTTGTGCACGTTGTAGGTGACGACCCGCAGCCGCCCGTCCTTCAGCATCTCCCCGCCGACCCCCTTGACATTCAGCCGCCGAGCAACTGGCCCACCGTCATCTCAAAGCCCGCGAGCACCGCGCCCTTGACGACATCCGACTCGCGCAGCTCCGTCATCGCGTAATGCTTCTTACGCAACACGAGCTGCGTGACGGTTCGCTTTTTAAGGTCAACTATCCAGTATTCGCGCACACCGTTCCTCTCGTACAGGTCACGCTTTCTGATCGTGTCGTGCGAGACTGAGCCGGGCGAAAGAATTTCGACTACAAACAGCGGCGCGCAGCGTACGCGGCCCTGCTTGTTCGCCTGCCGCACGTCCTTTTTGGTTAGAAATAAGATGTCGGGCTGAACCACGTCGCCGCTCGGCAGAATCACGTCAAGCGGCGAGTAGAAAAGTTGGTCGGCGGCCGAAGCCGGCACGAACCTGTCGAGGCTGCGAAAGATGTTCCGTGACGCGGACTGATGTCCGATGGTGGGCGCTGGTGCCATGATGATCTCCCCGTCGATGTACTCGGTGGGAAGAACGGACTCGGGGAGCGCCCAGAACTCTTCAGCGGACGCTCGGCGTCGGATGAGGCGTTCTTCGGTCGCCTGCTCTAAGACTTCCGTTGCCATCTCTTTAAACTCCCCGCGGACGTGGCGGCACCCGCTGTCTGGTGGATTGTTTCTGGCGTCGATTCTATCACGGCGCGGCGCCGGTAAACTTCGCGCGGACGCGGACGCAGCGTTCGAGGCCGTCGGCCGCTTCGAGCACTTTGAGGCGCAGGTCGCGGTCGAGCGAGTCGTGGCGCGCGAGGAAGTCGCGCACGGTGTCGGCGGCGCGCGCGTCGCATTGGCCGCCGATGAAGGCCGCGAGCCAGCCGTTGACGAAGAAGATTTTGCGCGTGCGCTTGAGCGTCGGGAGTTCCGCGAGCGCGGGCTCGAGGTAGGGGAGCGTGAGCGCCGACTGCCGCGGCGCGTTGAAGGGGCCGAAGCCCGCCTCGATCCAGCTCTCGGCCAGCTCTTTGTCGCCGACGAACTGGGCGAAGTATCTCTTCTTCGCCGAGGCGTCCGGGGCGGCCGCGCCCGCGGCGTAGGCGTAGCGGCGCGCGTCGTCCGTCCGGTCGGCTTCGCTCTCCTTCTTCAGCAGCTCGGGCGCGCGCGCGTCGCCCGCGGCCACCAGCGCGCGGATGAGGTCGAAGCGGTCGCGCGAGCGCAGCGTCATCCCGGGCACCTGAAGCTTGCCGGCGAGGATGTCTTTGAGGTCGTCGAGCGCCGCGGGGCTCGTGGCGACCTCGCGGTAGGTGCGGAAGTACGTGATGCGCTGCCCCGGCGTCGCGGCCTTCAGCATCCGCTCGCGCAGGAGCCCTTCGAGGCGCGGCGCGAGCGCGCGCTGCTGCGCGTCGGAGAGGTAGCGCGTGAAGGCCGTCTGCACGCGCGCGAGGATGAAGGCGAGCATCACGTCGTCCGACTCGCGCGCGGCGTTGGCGACGGCCAGCTCGACGAAGTCGGCGGGCGCCAGCTCGGCCTCGCGCACAGACTCCCAGAGCGAGCCCCAGAGGAGCGCGCGCAGGAAGTCGTCGTTGATTGCGCCCATGTTCTTGATGACGTACGCGCGGCTTACTTCATCGAGCAGGAAGCGGCCGTAGCCGTAGTCGCGGAAGTTGACGAAGACAAAGTCGGGCCGCCTCCGGCCGAGCACGCTGCGCACCTGCGTCTCTTTCGCCCCTTCGAGAATGACCGTGTGCTCGTCGTCGTAAAGATTCATGGCTCGACCTCGGGGGAGGTAGGCCAGGACGATGTTGAGGCGCATCGGCCACGCGCCGCCCTCCCCGAGTACGTCGTTCTGCACGACGTTGAAACTGTCAATGAGTCCCCGCCGGTTCGCAGTCCAACGCACGCGCACGTCCGGCATGCCGCGCCGCTTGACCCACGCGGCGGCCCAGGCGTCGAGCTTCTTTCCGGAAGTGCGCTCGAAGGCGCCGACCAAATCCTCCCAGGTGGCGTTCGCGTAGGCGTGCTCCTTGACGAAGAGGCGGACGGCGTCGCGGAACTCGCGCTCGCCGAGGTAGAACTCCGCCTGCCTGAGCATCGAGGGCGCCTTGCGGTAGACGATGTTGCCGTAGGCGGATTTGGCCGCCGAGAGGTTCGCGATCTCCTGCCAGATGGGCGTCGTGCCCTTCGTCACGTCGGTCAAATACGCGAGCGGCTTGGTGCGCAGGTGGAAGACCTTCCACGCGTCGAGCTGCGGCATCACGCGCTCGAACGCCTTGTAGGCCATGAAGGTGGCGAAGCCCTCCTTGAGCCAGAGGTCGTCGAACCAGCGCATGGTGACGAGGTCGCCGAACCACTGGTGCGCGGCCTCGTGCAGCATCGTCTCGGCGCGCGCGGCGATGTCGGCGGCGGTCGGGTCGGAGGGGAAGAGCACGCCGTCCTCGCGCAGGAAGGTCGCGCCCGCGTGCTCCATCCCGCCGTAGGCGAACTCGGGGATGAGGATCACGTCGTACTTCGGGAAGGGGAACTTGTGCGCGAAGTACTCTTCGAAGAACGTCACGCCCTCGCGGTTGATGCGGACGACCTCTTCGAGCTCCTTCTCGGCGCGCGCCTTCTGCGACCTGCGCACGAAGAGGCGGATGCGCGGCGTGTCGTTCGCCGGCGTGGGAATGTCCGGCCCGTGGATGTGAGACGGTCGGCCCGTCTTCGGGTCGAGCGGGTACCTGTGCATCGAGACCTTGCGCTGCGCCTCCAGCATCTCAAACGGCCCGGCGGCGAAGGCGAACTGGTAGGTGCTGAGCGGCTCGGTCTCGGGGAACGCGTTCCACAGCATCCCGGCGGGCGGCGACTGCGGGAGGCCGCCGGGCGTCTCGTCGAACTCGCGCAGGACTGTGCCCTCGGTGTTCGAGACGACCCGCCACTTCTCGGGCGCGGTGACGCGGAGCGTGAAGCGCGCCTTGAGGTCGGGCTGGTCGAAGCAGGGGAACATGGTGCTCGCGTCCGAGGGGACGAAGAGCGTGTAGACGTACTCGGAGTTGTCCTCGCGGTCGAGGTAGCGCGTGACGGCGCTGCCCGCGCTGCTGATTGGCGACTCGAAGCTCAGCTCGACTTCGTTCACGCCGACTTTCAAATTCGTTCTCGGGATGACGAGGTGCTCGTTCTCGAAACGCGCGTCGGTCACCGCGCGCCCGTTCGCCTTGATGCCCGAGACGTGAGAGCTGACGTCCTCGTCCTTCTTCATCGAGCGCCAGTCGAGCACGAGGTCGCCCGCCGCCGCGTCGAGCGTGACCGTGACTTGCAAACGCCCTTCGAGTCTGTCGGCGTGTTCCCGGAGCATGAGGTCGAGGTTGTAGCGCACGTCGCGGTAGTGCTCGGCGCGCCAGCGCGCCAGCTCGCGCGGGACGCCGGGGCCGGGCGTCTGTGCCCCGGCTTCGAAGTTCGTCAGCGTCATGAAGGACAGGCCGAGGAGGAAGAGTTTAAGAAGAGGGCGCACGGCGTCTGTGGCTCCTTTGAAACGTTCTCGCTCGCGTTCGTCGGGTGCATTGTAAAAAAGGCGCGGGGGTGTTTTATTCTCGCCCGTGAGTTGCGGCGTGGCAAGCGCCGGTTCGAAGGGAGGAGTCTGGACGAGATGACTGACGAAAGTGTGCGGGACGAAAACGCGCCGGGCATCACCGGCGGCACAGACAAGGCCGGCCCCGGCGGCCTGGCCGAAGGGGATGTGCCCGAGAAGGACGGAGACACCGGCGTCCGCGAGACCGGCGACATCTCCGGCGCGACCTCCACCCACGCCGGCGCCGGCGGCAACTTCGGCAACACCGGCGGCACCGGCACCGCGCCGACGGAATGACGAGGCGGCGCACACGATACCCTTCAGGGTGTTCCCCTTTGGTGTAAAGTCCGCCCCTGAAGCCCGGCGAAAACCTTTGTTTTCAGTCCAACGAGCGCCGCCGTCCTGGCACGGCGGTTGTTAAGACGAATCTACCCGACGGCGCCGCTCCGGCGCGTCCCAGAGCTCAAAACGGGCGGAGGTTTTAGAGGATGTTGAAGGGTGCTATCTTGAAGTTCGGGCCGGCGGGCAGGGCGCTCGCGGCCGCGCTGTTCGTGCTGGCGCTGGCGGCGGGCGCGCAGGCGCAGGGGCGCTCGACGGCGGGGCGCGTGGGCGGCAGGCTGGTCAACATCAAGGTCGGCGAGCTGACCCTTGAGTCAATCGACTTCCGCGAGCAGACGGCGCGCCTCAGCCTCGGGCTCGACGTCTCGAACGGCCTCGTCCCCGTCACGCTGAAGGACTTCGACTACAGCCTGCGGCTCGCCGGGCAGGACGCCATCGAGGGCACGTACTACGGCGACCTGAAGATCGGCGGGCGCAAGGGCTCGCGCGTCAACCTGCCGCTGACCGTTCACCTGCGCTCGATCCCGAACGTCGTCTGGCAGGCGTTCCGCAACCAGGGGCGCATCGACTACGAGCTGGACAGCGCTTTCACCGTCCCGCTCTTTGTCACCGCGAAGCGCTTCGACCAGAGCTTCGCGGGCGAGGTGCCGTTGCGCTCGCTCGTTGACGCGGCCTCGATCATCCGCGCCAGCCGCGGCGGCGGCGGACGCGTCCTCGGCGACATCCTGCCCTTCTGAAGGGAAGGGTAAAGGGAAAAGGGGAAGGGGTAAGGGATGACATCGTGTCATCCCTTACCCCTTCCCCTTTTCCCTTTGACTCAGGCGGCGCGTTGCGGGAGAAGCCGTTTGAGGAGCGTGGAGAGGTGGTCGAGGTCGAGCGGCTTGACGACGTAGTCGCAGCAGCCGACGGCGCCGGCCGCGGCGCGCGACTCGGCCGAGTCGTAGGCGGTGACGGCGACGACCGGCACGTCGCGCGTCCGCTCGTACTCGCGGATGCGCAGCGTGGCGTTGAAGCCGTCGAGCACGGGCATGTTCAAGTCCATCAGGACGAGGTCGAGCCCGCCGCGCTGCGAAAGCTCGATGGCCTCCTGCCCGTTCGACGCCTCGACCACGCGGCACCCGTGCGTCTCAAGCATCCGCCGCATGATCTCGCGCGTGTCCTGGAAGTCCTCGACCAGCATCACCACCGGGCCGTTGCCGCCCGCCGTCTCACCCTGCGTCATAGAGCCTCCCGCGCCCGAAAACCCCCGGCCGTCCGTTCGCGCACAATCATAAACCAACCCGACCGGCCGTGGACAGCGCCGCCGAACAGTCTCAGCGGTGCCCGGGATTGACGCGCGCCGCCCCGGCCGGTCAAGGGCTAGAAATGTCTAATGCGCGTCCGGTTGCCGAAACCGCCGCGGGGTGCGCGGCGGCGCGCGGGTGCGGCTGCGGCCGACGCGGCTGCGGCGGCGTGTGCGCGCGGGGTGCCGCCGTCGGAATCCGCTGCGGCGGGCCGGGAGCGTCGCAGGCGCTCCCACTCCTGGCGCGGGACACGGCGGAAGGCTTCGACGACGCGCGGGTCGAACTGGACGCCCGCGCAGGTCTCCAGCTCGGCGAGCGCGGCCTCGTAGCTGCGGCCCCTGCGGTAGACGCGGTCGCTGACCATCGCGTCGAAGGCGTCGGCGACGGCGAAGATGCGCGCGCAGAGGTCTATCTCTTCGCCCTTGAGCCCGAGCGGGTAGCCCGAGCCGTCCCACTGCTCGTGGTGCTCGGCGACGACGCGCGCGGCGCCTGCGAGGAACTCGATGCCGCCGAGAATCTTCCGCCCGTGCGAAGGGTGCTCGCGCATTAAGACCCACTCCTCCTCGGTCAGCTTCGCGGGCTTGCGGAGGATGGCGTCGGGCACGCCGATCTTGCCGATGTCGTGCAACAGCGAGCCGAATTCGAGCGAACGCAGCTGCTCGGCGTCGAGCCCCAGTTCCTGACCCAAACGGAGGCTGAAGTTGACGACGCGCTCCGAGTGGCCGTGCGTCTCCTGGTCGCGCGTCTCAAGGGCGGCGACGAGCGCCTTGAGCGTCGCGCGGTAGGCGCACTCGCAGGAGCGCAGGGCGCTGTCCAGCTCCTCCGTCCGCCGCTCGATCATCCGTTCGAGGTAGGTCTCGTAGCCGCGCCTGTCCGCGAGCAGGCGCTGGTGTTCGAGCGCGCGCCGGACGGCGAACTGAAGGTGTTCGAGGTCGAAGGGCTTGACGATGTAGTCGAAGGCGCCGGCGCGCAGGGCATCGACGGCGCTCTCGAGCTCCTGCGAGCCGCTCACCACGATGACGAGCGTGTCGGGCGAGAGCCCGCGCACGCGCGGGATCAGCTCAAGCCCGCTCATCCCCGGCATCGCGATGTCGCTCACGACGAGCCCGAACTCGCCCGACCCCAGAAGCTCGAGCGCCTCCTCGGCCGAGCCGACCGCTTCGCACTCGTACTCCGCGCTCAGGAACTCGGAGAGCACGCTCCGCACCGCCGCGTCGTCGTCGGCGACGAGCAGGCGCGCCGGGCACGCCTGCAAGGGCGCGCAACTCATCCTCATGGACATCGGGCTCATCGGCGGCGACATTTAAAACCCCCTCGTTGACGGGCTCAGGCGAAACATTCTGGGCGGGGCGCAGCTCGCCCCCGGACGCCGGCCCGCACGCCGCGACGCCCGAACGGAAGCTCCAAACTGTCAGGGGTTCACTTTAGGGCGCAGTCCTTCCGGCAACGGCCATGCCAGCCCTTGTGGAGAAGGCAAAAGGCAAAAAGCCGTGAACCGTAAACCGTAAATCGTGACGAGATGAATACAGCTTTTCACTTGTCACCGTTCGCGGTTTACGGTTCACGGCCTTTTGCCGTGTAAATTGCAGCGGCGGGATTCACGCCCTGCGGCACAATGCCGCGTCCCGGAGCGTACAGACCGCGCCGCCGCTTAAGATTTTCGGGGTGCGGGCGTGGAACGGGGCTTGCTCGAATCCTAGCGCAGAAAAATCTGCACGCCCCAGTCAAAGCCCCATCAAAGCAGTCCCCATAGTCCCGTTAGAAGCCAGTCTCCGAGGAGGATAAGGTGAAAGCTGGGAAGCACTGTCGTCTGCGCGGGTGGGTTTACACGGCCTGTGTGACGGCGGCGCTCTGCCTGTTCGGGGCCGCGGCGGGCGGCGGAGCGCACGCCGCCCGCGGCTCGGGGGGCGCTTCGAAGCTCTCGCCCGAGCTGCTCGCGCTCGCCGAAGGCTCGCAGTCCGGCTCGGTCAACGTCATCGTCCAGTACAACGACACGGCGCGGAGGACGCTGCTCGGCTCCGTGCTCAACCTCGTGGGCATCGTGACCAATCTCGGCGGGCGCGTGACGCGGAACCTCGTGGGGCTCGACGTGTTGGCGGCGCGTGTGCCGGCGAACTCTCTGCGCGACCTGGCGGCGCGCTCCGAAGTCCGCTACGTCTCGCCCGACCGTGCGCTCGCCGTCTCCGGCCACGTCGAGACGACGACGGGCACGGCCGCCGTCCGCACGCAGACGAACACCACGCTGCTCGGGCTGTTGCAGACGACGACCACGTTCGACGGCGCAGGGATAGGAATCGCGTTCGTCGATTCGGGGCTGGACGCGGGGCACGAGGTCTTCCGCGACGCGGCGGGACTGAGCCGCGTCGCGGCGAGCGTGGACTTCACGGGCGAGGGTCGCACCGACGACCCCTTCGGGCACGGCACGCACGTCGCCTCCATCGCCGCGGGTTCCGGGAAGCCTTCGAACGGCGCGTACGGCGGCGTCGCCCCGGCGGCGAAGATTGTGAACTTGCGCGTGCTCAACTCCGAGGGGAAGGGGACGACCTCGGCGCTGCTCGCGGCGCTCGACTGGGTCTTGCAGAACCGCGCGTTCTACAGGATTCGCGTCGTCAACCTCTCCCTCGGCGCGCCGGCCGTGGACACGTACCGCGACGACCCCGCGTGCGAGGCCGTGCGCCGTCTCGTCGCCGCGGGCGTCGTGGTCGTGGCGGCCGCAGGCAACGACGGCAAGGGGGCCGCGGGCCAGAAGGTTTACGGCGCCATCCACTCGCCGGGGCACGAGCCTTCGGCCGTCACCGTCGGCGCCGCGAACAGCTTCGGGACGAACGCGCGCTCGGACGACGTGCTCACGACCTACAGCTCGCGCGGGCCGACGCGCGGCTTCTGGACGGACGACTCGGGCGTGCGCCACTACGACAACCTCGTCAAGCCCGACCTCGTCGCGCCCGGCAACAAGCTCGTCGGCGCGGCGGCGCCGAACAACGCGCTGCTGGCGGGGCACCCCGAGCTGAACGCGGACGCGAGCCAGCCCCCCTCGCGTCGGATGATGTACCTGTCGGGCACGTCGATGTCGGCGCCGGTGGTCTCGGGCGCGGCGGCGCTCCTCTTGCAAGCCAACCCGAATCTGACGCCGAGCCTGGTCAAGGCGCTCCTGATGCTGACGGCGCAGTCGGTCTACGGCGCCAACACTTTGGAGCAGGGCGCGGGGCTTCTGAACGTGGAAGGGGCGCTGCGGCTGGCGCGGCTCGTCCGCACAGACCTCTCGTCACAGACTCCGCTCGGCGCGCCGCTGCTCAACTCGGGCGCGCCCGTGCCGCAGAGCACGGTCGCGGGCGAGACGTTCTGGTGGTCGCAGGGGCTCGTGCTCAACCACACGTACGCGGCCGGGTCTGACCTCTACACGCTCTACCAGAAGGTCTACGCGCCGGGCGCGCAGTTGGGCTCGGGCGTCAACGAGGGGGCGGGCGGGACGCAGACCTTGAACGCGACGATGATGACGGGCGGCGTCACGGTCGGGCGCTGGCTGTTGACGAGCGACGGCTCGACGATGGCGGGCGGCACGCCCGTCATGGACGCGTCCGCGCTGCTCGAAGGGCCTCTGGGCGGCGACGGCGTGATGGCCGGCGACGGCGTGATGAGCGGCGACGGCGTGATGAGCGGCGACGGCATCATGGCCGGCGACGCGAACCTGCGGGCGCAGTCAACTCTGGTCGAGGGGGACGAGACGCCGTGCATGAAATGAGCGCTAGCGTATTGACGAAGCACGGGGCAGGGCGGATACTTGATATCCTCTTCTCTCCCCGGATGAATCTCTCCCCGAGAACGTCCGAGGCCATCTCTCTAAAATTTAAGCCCCGCGCCGGACGCGTCCGGCGCCGACCCCCTGACAGGTTGTGACAGGTGCGTCCCGATATCCCTCGCACCGAAGAAGCACGCGGTCATGCCGGCTCCCGTCCGTAGTACATCCGGCACGCACCGAACTGGAGTGTGATGAAGGTGAAACAGGTTAGAACGTACACGGCGGCGGCGCTCGTCTCTCTGCTGGCGCTGCTGTGTCTTGCGGGCTCGGGACTCGCGCCCGGCGGCGCGAGCCGGGCCGGGCTGAAGGTCGTGCGCGCAGTCCCCACTGCCGCGGCCCGGGAGGACGAGCCCGCCGACAGAGTCTCCCCCGACCTGCTTGAGCTGGCGCGTGACCCCGAGTCGGCGGCGCGGCGCGTCCGCGTCATCGTGCAGGAGCGCGCGGGGCTCGACGCGCTGCTCGCCTCGAAGCTCGGCGGCGAGGTGAAGACCCGCGGCCGCTTCGAAACGCTGGGCGCGCGCGTCCTCGAACTCCCGGCGCGGCTCGTCGAGCGCCTGTCGGAGCAGAAGGGGGTGCGCTTCGTCTCCCTCGACCGCGAGACGAACGGCTTCGGCCACGTCTCGCGCACGACGGGGACGGATGACGTGCGCGAGCCGGCGGGCACCAACGTGACCGGGCTCGACGGCACGGGCATCGGCATCGCCGTCCTCGACTCCGGCATCGACACGGGCCACACGGCCTTCCTCGACGGCAAGGGCAACGGCCTGCGCGTCGTCAAGAGCGTGGACTTCACCGGCGAGGGGCGCACCGACGACCCCTTCGGGCACGGGACGCACGTCGCGGGCATCGTCGCCGGCAACGGCCGTATCTCGCACGCCGATTACGTCGGCATCGCGCCGAACGCGAACATCATCAACCTGCGCGTCTTGAACGCGCAGGGCTCGGGGCGCGTCTCCTACATCCTGAGCGCGCTCGACTGGGTCTACCAGAACCGCGCCCTCTACAACATCCGCGTCGTCAACATGAGCCTCGGCGGCGCGGCGGTCGAGTCCTACAAGAACGACCCCGTCTGCAAGGCCGTCCGCAAGCTGGTTGACGCGGGCGTCGTGGTCGTGGCCGCCGCCGGCAACAACGGGAAGGACGCCTCGGGGGCGAAGCTCTACGGCGCCATCCACTCGCCCGGCGACGAGCCCTCGGCCATCACCGTCGGCGCGACCAACACCTTCGGCACCGACGCCCGCTCGGACGACGCCATCGCCTCGTACAGCTCGCGCGGCCCCACGCGCGGCGGTTGGACTGACGCGCTCGGCGTGCGCCACTACGACAACCTCGTCAAGCCCGACCTCGTCGCGCCCGGCAACAAGATCATCGACGCGGCGGCGGAGGACAACTTCCTCATCACGCACCACCCCGAGCTGGACGCGGGCGTGAGCAACTCCGACAAGCGCCGGATGATGTACCTGAACGGCACTTCGATGGCGACGCCCGCGGTGGCGGGCGCGGCGGCGCTCATGCTTCAGGCCAACCCGACCCTGACGCCGAACCTCGTCAAGACGCTCCTGATGTACACGTCGCAGCCGCTCGCGGGCGCGAACCTTCTGGAGCAGGGCGCGGGCGAGCTGAACGTCGAAGGCGCCGTCCGCCTGGCGAGGCTCGTGCGGCGCGACCTGTCGGCGCTGACGCCGCTCGGCGCGCCGCTGCTCACCTCCGCCGCGGCGCCCGTGCCGCAGAGCACAATCGCGGGCGAGACCTTCAACTGGTCGCAGGGCATCGTCATCAAGTACGGCTACGCGACCGGCACAGACCTCGTCACCGCCTACCAGAAGGTCTACGGCCTCGGCGTCTTCGCCAGCGACGGCGTCTTCGCCTCCGACGGCGTCTTCGCCAGCGACCGTTCGTTCTTCACCTCGGGCGTCTTCGCCAGCGACAACGCCCTCGTGAGCAACGGGCAGCCGCTCGGCGGCGGGACGGTCTTCGTCGGTTCGGGCGTCTTCGCCAGCGACGGCTTCGCGGCGGCGGGCGTCTTCGCCAGCGACCACTTGGTCTTCGGCGACGGCGTCTTCGCCAGCGACGGCACGCTCGACGCCGACGCGGCGATGCAGGCGCTGTCGGCGGCGGTCAGCGGCGACGCCATGAAGGCACCGCCGCCCACGCCCGAAGCGGGTGGCGACAGCCCCGACTACAAGTGAACCTACAAGTGAGACGCGCGCCACGGCGGCCCCCCGAGCCGCCGCGCGCCGGAGTGAACGCCAACTTTAGGAGAGAGGCGATGCCCCAGTTGAAGGAGTTGAAGACGCAGGGAGTGGCGGCGCCCGCGCGCCCCGAGCGGGTGGGAGCGACGCCGCTCGTCCACCCGCTCACCGAGAGCCACCCGGAGTCGGAGGTGCTCGACTTCCTTTCGGGCCGCCCGGCGCAGGCCGTCATCATGAGCGGGCTCATCCGCGACAACGGCTTCGAGAGCCCTTTCAACCGCGGCACGTTCCACGCCTGCCGCGACGCCGAGGGGAGGCTCGAAGGCGTCGCGCTCGTCGGCCACGCCGTCTACGTCGCGGCCGACACGGCGCCGGCGCTCAGGGCGTTCGCGCGCATCGCGCAGGGCGAGCAGCGCGCGCACATGATCCTCGGCGAGGAGGCGCTGGTCGGCCGCTTCTGGGAGCACTACGCGCCGGCGGGGCAGCCGCCGCGCCTCTTCTCGCGCGAGCTGCTCTACGAGCTGCGCTGGCCGGTCTCGGCGCGCGAGCCCGTCGGCGGCTTGCGCCCCGCCACGCTCGACGACCTGCTGCTGGTGATGCCCGTCCACGCGGCGATGGCCTACGAGGAGAGCGGCGTCAACCCCATCGACGTTGACCTGCACGGCTTCCGCATGCGCTGCGCGCGCCGCATCGAGCACGGCCGCGTCTGGGTGCTGGCCGAGGGCGGGGAGCTGCTCTTCAAGGCCGACGTCGTCTCCGAGACGCCCGAGTGCATCTACCTCGAAGGCGTCTACGTGGAGCCGGCCAGCCGCCAGCAGGGCCTGGGGCTGCGCTGCATCGCGCAGCTCGGCCGCGCCATGCTTGAGCAGACGAAGTGCGTGAGCGCGCTCGTCAACGAGCAGAACTTCGCCGCGCAGGCGCTCTTCAACAAAGCCGGCTACAAGCTGCGCGGCCGCTTCGACACGGTCTTCCTCGAACGGGGTAATTGATTCCGCCGACCTACATCTCTCCTATGCCGACGCAACGTTACGTCAAGCCGTACATGTGGACGTTCATCGTCGCGGGCGCGGCCGTCCTGCTCTACGCGGCGGCGAGCCTGCCCGTCCGGCGGCTCGACCTGCGGCTGGTGCCGCTCGTCCTCTTCACGCTCTTCGTCAGCTCGCGCCTCTGCGTCCCCATCCCGCGCACGGCCTCGGGGAAGATTTCGTTCTCCGACGCCCTCATCTTCCTCGTCATGCTGCTCTACGGCGGCGAGGTGGCGGTGCTGCTCGGCGCGGCGGAGATCTTCATCGCCTCGCGCTTCGTGCGGCCGCCGATCAGCTTCTTCACCAGCACCTTCAACGGGGCGATGATGGGGCTCTCGACGCTCGTCACCTACGCCGTGCTGACGCTCGTCTACGGCGACGTGACGGCGCTGGCGCGGGGCGAGTTCTCGGCCACCTTCGCCGGCGCGCTCTGCGTGATGGCGCTCGTGCAGTACGTCGTCAACACCGCCATCGTCTCGGCGCAGACCGCGCTCAAGGCGAACGAGCCGCTCTGGGTGACGTGGCGCAACCGGTACCTCTGGACTTCGATCACCTACTTCGGCGGCGCCTCGGCCGCGGGCATCACGGTCAAGCTCTTCTCGACCGTCGGCCTCTACGCGCTGGTCGCCGCCGCGCCGATCGTCGTCATCACCTACCTCACCTACCGCACCTACCTCAACAACCTCGAGGCGATGTCGGCCGCCGCCAAGGCCGAGGCCGCCGCCGAGGCGCGCGCCGAGTCCGCCGCCCAGCAGGCCGAGCAGGCCCGCCGCCACGTCGAGGAGCTTTCGCACTACATCAGCGAGCAGGAGCGCATCCGCGAGCAGTACGCGCAGATCGAAAAGCTTTCGGCGTTGGGCGAACTCGCGTCGGGCGTCGCGCACGACTTCAACAACACGCTCGCGGGCATCCTCGGCCGCGCGCAGCTCCTGCTCGGCGCGAAAGACCCCGAGCGCATCGAGGCCGGGCTGAAGCTCATCATCAAGACGGCGAAGGACGGCGCCAAGACCATCAAGCGCATCCAGGACTTCGCGCGCCAGCGCCGCGACCACGACTTCCAGCCGGTGGACGTTGACCAGCTCCTCCTCGACGTGCGCGAGATCACGCGGCCGCGCTGGAAGAGCCGCGCCGAGTCCGAGGGCGTCCACATCAGTCTGGAGCTGCAACTCGGCTCGGACGAGGCGCGCGTGATGGGCGACGAGTCGGAGCTGCGCGAAGTCCTGGTCAACCTCGTCTTCAACGCCGTGGACGCGATGCCGCAGGGCGGGACGCTCACGCTCTCGACGCGCGAGGCCGCCGGGCAGGTCGAGATCGCCGTGGCCGACACGGGGACGGGCATGGCCGAGGAGGTGCGCTCGCGCGTCTTCGACCCGTTCTTCACGACGAAGGGGAAGGCCGGGATGGGGCTCGGGCTTGCCGTCTCCTACGGCATCATCCGGCGCCACGAGGGCGGCATCGAGGCCGAGTCCGAGGTCGGCAAGGGCACGACCTTCCGCGTCAGGCTGCCCGCGGCCGGGGCCGCCGCGCCGCAGGAGCCGGCCGCAGAGGCGCCGGCCATCGCGCTCGTCCCGCAGCGCCCGGGCGCGACGCGCATCCTCGTCGTGGACGACGAGGAGAACGTGCGCGAGCTGCTCGCCGACATCCTTGAGAGCGAGGGCTATCACGTCGAGCTGGCTTCGAGCGGGCGCGAGGCGCTGGAGAAGTTCGGCGACGGCTCGGCCTTCGACGCGCTCTTCACAGACCTCGGGATGCAGGGGATGAGCGGCTGGGAGCTGGCGCACGCCGTCCGCGAGCTGGACGAGAAGATTCCGGTCGCGGTCGTCACCGGCTGGGGCGAGGCCGTCGGTTCGAGCGAGCGGCAGGCCGCGCGGGTGGACTGGGTCATCGCCAAGCCCTTCGACACCGCCCAAATCCTCGCCATCGCCCGCGAGGTCGCACGCCGCGGCGAGTCCGGCCGCCAGGGGATTGTGGCCGCCTGAAGTTTTCGAGCGAGGGGAAGGGAAAAGAGAGAAGGGCCGCGGCCAACGTCGCGGCCCTTTTTTACGGCCGAGTGCGACAACGCCTCGCCGAAACCGTTTTCCGTCTCGTCGGAACGCCTTCCCGCCTGAACGGAATCGTTTCCCGCAGCGTGGGAATGTTTTCCCGTCGCACCGCAACGCCATTACGTCGCGGCGTAACGCCATTACGCGCCGATGTAATGGCATTACACCGCGACGTAACGCCATTCCCGCGCGACGGAATGCCATTCCCACGCGACGTAATGGCATTACGCCGTGCGGGAATGGCGTTACCACGCGACGGAATGCTATTCCCACGCCTCGGAATGCCATTCCGAGGCGTGGGAATAGCATTCCGAGGCGTGGGAATAGCATTCCGAGGCGTCGGAACGGCTTCCCGCGGCGTCGAAATGGCCGCGCGGGCCTTCGGATGTGGAATTTTAGGTCGGAGCCGGGCCGTCGCCGTTGGCGTCGGGCTTGTTGGCGTCGCCGTTGGCGCGGGCGCTGTTCGCGTCGAGGCCGTGGCGCTTGATCATGCGTTGGAGGGTCGTGCGGTCGATGCCGAGGAGGCGCGCGGCGGCCTGCTTGTTGCCGCCGGTGTGTGCGAGCGCGCGCGCGATGTGGCGGCCCTCAAGTTCGGAGAGCGAGACGAGCGGCTCTTCGGCGGGCGCGGGCGGCGAGTCATTGGCCGTCGCTTCGTGCGCGGGCGCGTCGAGGGCGTGCTGCTGCCTCTCGTGCTGCGCCGCCGCCTCGCGCACGCGCTCGGGCAGGTCTTCGGGGCGCACCAGCCGTTCGCAGAGGGCGACGGCGCGGATGATGGCGTTCTCCAGCTCGCGGATGTTGCCCGGCCAGTCGTAGGAGACGAGCGCGCGCACGGCGTCGCGCGAGAAGCTGACGGGGCCGGCGCCGGGGCAGGCGCGCTCGGCGAAGTGGCGCGCCATCGGCATGATGTCCTCGCGCCGCTCGCGCAGGGGCGGCAGGTGCAGCGTCACCGCGTTGAGGCGGTAGAACAAGTCCTGCCGGAACCTCCCCTCTTTCACCTCGCGCTCCACGTCGCGGTTCGTCGCGGCGATGACGCGCGAGTCCACGCGGAGGGTGTGGTTCGACCCCACCCTCCGAATCTCGCCCTCCTGCAAGGCGCGCAGGAGCTTCACCTGGAAGGCGGGCGTCGTCTCCGTAATCTCGTCGAGGAGGATGGTGCCGCCGTCCGCCTCCTGGAGGAGCCCGCGCCGGTCGCGCTCCGCCCCGGTGAAGGCGCCGCGGACGTGGCCGAACATCTCCGACTCGATCAGCTCCGAAGGCACGGCGCCGCAGTTGACGGCGACGAACGGCCCCTCGGCGCGCGTGCTGCGCTGGTGGATGGCGCGCGCGACGACCTCCTTGCCCGTCCCCGACTCGCCCGTAATCAGCACGGGGAGGTTCGTCGCGGCGACCCGGCCGACCATCTTCATCACCTCGACGAAGCCCGAGCTGATGCCGACCAGGTCGATGTCGGAGGTGTAGACGGGCGCGGGCGGCAGCTCGCCCGTGGTGCCCGGCCGCTCGCGCTTCTCGACGGCGCGGCGCACGTCCCGCGCGATGCGCACCACGTCCCCGACCTCGAAGGGCTTCATGAGGTAGTCGTAGGCGCCTGCGGAGACGGCGTCGAGCGCGCCCGCGGCCGAGCCGTGGCCGGTCATGAGGACGGTCTGCGCGTCGGGCTGCTCCTCGACGAAGCGCCGCAGGACGGCGTACCCTTCGGCCTCCTGCGCGTCGGAGAGCTTCACGTCGCAGAAGACGAGCTGCCAGCTCTCGCCTTCGCCCAGCATCTCGAAGGCGCGCGCGGCCGAGTCGGCCACACACACCTCCCAGCCTTCGCCGCGCAGGACTTCGGCGACGTTGTCGCGCACCAGTTCGTTGTCGTCTATGACGAGGGCTTTCATCGCGGTGACGGGGGAAAGTGAACGCAGGCCCCTTGAGTTGCGTCGTCACACTGCCGCCGTGATGCGAGGCGTGTCAGCGGCTTCTATTAGAAGCAGGGGCGCGGGCATTATAGAGCCGAGCCGCCTATTTCGTGCAAGTCTGATTCGCGTCCGGCGCGCGCGGCCTGTACGACGCCGGACGTTAAACCTTCACCCCGGCAGTTGCGCGCGGGCGCGCCGGTGGGCTAAGGTCGCGCCTCCATGTGAGGTGTCTATGGCGAAGTGGGTCGTACACAAGTTCGGCGGGACGAGCGTGGCCGACGCGGGGCGGTACGAGGCCGTGGCCGAGATTCTGCTCGCGCGGCGCGCGCGGGGCGAGCGCGCGGCCGTCGTCGTCTCGGCGATGTCGGGCGTGACCGACGCGCTGCTCGGGCTCGTCTCGGGCGCCGCCGCGCGCGACGAAAGGTATACGGAAAGACTTCAAGCTTTGCGCGCGCGCCACCTTGAGACGGCCGCCGCGCTCGGGCTCGACGCCGCGCGCGAGAAGGCCCTGGCCGAAGCGTTGGAGAATGATTTCCGGGAGTTGGAGGAGGTGCTGCGCGGCGTCTGGATCGCGCGGCTCCAGTCCGAGCACATCGCCGAGTTCGTCTCCGGCCACGGCGAGCTGTGGTCGGCGCGCTTCCTCGACGCCCTGCTCGGACAGAAGGGCTGCCCCTCCGACTGGCTCGACGCGCGCGCGGCGCTCGTCGTCGAGGCGGACGCGCGCGGCGTCGCCGTGGACTGGGAGCTTTCACGCGCGAAGCTCTCCGAGTGGCTCGAAGGGCGCGAGCCCGACCCGCTCGTCGTCACCGGCTACGTCGCCTCGACGCGCGACGGCGTGGCGACGACGCTCAAGCGCAACGGCAGCGACTACTCGGCCTCGATCTTCGCGGCGCTGCTCGGCGCCGAGTCGGTCACCATCTGGACGGACGTGGACGGGGTGCTCAGCGCAGACCCGCGCCGCGTCCCCGACGCGCTCGTCGTCCCCGCGCTCTCCTACCAGGAGGCCGCGGAACTCGCCTACTTCGGCGCGAAGGTCATCCACCCGAACACGATGTCGCCGGTCATCGCGGGCGGCATCCCCGTCCACATCAAGAACACCTTCCGCCCCGACGCCGTGGGCACGACCATCTCGGCCGCGTCCTCCCCCGGCTTCCCCGTCAAAGGCTTCGCCACCGTCGAGGGCATGACGCTCGTCAACGTCGAGGGCACGGGCATGGTCGGCGTGCCCGGCATCGCCAACAAGCTCTTCGGCGCGCTGCGCGCGGAGGGCGTCTCGGTCGTCCTCATCTCGCAAGGGTCGAGCGAGCACTCCATCTGCTTCGCGGTGCCGGGCACACAAGGTGAACTGGCAAAGAGAACCGTCGAAGAAGCGTTCATGTCGGAGATGACGCGCGGGCAGATTCAGACCGTGGGTCTGACGGAAGGCTGCTGCATCCTCGCCGCGGTCGGCGACGGGATGGTGGACGCGCCGGGCGTCGCGGGCAAGTTCTTCACCGCGCTCGGGCGCGCGG
This sequence comes from Acidobacteriota bacterium, assembly GCA_019242475.1. Lineage (GTDB taxonomy): Bacteria > Acidobacteriota > Blastocatellia > Pyrinomonadales > Pyrinomonadaceae > QHXN01. Next base: position 72,038 of record JAFAVK010000015.1, on the reverse strand, counting down.
GCGTGAGCGTGCGCGCCATCGCCCAAGGGTCTTCGGAGCGAAACATCTCGGCCGTCATCGACGAGCGCGAGGCGACGCGCGCCCTGCGCAACGTCCACTCGGCCTTCTACCTCTCGCACCAGACGCTCTCGGTCGGCGTCGTCGGCACCGGCCTCATCGGCGGGACGTTCCTCGACCAGCTCAACGCGCGGCTCGAAGAGCTGTGCCGCCGCCGCTCGATAGACGTGCGCGTGCGCGGCCTGACGAACAGCCGCCGGATGCTCCTCGACGAGCGCGCGGTCGATTTGAACAGTTGGAAGGAAGATTTAAACGGCAAAGGCTCGCAGGCCGACATCGAGCGCTTCGCCGAGCACGTCCTCGCCGAGCACCTGCCGCACGCCGTCCTCATCGACGCCACGTCGGACGCGGGCGTGGCCGCGCGCTACGCCGAGTGGCTCGACCGCGGCATCAACGTCGTCACGCCGAACAAGAAGGGGAACACCGGGACGCTCGCGCAGTACCGCGCCGTGCGCGACGCCGCGCGCCGGCGGGGGCGCTACTTCCTCTACGAGACGAACGTCGGCGCGGGCCTGCCCGTCATCCACACGCTGCGCGACCTGCTCGACACGGGCGACGAGATTCTGCGCATCGAGGGCGTGCTGTCCGGGACGCTCTCCTACATCTTCAACACCTTCGACGGCACCAAGCCCTTCTCGCAGGTCGTGCGCGAGGCGCACGCGCGCGGCTACACCGAGCCCGACCCGCGCGAAGACCTCTCGGGCATGGACGTGGCGCGCAAGCTCGTCATCCTCGCGCGCGAGATGGGGATGGGGATCGAGCTGGAAGACGTGTCGGTCGAGAGCCTCGTCCCCGAAGACCTGCGCGCCTCGACCGTCGAAGAGTATTTCGACCACCTGAGCCGGCACGACGCGGCCGTCGCCGCACAGTTGAACGCGGCGCGCGCGCGCGGCGAGGTGCTGCGCTACGTCGGGACAATTGAGCAGGGTTCCGGGGTCTCGGCGAGCCTGCGACCCTACCCGCTCGCGCACCCGTTCGCATCCTTGAGCGAGAGCGACAACGTCGTCAGCTTCCGCACGAAGCGCTACGACGTGCAGCCGATGATCGTGCGCGGCCCCGGCGCCGGCCCGGCCGTCACCGCGGCGGGCGTCTTCGCAGACCTCCTGCGCCTGGCGACCTTCCTGGGGGCACCTTTATGAGAAGCGCCGCGGCGTTCGCGCCCGCGACCGTCTCGAACGTCGCCGTCGGCTTCGACGTGCTCGGCTTCGCCGTCGAGGCCGCGGGCGACGAGGTGGCGTTGACTCTGACGGAGGGAGAGTCCGTCCGCGTCGTCGAGGTCTCGGACGCGACGGGCACTTTGCCTGACGGCGCCATCTCGCTCGACCCCGCGCAGAACACAGCGACCGTCGGCCTCATCAAACTCCTCGAAGACCTCCGGCCCGGCTTCGGCTTCGACGTGCGCGTGCGGAAAGGCATCGCGCTCGGCTCCGGCATGGGCGGCTCGGCCGCCTCGGCCGTGGCGGCGCTCGTCGCGGCGAACTCTTTGCTCAAAGCGCCCCTGCCGAAAGAGTCTCTGCTCGCGTACGCGCTCGCGGCCGAGCGCGTGGCGTGCGGCGCCTCGCACCCGGACAACGCCGCGCCGTCTCTGTTCGGCGGGCTCACGCTCATCGTCTCGACCGACCCCCTTCGTTGCGTGCGACTGCCCGTCCCGCGCGGGCTCCTCGCCGTGCTCGTCCACCCGCACGTCCGCGTGGACACGCGCGACTCGCGCGCCGTCTTGAGGCCGCACGTCCCGCTCGCGGATCACGTGCGCCAGTCCGCGCGACTCGCCGGCCTCGTCGCCGCCTGCTTCAACGACGACTTCGAGTTGATGAGGGCTTGCCTCGAAGACGTGCTCATCGAGCCGCAGCGTGCCGCGCTCATCCCCGGCTTCGCGCGCGTCAAGGCGGCCGCGCTCGAAGCGGGCGCCCTGGGCGCCTCCATCTCCGGCTCCGGCCCGAGCGTCTTCGCGTTGGCGAACGATGAAGAGACTGCGGAGAGAGCGCGCGCCGCGATGGTCGAAGTATTCAGGGCGAGCGGCGTCGCGGAAGTTGACTCCTGGGTCTCCCACGTCAGCGAAGAAGGGGCGAAGGTCATCCGATGAGGTACGTCAGCACGCGCGCGTCGTCGCCGCCTCTTGGATTATCTGAAGCCATCCAGACCGGCCTCGCGCCCGACGGCGGGCTCTACGTGCCGGAGCGCTTTCCCACATTTGAAGTTGAAGACTTCGAAGGGCTCGAATCGCTGGCCGACATCGCGGAGAAGTTCCTCGCCCCCTTCTTCGAAGGCGACGAACTATCAGTCCAACTGTCTGACATCTGCCGCGAGGCTTTCGACTTCCCCGTCCCGCTCGTCGAGCTTGACGAGACGACCGCCCTGCTCGAACTATTCCACGGCCCGACCGCGGCCTTCAAGGACGTGGGGGCGCGCTTCCTCGCCGCGTGCGTCTCGCGCCTGCCGGGGCGCCGGACTGTTTTAGTTGCGACCTCGGGCGACACGGGCGGCGCGGTCGCGGCGGCCTTCGCCGTGCGCGCGAACGCGGAGGTCGTCATCCTCTTTCCGAAGGGGCTCGTCTCACCGCGGCAGGAGAAGCAGTTGACCTGCTGGGGCGCGGGCGTGCGCGCCTTCGCCGTGCGCGGGGACTTCGACGACTGCCAGCGGATTGTTAAAGCCGCCTTCGCCGACCGCCAATTGAATCGCGCGCACGGCCTGCTCTCGGCCAACAGCATCAACTTCGGGCGCCTTCTGCCGCAGGCGGCCTACCACGCGGCGGCGAGCCTCTGGTACTTGCGGCGCCGCGGCGCGCGCGCCGGGCTCGTCGTCCCGACGGGGAATTTAGGGAACGCCGTCGCGGCCTTCTGGGCGCGCGCCGCCGGGCTGCCCGTCCGCGAGATCGCGCTCGCCACGAACGCCAACCGCGCCGTGCCCGACTACTTCGACTCCGGCGCGTGGGCCGCGCGCCCCACAGTGCGCACGCTCGCCAACGCGATGGACGTGGGGAACCCGAGCAACGTCGAGCGCCTGCTCCAACTGCACCCGGACTTCGAAGAACTCAAAACCTTCGCGCGCGCCTTCACGGTGTCGGATGAAGAGATAAAGCGCACCATCGAAGCAGAGGCGACAACACGCGGCCGCGTCTTCGACCCACACACCGCGGCGGCCGCCCGCGTGCGCGCGCGGTTGGCGTCGCCGCACTGGGTCGTCGTCGCGACGGCGCACCCGGCGAAGTTCGAGTCGATAGTCGAGCCTTTGGTGGGAAGGGAAGTCGAGACGCCGCCCGCGCTGGCGGAACTGCTCGACAAAGAATCGGTGTGTGAAGAGATTGAGCCGTCGCTTGAGGCGCTTGCTAAAGCCCTATCTTGAGCCTGAAGTGAGAGGCACTCCACCGCGTCCTCTGCGCCTCTGCGGTGAACGAATGTTCCGCTACGCTCAAGTAACAGGTTACCCGACCTTAATCTCTTCCGCTTCAACCTTCATCTCCGCGGCGCGGGCGGCGAGCGCGACGCGCTTCTCGTAGGTCTCGCGGACGAGCGAAACGTCTTCGAGGAAGTGCGGCAGCTCGCGGAGCGTGAGCGCCTGCGGGCCGTCCACGAGCGCGCGCGAGGGGTTGGGGTGGAAGTCCACGAGGATCATGTTGGCGCCGGCGATGACGCCCTGCGCGGTGACGTGGAGGATGTCGAGCAGGCGGTCGGGCGCGTAGGCGCGCTGGCCGACCGAGTGCGAGGGGTCGATGCAGACCGGCATCCGCGTCAGGCGCTTGACGACGGGGACGTGCGCGAAGTCCACGAAGTTGCGGTGCGGGTCGCCGATTGAAGTCTTCATCCCGCGCAGGCCGAAGACGACCTTGCGGTTCCCCTCGCTCGCGAGGTACTCGGCCGCGTTCAAAGACTCGTCGAGCGTGATGCCGAAGCCGCGCTTCAGGAGCACGGGGAAGTCGCGCTGGCGGCCGACGAGCTTGAGCAGCTCGAAGTTCTGCGTGTTGCGCGTGCCGATCTGGAGCATGACGCCCGCCGGGCTCGCGGTCTCTTCGAGCGCCGCGCGGATCTCTTCGATGTGCGACTCGTGCGTCACCTCCATCGCGATGACCTTGATGCCGTACTTGCCCGCCAGCTCGAAGACGTAAGGCAGACAACTCTTGCCGTGCCCCTGGAAAGAGTAGGGCGAGGTGCGCGGCTTGTACGCGCCCATCCGCGTGCAGACCTGCCCGTGTGCTTGCAGCGCCCGCATCATCTGCTCGACGTGCTCGCGCGTGTCCACGGCGCAGAGGCCCGCGAAGACGTGGAGCGTGTCCTGGCCGAAGCGGACGCCGTTGTACTCGAAGAAGGTCGGGCGGTCGTCGTCCTTGTGGCGGCCGACGACGCGGTACTCTTCCGAGACGCGGACGACGTGGTCAACGCCGGGCAGCGCGCGCATGTCGTCCATCGAGAGCGCGGCCGTGTTGCCGATGAGGTAGACCTCGGTCAGAGACTTCTCGGCGCCCTGCTCGTGGTGGATGCGCAGCTCGATGTTGGGCAGGCGCGAGAGGTGTGACATCAGTTGTTTGTACGTCTCGCCGCCCGCGGCGACTTTCGGGTCGAGGATTAAGATCATGTCTTTGACCGCCTTCAGCATGTGGTTTAACTCGGCCCGACCCGGCCGAAGAGGGAGCGCGCCGCGGCGAGCCCTTCCAGGCGGCGCGCGCCTGCGGGGTCTTCGCACAGTCGCCGGGAGTGTCCGCGCAGCCCGTCGCGCGCGGCGGAGAGTTTCAGGATGAGCGCGTCGAGCGCGTCGGCCACCTCGCCCGAGTTCGTGGCGAGGATGTCTTGCCAGACGGCCCAGGGGCTCTTTGCCAACCGCGTCATGTCGCGGTAGCCGGGGCCGGCGAGCGCGTTGAGTTCGTCGGCCTCCAGGGCTTCGTCAGCCGTCGCCGAGAGCGCGCACGAGACGAGCTGCGGCAGGTGGCTCAGCCTCGCCAGCGCGCGGTCGTGCTCGCCCGCCGGCATCAGGCGCACGCGCGCGCCGAGGAGTTTCAATGTCTCCGCCACCGCGTCGAGCGCCGAAGGGTCGCTGCCGTCCGCGGGCGGCGTCAGGACGTACGGCGCGCCCTCGAAGAGGTCTGCGCGCGCGTGCGAAGGCCCGCGCAGGTGGCTGCCCGCGACGGGGTGGCCGCCGACGAAGCGCCAGGATTTTTCCGTCTGCGAAATCGCCGCACGACAGATTTCAACTTTCGTGCTCCCCACGTCGGTCACGACCGCGCCCGGTTTGACGTGCGGCCCGCCCGCGCGCAGGAACTCGATGATCTGCCCGACGGGAGTTGCCAGGTAAAATAAGTCTGACTGAGACACACCGCCTTCGTCGAAGGCTTCGTCAACTTCATCAATCGCGCCGAGGCGTTGGGCTTCGTGCAAAACGTCAGGGTCGGCGTCCCAGCCCGCGACGCGCCCGCACGCGCCCGCGCGTCTGAGCGCGAGCGCGAACGACGCGCCCACCAGCCCGCACCCGACCACAGTCACCCTGTCCCAACGCTTAGCCATCACTAGTCTTTGCCGATGCGTAGTGGCCGAGGACGCGCACGCTGGCGGTGCGCGCTTGCAACTCTTCGAGTGCGGCCGAAAGCTCCGGGTCGCGGGGCGCGCCGCGCAGGTCGAGGTAGAAGTGGTACTCCCAGGGTTGGCCGCGCAGCGGGCGGCTCTCGATCTTGAGCAGGTCGATGCCCCGGCGGGCGAAGGGTTCGAGCGCGTGGTGGAGCGCGCCCGGCCGGTGCGCGAGCTTGAGGACGAGCGAGAGCTTGTCGGCCCCCTTCGCGTCGGAGGGCTCGGGCGCGAGCAGGACGAAGCGCGTGTAGTTCTCCGGGTGGTCTTCGAGCCCTGCGCGGAGGATTTGTCCGCCGTAGGTTTCGGCCGCGCGCCGGCCCGCGACCGCCGCGCACGAAGGGTCGCCGCGGCGCAGGACGTTGGCGACGCTCCCCGCGGTGTCGTCGGCCGCGACGCGGCGGATGTCTGGGCGCGAGGCGAAGAAGCGCTCGCACTGCGCGAGCGCGACGGGGTGCGACTCGACCGTCTTGATCTCCTCGACCTTCGAGCCGGGCGGCCCGATGAGGAAATGTCGGATGGGGATGACGACTTCGGCCGTCATGTGGAGCGGGCTGTCGAGGAGCAGGTCGTAGACGCGGTGGACGGAGCCCGCGAGCGTGTTCTCGAAGGGCGCGAGCGCGAGGTCGGCCGCGCCCTCTTCCGTAGCGGCGAAGAGCGACTCGAAGGTCGGGCGCGGGACGAGAGTCACGCCCTCGCCCAGAAGCTTGACGGCCGCCTCCTCGCTGAAGGCCCCGCGCTCGCCCTGGAAGGCGACGCGCGCGGGGCCGGCGCCCTTGCTCATCTCGCGGCCTCCTGCGCCTCGGCGGCGAGCTGCGTCTGGAGGCGGCGCGACTCGCGGATGACGGCGCGGAAGAGGCGTTCGACCGCGTCGCCGTCGAGCGGCCCGCGGTTGCCGCGCCGCGCGCGCTCGACCACCTCGCGCTCGCGCCCACGGTTCAAGACCGAGAGCCCCGCGACGCGCTTCGACTCGCCCACGCGGACGGCAATCTCGGCGCGCGCGTTGAGCAGCCGCAGCAGCTCCGCGTCAATCTTGTCTATCTCGACCCGCCAGTCTTCGATGGTCATCAGTTAAAACTCCGTGCATTCGGCCCGGCACCAAAAGAGCCGGCCGCGACTTCCTCTGCGGGGTCGCGGCCGGCTCGGTTCGAATCTTTTTGTGCGCGTCTCTAAGACTCTCGCCCACAAGCGCGCGCACGAAGTTCGCCCGGCCCGCCGCCCCCGAAGGGGTAGCGGTACGTAAAGGCGAAGTAATAAAAGCGCGCGCCGTGTGTCATGTCGAAAGCTCTTCGGACTTGCAAAGCCCCGCGTGCGGGGCCGCCCGAGGATAGTAAGAAAGCATCCCGGGGGCTGTCAACAAATAGTTGGGCAAAAATTTTTATGAGCCGATAGGCGCGACTTATGAGGCCGCCTTCGCGTGCTGCCGCAGCGCCGCGAGGAACGCGGCGGCCGCGTGCGAGTGGGTCGCGTTGCGGCGGTGCGTCGCCCAGAGCGTGCGGACGTAGGTCAGCCCTTTCACGGGCACCGTCGCCAGCGTGCCGCGCTCCAGCTCCTCGCGCACGCACATGTGTGGGACGAAGGCGAGGCCGACCTTGAGCTGGACGAAGCGCTTGATGGTCTCGACCGTCGCCAGTTCCAGCGTGATGTTGAGCGGCGTGTGGTGCTGGGCGAAGACTTCAATCACCTTGTTGCGCGAGGCCGTGCGGACGTTGTGCGCGAGGAAGTCTTCGCGCCCGAGTTCTTCGACCGTCACCTCCTTGCGCCCGGCGAGCGGGTGCTCGGGGTTGAGGATGAGGGACAGCTCGTCGCGCAGCACGCAGAAGGATTCGAGGTCGCGGTCTTCCGGCTCGAAGGCGAGGACGGCGAAGTCCACGCCGCGGTCGAGCACCTCGCGCGGCAGGCGCTCCGAGACGTGGCGGTAGATTTCGACCTTCACTTCGGGGTGCTTCTCGCGGAAGGAGAGGATGACCTGCGGCAGGAGGTAGAGCGAGGTGCTCTCGTTGGCGCCGACGCGCACCAGCCCGCGCTTCAGCTCGCGCAGCTCGGCGACGGCGCCGCGCGCCTGGTCGCGCAGGGCGAGGATGCGCCGCGCGTAGTCCTGGATGGCGAGGCCGGCCTCGGTGAGCGTCGGCGTCTTCTGCGAGCGGTCGAAGAGCGGGGCGCCGACCTCGTCTTCGAGCCGGCGGATGGCGATGCTCACCGCGGGCTGCGTGCGGCCGACGGCGTCCGCCGCCTTCGAGAAGCTGCCCTCGGCGATGACCTGGAGGAAGAATTCGAGCTGCGTCATTTCCATGTGCGTCAAGTCACCTCAAAGAGAAACGTCCGGTGACAATAGCCACACCCGTCCGCGGTTAGTCAAGCGACCCCGCGCGTGCCGGCGCCCCGGCCGGGTTGGAAATGGCTCGGGAAATGACTCGGGAAGCGCCCCGCGACGCGACTCCCATCGCGCGCGTCGCGGGGCGCCGCTGGGCGCACTCACTTCGCGGCGTCCCGCGGGCGGGCGCCGACCCAGACGGCGCGCTCGGTGCGGCGCGCCTCCTCGGCTAGCTCGGCCAACTCCCGCGCGCTCAAGCGGACGCCGTTGACGAGCACGGGGTTGCGCGAGGCGAGCTTCGAGAGCCCCGCCAGGACGCCGGCGCCGAGCGGGTCGGCCGAGATGAATTCATTGCCGCTCAAGATCAGTGACACGAGCTTAAGACCTCCGTCTGTGTTCGCAGCCTTCGTGGCCGGACTCAGATGGCAAAGCCCGTACCGTTGCGCCCCACGACGCTCGGGTAGTGAATTTTCAAGGGTTAAGTGTGTTTGAAGTTTCTGGCATCCGACGACGGACGAGACAATCTCGTCGTTCGCGCCTTCGGCCCATGCAAAATTGTCGCGCTTGGTCGGCGCCGCGGAGCGGCGGGTGAATTTAGACCGGCCTTTCAAGGCCGGGAACGTCGAATGTTAACAAGATGCCGCGTCGCGCCAGCGACGCCTGAAACCATTCGGCCCGTTCAGGCGTCGCTGGCGCGACGCGGCATCGTTTCGTTCAACCTCAAACCGGCCTTGAAAGGCCGGTCTAAATTCATCCGCCGCTGACGCGGCGAAAGGCTGCCGACGTTTTTGTCCTCACGCCCCGAATAACGACGAATCTGTCGCGCGGGGAGGGGACGGCTGTCATTTATGACCTTGTAAAAATTATCAATTATACAAATGGAACCAAAGGTTGTAGCATCCGCCCCCATAGTGGGGAGAGAAGCGCCGGCCGTGTGGTGCCAAAGCCGGCCGGGGCGGGTCTCCAGTCTCCGGGTGTGTGGAATGTCTGATCTGCGTCCAGCCACTTCCGTCAAGTCGCACTTCCGGCGCCGGAAGGCTTCGGCCGTCGCCCTTAAAGGGCGCGTGGCTGTAGTCGTCCACGCGCGCAAGCGCGTAACCTGACGGCTTGTCCTGCAACCGACAGTGTGTGCGGCAGGCCATCAACGTCCGAGGGTTGATGGCCTCTTTTTTCCCCCGAGCCTTTTGCAACGAGAGTAATGTCTGAGGCGGCCCATAGAGTCGGCGACTTGCGCGCGCAGGCGCGGGGCGGCGCCGTCCGCCCGAGCCGCTGGCGCCACGATGAGTCGGAGCGCGACGCCTGCGCCATCATCGCCAACGTGAAGAAGGACGGGCGCGCCTCGCACGGCAACGTCAAGCGCACGCTCGAAGCACTCGCCCGCATGGGCCACCGCACGGGTGAGGTCGAGGGCGAAGGCGACGGCGCCGGTCTGCAAACGGACATCCCGCGCGAGCGCTGGGCCAAGCGTCTGGAGGCGGCATCCCTGCGCGGCTCGCTCGTCAACCGCGCGCAGTTCACCGTCGCGCACGTCATGATCCCGCACGAGCACCGCGCCGACGCGTGCGAGATTAAGAAGCGCGCGCTCGAGCTGTTCGAAGAGTCGCGCTTCGAGGTGCTCGTCAGCGAGACCGCGCGCGTGCGCACAGAGGCCCTGGGGCCGCAGGCGCGCGCCGCCGAGCCCGAGTTCTGGCAGGTCGCGGCGCTGCCGCGCACGGCGCGCGGCGTCGAAGACCGCGACATCTTTCACATCACCCTGCGGCTCGAACGCGAGCTGCCCGTCCACGTCGCTTCCTTAAGCCCGAACAGCGTCATCTACAAGGTGCGCGGCGACGCCGACACCCTGCGCCGCTACTTCCCCGAGCTTTCGCACCCCGACTTCAAGTCGGCCATCTCGCTCGGCCACGGCCGCTACTCGACCAACACCGACTCGCGCGCCGAGCGCGCGCAGATGTTCTCCACGCTCGGCCACAACGGCGAGATCAACTCGGTCGATAGGCTCGGGCGCGAGGCGCTCGCGCTCGGCTTCCAACTCCCGCCGCGCGCCAGCGACTCGCAGGTCTTAGACCGCGTCGTCGAGAGCTTCATGTTCGAGTATGGCCTGAGTTTGATGAACGCTTTGGAGATCGCCTTCCCGCCCGTCTGGAGCGAGATCGAGCGCTTCCCCGCGGACGTGCGCGAGCTGTACCGCTACTGGCGCCGCGCGTTCGGCGCGCACGCGCAAGGCCCCGCGGCCATCATCGCGCGGCAGGCCGACGAGATTGTTTTCAGCTCCGACGCTCTGGGCCTCCGGCCGCTCTGGTGCGGCGAGACGGAGAAGGAGTTCTTCGCCTCTTCGGAGAAGGGCGTCGTGCCTTTGGAGAACATGGTGCGCGACCCGCGCCCGCTCGCGCCCGGCGAGAAGATGGGTTTCTTGTTGAAGCGCGGCGTCGGCGTCGAGGTCTTCGAGTACCACGAGCTGCAACGGCGCGCGCTCGAAGACGTGCGCGAGCGCTTCCACCCGGCCGGCCTCAACGCCCGCGTGAAGTGGGCTGACGAAGAGACCGCACAGTCCCCCGTACAATCCCCCGACGGCGACGTGGCGGCGGGGCTCGACGAGCGTCGGCTCGCCGCGTTCGGCTGGGGCCGCATCGAGGAGTCGGAAGTCCGCGAGATGGCCGAGTCGGGCAAGGAGCCGATCAGCGGATTGGGGTGGGACGGGCCGCTCGCCGCGCTCTCGCAGAAGCGGCGCAACGTCTCGGACTACTTCCACGAGCGCGTGGCCGTCGTGACGAACCCGGCCATCGACCGCGAGCGCGAGGCCGACCACTTTTCCACGCGCGTCTTCCTCGGCGCGTGCCCCACGCCCGCCGGGTCGGCGGAGGTCGAACAGATAGAGCTGTGCGCGCCTTTGCTCTTCGGCGGGCTCGGCGCGGAAGACGAAGAGGCGCACGCCGCGGCCGCGCGCTCGACGAAGCAGCGCACGCTCGCGGAAGTCCTCGCGCTCTGCGAGGCGTTTGACGAGAGTGCCGCTGTCGGAACGTCGGAGACGGCGTTGGCCGACGGCGCGTTGCGCGCGGCGACGGTTGACACGACCTTCGGTGAGGACGAGACGCTCGAACCGGCGCTGGCGCGAGTGTGTGAAGAGGCCGCGCGGCTGGTTCGGGAGTCCAGGACGTCCGTCCTCATCCTCGACGACGCGCGTGCTTACAGCGGCGCGCGTCCAGGGATTGACGCGCACCTCGCGCTGGCGGCCGTGGACGCGCGCCTGCGCGACGAGCGCGACGCGGAGGGCTTGAGCCTGCGGCGGCGTGCGAGTCTCGTCCTGCGCGCCGGTTCCCTGCGCAACGTCCACGACCTCGTCTTCGCACTGGGCTGCGGCGCCGACGCCGTCAACCCTTACGCCCTCTTCGACGTGGCCGCGCGCGGCGCGGCCTCTTTTGAAGAGCGCGTGAAGCGTCTGGTCAAAATCGCCTCGGCGCTCTCGGTCGGGATTGAAAAAGTTCTCTCGACGATGGGCATTCACGAGCTGGACGGCTACGGGCGGCTCTTCGCGTCGGTCGGCCTCGCGCCCGACGTGGAGGATTTCTTCGGCGTCGCCAACTACTGCGGCACGGCCTTCGCCGGTCTGTCGCTGATAGACCTCGAACGCGACGCTCGCGCACGCCTCGCGCTCGCGCGCGGCGAGTCGGAAGAGGAGTTGACGAAGAAGCGGCCGGTCGCACTGCCCGGCGAGTTCCGCGAGCAGCCCTCTTTGTGGAACGTCGCGGGGCGCGTCGCGCGGGGCGAGAAGCCTTACGCGGAGTTCGCCGCGCGCTTGCAAGAGATCGAGGAGACGAAGCCGGTCGCGCTCCGCCAGTTGCTCGAAGTCCGCGGGACGGAAGGTCACGAGTTGAACTCTCCCCGAGGCGGAGAGGTAGACACGCGCGCGGGCCGCCACGCCGCGCCGTTCTACTTCTCCGCGATGAGCTTCGGCTCGCAGGGCGAGACCTCTTTCCGCGCCTACGCCGAGGGCGCGAAGCGGCTCGACATCGTCTGCGTCAACGGCGAGGGCGGCGAGATACCAGACATGCTCGGCCGCTATCGCGGGCACCGCGGGCAGCAGGTCGCTTCGGGAAGATTCGGCGTCAACGCGCGGCTGCTCAACTCGTGCGACCTGCTTGAGATTAAAATCGGTCAGGGGGCGAAGCCCGGCGAGGGCGGCCTGCTCCCCGGCTTCAAGGTGACGGCGCGCATCGCCGAGACGCGGCACACGCCGGCCGGCATCGACCTCATCTCGCCGTCGAACAACCACGACATCTACTCCATCGAAGACCTCGCGCAGGTCATCGAGGAGCTGAAGACGATCAACCCGCGCGCGAAGATTTCGGTCAAGATTCCGGCCATCCCGCACCTCGGCCCCATCGCGACGGGCGTGGCGAAGGCGCGCGCCGACATCATCGCCATCTCGGGCTACGACGGCGGCACAGGCGCCGCGCGCAAACACTCTCTACGTCATACCGGTTTGCCCGTCGAGATTGGGCTGCGTGAGGCGCACCGCGCGCTCGTCCGCGCCGGCTTGAGAAGGCACGTCGAGCTGTGGGCCGACGGCGGCGTGAAGTCCGGGCGCGACGTGGTGCGTTTGATGCTGCTCGGCGCGGATCGCGTGGGCTTCGCGACGATGGCGATGGCGGCGATTGGCTGCACGAGCTGCCGCGAGTGCAACACGGGCACCTGCCACGTCGGCATCACGAGCCAGTTGAAGAGCCCCGAAGAGGCGCTCGCCGCTGGGCAGAAGCACTTCAAGCCGCGCGAGTACGAGCTGGCCGTCGAACACCTCGTCCGCTTCTTCTCGGAAGTGAGGGAGGAGATTGCACGGGAGACGGCACGCACCGGCCTCTCCTCGACGCGTGAGCTGGTCGGGCGCGTTGACCTTTTGGAACAGGTGCGCGGGCACGAGCGGCTCGACCTCGCCTGGCTGTTGGAGCCGGGGGAGCCTTGCGCGCTCTGCGTCTCGGCGCAGGAGCCGACGGTGGGGCGCGCGCGCCGCTCGCTCACGTCTCTGACGCGCGTCATCTCGAACTCGGTGACGGAGCTGGCCGAGGCCGGCAAGGAGGTCGTCTACTACGACGACTCGAACGTCTCCAGCGGCGACCGCGCGCTGGGCACGCACCTCGCGGGCAAGCTGACCCGCGCGCGGCTCGACCAACTCTTCAAGGGCAACGGCAACGGGCACGCCGCCAACGGGAACGGCAACGGGACGGCAGCCGCGCTCGGGCTCAAGCGCGCGGTGCTCAAGTTCCTCGAAGGCTCGGTGCCGGGCAACGGCCTCGGCGCGTTCAACTCGGACGGCGTGGACATCGTCGTCCACGGCGGCGTGCAGGACGGCGGGGCGAAGGGCGCTTCGGGCGGGCGCATACGGATTCTGAAAGGCATCAACCATGACGGCGTGACGGTGGACGGCTCGGTCGGGAAGTGCTTCGCCTACGGCGCGCAGGCCGGCCTGCTCATCGTGCAGGGCGACGCGGACTCGCGCGCGGGGATCAGACTCTCCGGCGCCGACCTCATCTTCGGCGGGCGCCTGCGCGGACGCCTGCGCGACGAGCTGGGCAACATCGCCGCGCGCGCCAACCTCAAGGGCTTCGCCTTCGAGTACATGACTTCGGGGCGCGGCCTCGTGCTCGGCGACCCCGGCCCCTGGCTCGCCTCGGGCATGACGGGTGGCGTCGTCTACCTCCTTCTGGAAAGAGAACTCGGGCTCGACGAGGAGGCCGTCCGCCGCCGCCTCGCCGCGGGCGCGAAGGTTTCAATTGAGCAAGTCGAAGAGTCCGACGAGTCTTCCTTGCGCGAGCTGCTCGGCCACTACCGCGAGGCTTTGGCCGAAGCCCTCCAACACGCGGAGGCCGAAGAGGTCGCGCGCCTCGCCGAAGACTGGCGCGGAAGATTCGTCAAACTGGTTCCGAAGAAGTAGCCATGATTGCAGAGCACCAGATCACGAAGGCGAAGCCGGCGCCGCCCGTCGCGGCCCTGTCGGACGAGACTCTGCCGAGGGGCGCGGAGGTTCTTTTGCACGCGCTCGTCAACGAGGGCGTGGACACGATCTTCGGCTACCCCGGCGGCGCGGTGCTGCACATCTACGACGAGCTGTGGCGCTACCGCGAGCAGGTCACGCACTACCTCGTCCGCCACGAGCAGGGCGCCGTCCACATGGCCGAAGGCTACGCGCGCGCGAGCGGAAGGGTCGGCGTGGCGCTCGTCACCTCCGGCCCCGGCGCGACCAACGCCGTGACCGGCATCGCCAACGCCTACATGGACTCGACGCCCATCGTCGTCATCACCGGCCAGGTGCCCCTGCCGCTCATCGGCACGGACGCGTTTCAGGAGGTGGACACGGTCGGCATCACGCGCCCCTGCGTCAAGCACAACTACCTCGTGCGCGACGTGCGCGATCTCGCGGGCGTCGTCCGCGAAGCCTTCTTCCTCGCGCGCACGGGGCGGCCCGGCCCCGTCGTCATCGACATCCCGAAGGACGTTTCGGCCGCGCGCTGCGCCTACTCGCGCCTCGACCACGTCGCCTTCCCCTTCCAAGAGAAGAAGGGCGAGCCCGAGCCGAGTTCAATCTCAAAAGCCGCCGAAGAGATCGTCAAGTCTGAACGTCCAGTGCTCTACGTCGGCGGCGGCATCGTCAACTCGGGCGCGTCGAAGGCGCTGCTCGCGCTGGCCGAGCGCTTGCAACTTCCGGTCACGCCGACCCTCATGGGGCTCGGCGGTTTCCCCTCGGCTCACCCGCTCTGCATGGGGATGCTCGGGATGCACGGCACCTACGCCGCCAACATGGCCGTCGCCGAGAGCGACCTGCTCGTCGCCGTCGGCGTCCGCTTCGACGACCGCGTGACGGGCAAGCTCGCCACCTTCGCCCCGCGCGCCCGCGTCATCCACATCGACATCGACCCCGCCAACATCGGCAAGAACGTCGCGCCCACGCTCTCCATCGCCGCCGACGCGGCCGAAGCCCTCAAGGCCCTGAGCGAAGAGGTCGAGATGCGCGCAGCCGCTTCGAAGAAGGGCATCGCCCGCCGGGCCGGGTGGTGGGAGCGCATCCGCGGTTGGCAGCGCGAGCAGCCGCTCCGCTACGCGGGCTCTTCCGACAAGATCAAGCCGCAGTCCGTCATCCGCGAGCTGCACCGGCAGACCGGGGGGCGCGCCGTCATCACGACCGACGTGGGCCAGCACCAGATGTGGGCCGCGCAGTTCTACCCCTTCGACGGCGAGCGCCAGTGGGTCACGAGCGGGGGCTTGGGCACGATGGGCTTCGGCCTGCCCTCGGCCGTCGGCGCGAAGCTCGCGCGCCCCGACCAGCTGGTCATCGCCGTCGTCGGCGACGGCGGCTTCCAGATGACGAACCAGGAATTGGCGACGGCCGTGCAGTACGGCATCGACGTGAAGGTCGTCGTCATGAACAACGGCTACCTCGGCATGGTGCGCCAGTGGCAGGAGATGTTCTACGAGCGCACCTACTCGGAGGTGGACATCTCGGTCGCGCCCGACTTCGTCAAGCTGGCCGAAGCCTACGGCGCCGCCGGATTCCGCGCGACGACTCCGGCCGAGCTCGCGGACACGCTCGCCGCGGGGCTCGCGCACCCCGGCGTCGCCGTCATCGAAGTCATCGTCTCCAAAGAGGAGAACGTCTTCCCCATCGTCCCCGCGGGGGCGAACTCAAGGGACATGATTGTTCAGGAGCAATGATGAATGATGAGTGATGAATGATGAATAAGAGGCAGCTTGCCTTTCATTCATCACTCATCATTCATCACTCATCACTCATCTTATGCGTCACACGCTCTCCATCATCGTCGCCGACCAGCCGGGCGAGTTGTCGCGCATCGTGGGGCTGTTCAGCGCGCGCGGGTTCAACATCGAGACGCTGTCGGTCGGCTCGACGCTCGACCCGGAGTGGTCGCGCGTGACCATCGTGACGAGCGGCGACGACCGCACGGTCGAGCAGATCGTCAAGCAGTGCGAGCGGCTCGCGCGCGTGCGCGAGGTGCGCGACGTGACGAGCCAGCCGCACGTCGAGCGCGAGATGGCGCTCATAGATGTCTCGGCCACGCCCGGCGCCAATCGCCAGGAGGTTTTAAGTTTAGTCTCCGTCTTCCGCGCGAAGGTCGTGGACATCTCCCACACGCGCATGCTCATCGAGGCGTCGGGCAACCGCGAGAAGGTGGACGCCTTCATCGAGATGCTCCGCCCCCTCGGCATCAACGACATCACGCGCTCCGGCTACATCGCCATCAACCGCGTGTCGAATGAAGAGCAGTAGGCAGTAGGCAGATGGCAGTAGGCAGTCGGCTCCACCTGAAGGACAAAGCCGCTCTTAACCTAACCGTCAATTGCTGGAAATCTCTTAACTGCCTACTGCCATCTGCCTACTGCCTACTAATTTGAAAGGAATTACGATGAAAGTTTATTACGACAGGGATGCGAACGTGGGGGCGCTGCGCGAGCGGCGCGTCGCGGTCATCGGGTACGGGAGCCAGGGGTTCGCGCAGTCGAACAACCTGAAGGACTCCGGCGTGGACGTGACCGTCGGCCTCAAGGCCGACAGCCCTTCGCGCGCGAAGGCCGAAGGCGCGGGGCTCAAAGTCCTGCCCGTGGCGCAGGCGGCGGCCGAGGCCGACATCGTGATGATGCTCGTCCCCGACGAGCAGGCCGCCGACGTGTACGCGCGCGAGGTGGCCGAGTCGATGACGCCCGGCAAGTACCTCTCGTTCTCGCACGGCTTCTCGATCCACTACGGCTTCATCAAGCCGCCCGAGGACGTGAACGTCTTCATGGTCGCGCCCAAAGGCCCCGGCCACCTCGTCCGCTCCGAGTACGCGCGCGGCGCGGGCGTCCCCTGTTTGTTGGCAGTTAATCAAGACCCGACGGGCGACACGCGACAACTCGGCCTCGCCTACGCCTCGGCCATCGGCGGCGGCCGCGCGGGGATTATCGAGACGAGCTTCCGCGAGGAGACCGAGACCGACCTCTTCGGCGAGCAGGCCGTCCTGTGCGGCGGCCTGACCGCGCTCATCAAGGCCGGCTTCGAGACTTTGACCGAGGCGGGCTACGCGCCCGAGATGGCCTACTTCGAGTGCTTGCACGAGATGAAGCTCATCGTCGATTTGCTTTATGAAGGCGGCATCTCGGAGATGCGCTACTCGATCTCGAACACGGCGCAGTACGGCGACATGACGCGCGGCCCCGTCGTCGTCAACGACGAGACGAAGCGAAGGATGCGCCACCTCCTCGCAGAGATTCAGTCGGGCGCCTTCGCCCGCGAGTGGATGCGCGAGAACCGCAACGGCAAGCCGCGCTTCCGCGACCTCGAACACCAGTCCGAAGAGCACCCCATCGAGCACGTCGGCCGCAACCTGCGCGAGATGATGCCCTGGCTCAGCGGCGGCCGGTTGGTTGATAAGGCGAAGAACTGAAAGGCGTAGTGCTGAGGACTGAGGGCTGAGTGAAGAGCGAGCCTTGTCTTCCACTCAGCCCTCAGTCCTCAGTCCTTTTTTTAATGAGCGACAACTTCAGAAGCAGAACCGTCACGCGCGGGGTCGAGCGGACGCCGAACCGGGCGATGTTGCGGGCGGTGGGGTTCGGCGACGAGGACTTCGACAAACCTATCATCGGCGTGGCGAACGGCTACAGCACCATCACGCCGTGCAACGCGGGGCTGAACGTGCTGGCCGAGCGCGCGGTCGAGGCGCTGCGGGCCGCGGGCACGATGCCGCAGACCTTCGGCACCATCACCGTCAGCGACGGCATCTCGATGGGGACGGAGGGGATGAAATACTCCCTCGTCTCGCGCGAGGTCATCGCCGACTCCATCGAGACGGTCTGCCAGGCGCAGAGCCTCGACGGCGTCGTCGCCATCGGCGGCTGCGACAAGAACATGCCGGGTGCGCTCATCGCCATCGCGCGGATGAACATCCCTTCGGTCTTCGTCTACGGCGGCACGATCAAGGCCGGGCACTTCCGCGGTGAAGACCTGACGGTCGTCAGCGCGTTCGAGGCCGTCGGGAGCTTCTGCGCCGGGAAGATGAAGGAGGCAGACCTGCGCGAAGTCGAGCGGCGCGCCTGCCCCGGCGCGGGCTCCTGCGGCGGAATGTACACGGCCAACACGATGTCCTCGGCCATCGAGGCGTTGGGTCTGAGCCTGCCTTACTCTTCGATGATGGCCGCCGAAGACGACGAGAAGGCCGAGAGCGCCGCGCGCTCGGCGGAAGTTCTGGCCGAGGCCGTGCGGCGGCAAATCCTCCCGCGCGACATCCTGACGCGGAAGGCTTTCGAGAACGCGATTGCGGTCGTGATGGCCGTGGGCGGCTCGACCAACGCCGTGCTCCACCTGCTCGCCGGCGCGCACGCGGCCCGCGTGCCGCTCGCGCTCGAAGACTTCGAGTCGATACGCGAGCGCACGCCCGTGCTGTGCGACCTGAAGCCCTCGGGCCGCTACGTCGCGACCGACCTGCACGCGGCGGGCGGCGTGCCGCAGGTGATGAAGATGCTTTTAGTCAACGGCCTTTTGCACGGCGACGCGTTGACGGTGACGGGGCAGACAATTAGTGAAGTGCTCGCCGGCGTGCCCGAGACCCCGCGTCGCGACCAGGACGTGATACGGCCGTTTGAGCGGCCGGTCTACCCGGACGGGCACCTCGCCGTGCTCAAGGGCAACCTCGCGCCCGAGGGCTCGGTCGCCAAGATCAGCGGCGTGAAGACGCGACAGTTGACCGGCCCGGCGCGCGTCTTCGATTCGGAGGAGGCGTGCCTCGCGGCGATTCTCAAAGGCTCGATCAAGCCGGGCGACGTGCTCGTCATCCGCTACGAGGGGCCGCGCGGCGGGCCGGGGATGCGCGAGATGCTGGCGCCGACCTCGGCCATCATCGGCGCGGGGTTGGGCGACGCCGTCGCGCTCATCACCGACGGTCGCTTCTCGGGCGGCACGTACGGGATGGTCGTCGGACACGTCGCGCCGGAGGCGGCCGTGGGCGGCCCGCTCGCGCTCGTCGAGGAGGGCGACTCAATCACGGTTGACGCGGAGGCGCGTCAGCTTAATCTCAACGTCCCCGAGGATGAGGTTGCTCGGCGTCGTGCCGCCTGGACTCCGCCGCCCACTCGCCACACGCGCGGCGTGCTGGCGAAGTACGCGCGGCTCGTCTCTTCGAGCAGCCTGGGCGCGGTGACGGATTTGGACAGTAGGCAGTAGGCAGTTAAGACAAATGTTCTTCAACTGCCTACTGCCGTTTGCCTACTGCCTACTTGCTTGACTTGGCCGCGCCCCGCGGTTAAGGTTTTCGCGTCGCCCCAGCCGCTCGCCGAGCGGCCTTTTTATTTCCGGAGGGAGTCCGTCATGGCAGAGCCCCTGCCGCCGATAGCCGTCTATTACGAACACCCCGAGTGGTTCAAGCCCCTCTTCGCGGAGCTGGACGCGCGGGGCACGCCGTACGTCCGCGTTGACGCGGCGCGACATCGTTTTGACCCCGGCGCGGGCGCGGAAGAGTTCGCGCTCCTCTTCAACCGGATGAGCGCGTCCGCCTACCTGCGCGGCCACGGCAACGCCGTCTTCTACACGCGCCATTATTTGCGCCACCTCGAAGGCAAGGGCGTCCGCGTCGTCAACGGGAGCCGCGCGTTCGACTACGAGACTTCGAAGGCTTTGCAGCTCTCGCTCTTCGCCTCGCTCGGACTTGAGTTCCCGCGGACGCGCGTCGTCAACAGTCTCGAAGAAGTCCGCGCGGCCGCGCGCGAGTTGACGTTCCCCGTCGTCGTCAAGCCGAACATCGGCGGGCGCGGCGCAGGGATCGTGCGCTTCGAGACGGCCGACGACCTTGAGCACGCGCTAGGGGCTGGCCTCGTCGAACTCGGGATTGATTCGACGGCGCTCGTGCAGGAGTACATTCACGCCGACGGCGGCCACATCGTCCGCGTCGAGACGCTGGCCGGACGCTTTCTCTACGCGATGAAGGTCACGACCTCCGGCGAGAATTTCAACCTGTGCCCGGCGGAGATTTGCGACGTGGAGCGGGCGCAGGAGCAGCGCGCGGGCATCAACGCGGTCGGCGAAGTATGTCTGGCGGACGCGCCGAAGGCGGGCCTGAAGGTCGAGCGTTACGAGCCGCCCGCGGAGATTGTCGAAAAGGTCGAGCGTATAGCCGAGGCGGCCGGGCTGGACATCGGCGGCGTCGAGTACCTGATCGACGGGCGCGACGGGCGGCCGCGCTTCTACGACATCAACGCGCTCTCGAACTTCGTCGCGGACGCGGTGCGCGTGGTGGGCTTCGACCCGCACGCGCGGCTGGTCGATTACCTTGAGGAGGAGGTGCGCCGATGCGCTACGGCTACTGGCTGCCGGTCTTCGGCGGCTGGCTGAGGAACGTCGAAGACGAGGGGATGGAGGCGAGCTGGGACTACGTCCGACGCCTCGCGCGGAGGAGCGAACAGATTGGCTACGACCTGACGCTCGTCGCCGAGCTGAACCTCAACGACATCAAGGGCGTCGAGGCGCCCTCGCTCGACGCGTGGTCAACGGCCGCGGCGTTGGCCGCCGTGACCGAGCGCCTCGAATTGATGGTCGCCGTGCGCCCCACCTTCCACAACCCCGCGCTCCTCGCCAAGCAGGCCGCGAACATCGACCACATCGGCGGCGGCGGGCGCCTCTCTTTGAACGTCGTCTCTTCGTGGTGGGCGTCGGAGGCGGCGATGTACGGCGTCCACTTCGAGCAGCACGACGACCGCTACGCGCGCACGGCCGAGTGGCTCGAAGTCTTAGACCGCGCGTGGAAGGAAGACCACTTCTCTTACGAGGGCAAGTTCTACAAGGTCTCCGACACGGTGCTCCAGCCCAAGCCGTTGACCCGGCCGCGGCCGGTCATCTACGCGGGTGGCGAGTCGGAGGCGGCGAAGGAGTTGATTGCGACGAAGTGCGACGCCTACGTGATGCACGGCGACCCGCCCGGGCGCGTGCGCGAGAAGGTGCGGGACATGTCCGCGCGGCGCGAGCGGCTGGGCCTCGGGCCGATGATCTACGGCGTGGCCGGGTACACGATTGTGCGTGATTCGGAAGAAGAGGCGCAGAAAGAATTGGGGCGCATCACGGACGTGCGGCAGTCGGCGGCCGGCTACAACAACTATCAGCAGTGGCTCGCGGGCACGCAGTTGGAGCAGCGCGTGTCGCTCGAAGACTACTCGGTCTCGAATAGGGGCTTGCGCTCGGGCCTGGTCGGCACGCCCGAGCAGGTCGCGGCGCGGGTCGAAGAGTTCGAGGAGGCGGGCGTTGACCTGTTGCTGCTTCAGTGCAGCCCGCAGCTCGAAGAGATGGAGCGCTTCGCCGCGCAGGTCATCAACCGGCGCGAGTCGCGGGCCGCCAACGTTTGAGCGGTGTTGAGTGATCGACGGAAGGAGTTTTAAGGAGTGTCAATTCGTAAACTGATAGTCATCTCATCCACCCTCTTACTCTGCGCGGCGTGCGCGAAGGTGGAGGAGCCGGCGAAGACGCAGCCGAGCCCGACGCCTGCCGCCGTCGCGGCGGCGACGCCCGCGGCTTCTTACGAGCAGGATTTGGAGCAGTGGAAGGCGAAGCGGCTGGCGAATTTGAAGAGCGAGGACGGGTGGCTGACGCTCATCGGGCTCTTCTGGTTGAAGGAGGGCGAGAACCGTTTCGGCAGCGACCCGACCGGCGAGATCGTCCTGCCCGATGGCAAGGCGCCGGCGAAGGCCGGGACGCTCCGTTTGGCCTCCGGCAAGGTGACGCTCGAAGCAAACCCCGACGCGAAGATCACGACGAAGGGGCAGCCCGTCACCGCCGCGCTCGAACTCAAGTCCGATGATGATGACGACGGGCCGACGGTGTTGGAGATGGGCTCGCTCAGCTTCCACGTCGTCAAGCGCGGCGACCGCCTGGGCCTGCGCGTCAAAGACCGCGAGAGCCCCGCGCGCGCCGAGTTCAAGGGGACTGAGTATTATCCCGCGGACAGGAAGTGGGTCGTCAACGCGCGCTTCGAGCCGTACCAGCCGCCGAAGCAGGTGCCCATCCTGAACGTGCTCGGGATGGAGACCGAGGAGACCTCGCCGGGCGAGCTGGCCTTCGAGGTGGACGGCCACCCTTACAAGCTCGAAGCGTTGAAGGAGAAGGGCGAGGAGCAGTTCTTCATCATCTTCGCCGACCAGACGAGCGGCAAGGAGACATACGGCGCGGGGCGCTACATGTACGCCGACCCGCCGGGCGCGGACGGCCGCGTCACGCTCGACTTCAACAAGGCGTACAGCCCGCCCTGCGCGTTCACGAAGTACGCGACCTGCCCGCTCCCGCCCGCGCAGAATCGCCTGCCCCTGCGCGTCGAGGCCGGCGAGCGCTTCCTCGGGCACCACTGATGAAAATTCTCCTGCTCGGGCACGACGAGGTGGTCGGGCTGCTGCCGATGGCGGAGTGCATCGCGCTCATGCGCGGCGCGCTCGTCTCGCTCGCGGAGGGGCGCGTGCACCAGCCGTTGCGGACAATCGTCCGCCCGCCCGAAGCCGCGGGCTTCATGGGGCTCATGCCCGCTTACTCTTCAACCCCCCGCGCCGCCTTCGGCCTGAAGGCCATCTGCATCTTCCCCGGCAACGCCGCGCTTGGGAAAGACTCGCACCAGGGGGCCGTGCTGCTCTTCGGCGCGGAGACGGGCGAGCTGCTGGCGGTCGTCAACGCGTCGGCCGTGACGGCCGTTCGTACGGCGGCCGTCTCCGCGCTGGCGACGAGCGTCCTCGCGCGCGCGGACGCGTGCGAGCTGGCGGTCGTCGGCGCGGGCGTGCAGGCGCGCTCGCACGTCGAGGCGCTGTCTCACGTCCGCACGGTCAGGCGGTGCCGCGTGGCGAGCCGCAACGTCGAACGGGCGCGCGAGCTGGCCGACGAATTGCACGGGCGTTATGACTTTCCCGTCGAGGCCGTCGCGACCGTCGAGGAGGCGCTACGCGGGGCGGACTTGATCGTGACGGCGACGAGCGCGGCCGACGCGGTCGTGCGCCGCGAATGGGTCTCGGCGGGCGCGCACCTGAACGCGGTCGGCTCGTGCACGCCGCACACGCGCGAGCTGGACGCGGCCACGGTCGCCGCGTCGAGCCTGTTCGTGGACAGCGTCGAATCGACCGTCAACGAGGCCGGCGACTACCTCCTCGCGTTGAAGGAAGGAACCATCGGCCCCGCACACATCCGCGCAGAGCTGGGGGAAGTCCTAAAGGGGACAAAGCCGGGCCGCACCTCGGCCGGCGAGGTAACGCTGTTCAAGTCGTTGGGGCTCGCCGTCGAAGACCTGGCGGCGGCCGCGTACCTGTACGACAGGGCTCAGGAGACCGGCGCGGGCACGCGGGTGAGTTTTTGAAGAGTGAGAATTAACCAGAGAGGCACGGCTTTAAGAATTTGAAATTTCAAGTTTGAAATTTCGAATTCAAAGGGGGTGTTCATGCTGCCCACGCTGGCCGCCGTCGAGGAGGCAAGAGGCCGCTTGAGCGGCGCGGCGATACGGACGCCACTCGTCCGGCTCAACTACCGCGAGGCGCCCGCCGAAATCTACCTCAAGCTGGAGAACCTCCAGCCCATCGGCTCGTTCAAGATACGCGGCGCGGCGAACGCGATTGCGCGCCTGTCGCGCGAGGAGTTGGCCGGAGGCGTGCTCACCGCGTCGGCCGGCAACATGGCGCAGGGCGTCGCCTGGCGCGCGCGCGACCTCGGCATCCCCTGCACGGTCGTCGCGCCCGAGACCGCGCCCGAGACGAAGGTCAGGGCCGTCGAAAGGCTCGGCGGCCGCGTCATCAAAGTCCCTTTCGGGGAGTGGTGGGACTGCTTCGAGCGCCGCGCCTACGCGGGCGTCAAGGCCCATTTCGTCCACGCCTTCGACGACCCCGACGTGATGGCCGGCAACGGCACCATCGCGCTGGAAATCCTCGAAGACCTCCCCGAAGTGGACGCGGTCGTCATCCCCTGGGGCGGCGGCGGGCTGGCGTGCGGCATCGCGGCGGCGATGCGCGAGCTGAGGCCGAATTGCAAACTGTATGCGGCCGAGGTGGAGACGGCCGCGCCGCTCGCCGCCTCGCTCGCGGCCGGGGCGGCGCGGCAGGTCGATTATCAACCTTCGTTTGTTGACGGCATCGGCGGCCGCGGCGTCTTCCCCGCGATGTTCGAGCGCGCGCAACAGCTTCTCGACGGCTCGCTCGTCGTCGGACTTGAACAGGTCGCCGCGGCGCTCAGGCTCCTGGCCGAGCGGAATCGCGTCATCGCCGAAGGCGCGGGCGCCTGCCCCGTGGCCTGTGCCCTCGAAGGTCTCGCGGGCGCGGGCAAGGTCGTCTGCGTCGTCTCCGGCGGCAACATCGACCTCGCGAAGCTCTGCCACATCCTCACGGAGAGTTGAACGCGGCTAGTCGGTCTTCGGCTGTAGGCGCTGGACGGAACTGTCGTTGATTTCGAACTGGTTGCCCTTCAACATGCGGATGACTTCGGCGCCCGCGAGCAGCACGGGGCCGTAGCCGTGCGCGGCGTAGGGGCTGGTGGGGCGGAAGTAGTAGAAGGCCGGGTCGAAGGCCATCCCCGTCCCGACGCAGGTGCCTTCGACCTGGCCGCGCGCGTTGACCTTGGTCGAGACCGCGTTCCACGCGAGCAAGGCCGCGGGCGCGTAGGCGGTCGCGTCGATCCAGCCGCGGTTGATGGCGCGCGCGAAGGCGTAGGCGTAGATGGCCGTGGCCGAGGTTTCGAGGTAAGAGTCTTCGCGGTCGAGGAGCTGGTGCCAGAAGCCCGAGCCCGACTGCAACGCGGCCAAGCCCTTGGCGTGTGCCCTCAACAGCTCAAGAATCTGCGGGCGCTGCGGGTGATTCTCCGGCAGCACCTCCAACAGCTCGACCGCGGTCATGAAGGCCCAGCCGTTGGCACGCGCCCAGCGGAACTCGGGGTGCTCGGTCATCCCCTCGACCCAGCCGTGCATGTAGACGCCGCGCTCGCGGTTGAACATCCGGCGGGCGAAGCTCAAGACCTGCCTGCAGGCCTCGTCGTAATACTTCCTCTCGCCCGTCAGCTTCCCCATCTGCGCCAGCGCCGGCACGCTCATAAACAGGTCGTCGAGCCAGATGGTGTTCGGCTGCGGGCGGTTGCGCGCGAGCGTCCCGTCCTTCAGGCGGTGCTCCTTCGTCATGATGTAGTTGATGGCCGTGTCGATGAGCGGCCGGAGGTTGGCCTTGCTCCCCGCGCGCGTCGCCTTAATCATCGCGGCGCACATCGCCCCGCAGTCGTCGAGCGCGCGCGGCGCGACGAGGTTGCGCATGGGCAAGCCCCCGCCCCAATCGCTCGCGTGCTCGGCCGCGGTCTTGGAGACGTAGGGCGCGGCCTCGGCGATGAACTGCATGCGCTTCTCCGTGTAGTCGCGGAAGCGCGGGTCGCCCGTCGCCTCGCTCGCCAGCAGCATCCCGGCGTAGGTCACGCCCCACTCGTAGCTCACGAGGCGGAAGTCGCCGCGCCGCAGGGTCGTGTCCCGGTCGATTAGATTGAAGTCGGTCAGCGCGGCGCCCGTGCGCGAGTTGACGAAGCCGGTCGGCGTCGTCTCGTCGAGGTAGGCGTGAATCAGGTCGAGCAGCCGTGCGACCTCCTCCGGCTGCGGGACGCCATAGGGGACTGGGTAGTTTGGGCGCAGCTGGTGCAGCGGCGTGGTCGCGTCGGTCGCGGGTTGCTGCGGCTGCTGTTGCGCGCAGACGGGCTGCGCGACGAGCAGCAGCGCGAGGCAGGCGGTTAGCGTTCTCATGGTTTTCATTGACGGGAAGGTCAGCGTGCGTACATGTCGATGACGCGCTCGATGGCGCGGCGGCAGACGGCGCAGAAGTGGTCGGTGCGCGTGAACATGATGCAATCGACCTCGGGCCGGTAGAAGCCTTTGGCCTCGTAGTTCGCGCCCTCGAAGGCGCCGACGCGGCCCGCGTACTTCTCCTTCGCGAAGGTGCCCCGTTCGTGTTGCAGCTCCTCGCGGAAGAGCGCCTCCATCACCTCCTCGGGCTTGCGCTCGGCCCTGATTTGACGGCGCCGCTGTTGAATCTCGTTCGAATAAGTTTCGAAAGCCTCTTTGCCCCACGGCGTCGGAATCGGCGTGCCGGGCTCGACCAAATCTTTCCACTTGAGATTCGCCGGGTCGAGCAGCGCCGTCACGTTCGGCTCCCAGGGCTCTGTGCGCTCGGCGGGCGGGGTGTAGGCGACCGAGGAGGTGTAGTACTCGTCGGCGAGCCCGGCGAAGTGGTGGCCGAACTCGTGGACGAAGACGTAGTTGGCCCACGCGTTATCGACGGCGACCGTGCTGTAGAGATTGTGAATGCCGCCGCCGCCGTAGGTGCGGTTGTTGACGAGGATTTCGACGAACTCGTAAGGGGCGAACTGGGCGGCGCGGCGGAGCGCGCGGTTGTCGAAGGTGAGGACGTAGCGCTCCGAGCCGAAGGCGTCGTAGGTCGCGCCGAGCGGCGAGTCGTGATAGACGCCGGTCGAGGGGCGCGAGACGCCCGACTCCGCCGCGGGCGGGCACAAGGCCCAGACGTTGAAGTCACTGCGTCTCTCTTTGAAAGGCGAAGTCGAGAAGAGCACCTCGGTCATGCGGCGCGCGTCCCGTTCGAACTTTGCGGCCTCGGCCGCGGTGTAGCCGTCGCCGATGATGAGGAAGTCAACCTTCGAAGCAGGGTCGCCGTTCTTCTGAATCTCGATGAGGGGCGCGGGCGCTTTAGGATTCGAGCGGTCGATGAAGATGTCCGAAGGGTCGAGCGCCGTAGTCCAGACTTCGCGGAACTGGTTCTGCTTGTCGCGCTTCTTCAAGACGATTTGCACGGGGGCGTCGGGCGCGGGGAAGCGGAGCGACTCCTCGAAGGTGCGGCGCGTGGTCTTGGCCTCGTCGGTCGTCTCCCACTCGCCGTAGACGGAGGCGAAGCCGCGCGAGTAGAGGACGCGCCCCGTCTTCGCGTCTTTGACTTCGAAGAAGTACTTGCCGAGGTTCGAGTCGTCCACGGCGCGGCGCGGGTTGCCGGGCCAGGGCAAAGGCTCGACGACGGCGCGGTCGAGGCTGAAGACCTCTTCCGTGGCGGTGCCCGTGTGGTAGAGGTCGAGGCGCATCGTCCGCGGCGGCGCCTGGCGCGCGCCGGGCGCGGGCAGCAGGGACAGGGCGAGGAGCGCCGCAGTCGCCAGAACCGTTTTAGCCATGCGCCCATTCTACACAAGCGCGGGCGCGCGCGAAGATGATAAATTGCACGGCGCGGCGGTCAGAAACCGCCGGACTCCACAGCCGTTCGGTTACAGCAGCCATGAACCCTGCCGACTACCAGCGCTTCCTTGACGAGCTGACGTCCGGGCTCGAAGCCGACCCCGATGTCGTCGGCCTCGTCGCCCTCGGCTCCACGGCCGACGACTCCTCGCGCGACCGCTGGTCGGATCACGACTTCTGGGTCATCACGGCGCCCGGGGCACAGCCGCGCTACCTCGAAAGTCTCTCCTGGCTGCCGCGCGCCGAAGAGATTCTGCTCACCGTCAGGCACAAGCCCTCGGGCCGCGACGTGCTCTACCGGGACGGGCACAAGGTGGAGTACATCGTCTTCGACCCGGAGGAGGCCGTGCGCGGTAAGATCGAGCGGTACCGTGTGCTGATAGACCGCCGGGACATCGAGACCCTGGCCGAATCCATTCGCCTCCGGACGCGGGAGGAGCGCGCGGACGTGCTGGGCAGGCCCGACGTGCTGGAGAACCTCTGCGTGCTGTTGTGGACGGCGCACGAGAGGTGGGAGCGCGGGGAGCGCCTGAGCGCGCGGCAGTATATACAGTTCTCCATCGACAGGTTTCTCAACGTGCTCGCGGCGCACGGCGGCCTGAGCGGGGCCGGCCTGGCGGACGGGCTGGACGCGCGGCGGAGATTAGAGCAGAGGGAGACGGAACTCGGGCGCGAGCTGAGCCGTGTGGGCCTGCTCACCCCGGCTGAGGCCGGAGTCGTGCTGCTCGAATTGGCACGGCAGAGGCTGTCGGAGAAAGCACCGCAGCTCGCCTGGGACAAAGTCCGGGTGGTCAGCCAATGGCTGGAAGAGGCCGGGCGGACGGTCTCATGACTGCACACTGAAAGGACACAGACAGGGATGAGAATCGCGCTCGCACTCGTTTTAACCCTCGCCGCCTGCGCCGCGGCGCGCGCGCAGAAGTTCGACGACCTCGCGCGGACGCCGCCGATGGGCTGGAACAGTTGGAACAGGTTCGGTTGTGATGTCAGCGAGAGGTTGATCCGCGAGACGGCCGACGCGTTGGTCGCGAGCGGGATGAAAGACGCCGGCTACCAGTACGTCGTCATCGACGACTGCTGGCACGGCGAGCGCGACGAAGAGGGGAACATCCACCCGGACGCCGCGCGCTTCCCCTCGGGGATGAAGGCGCTGGCCGACTACGTCCACTCGAAGGGCTTGAAGCTCGGCATCTACTCCGACGCGGGCGCGAAGACGTGCGGCGGCCGGCCGGGCAGCCGCGGCCGCGAGTACCAGGACGCGCGCGCTTACGCCTCGTGGGGCATCGATTATCTTAAGTACGACTGGTGCAACAACGAGGGGCTCAAGGCCGAGGGCGCGTACACGACGATGCGCGACGCGCTCCACGCCGCGGGACGCCCCATCGTCTTCAGCCTGTGCGAGTGGGGAAGCAACAAGCCGTGGGAGTGGGCGAAGGACGTGGGCCATCTCTGGCGCACGACGGGCGACATCACCGCCTGCTTCGACTGTGAGAAGAGCTACGGCACCTGGTCGCCCCTAAGCGTGATGCGCATCCTCGATTTGCAGAAAGACCTGCGCGCGCACACCGGCCCCGGCCACTGGAACGACCCCGACATGCTGGAGGTCGGGAACGGCATGACGACGAACGAAGACCGCGCGCACTTCTCGATGTGGGCGATGCTCGCCGCCCCGCTCATGGCCGGCAACGACCTGCGCAGCATGAGCAGAGAGACGCGCGACATCCTGACCAACAGGGAGGTCGTCGCCGTCAACCAGGACGCGCTCGGCGTGGAGGGGTTCAAGTACCTCGCCGAGGGGGCGCTCGAAGTCTGGCTCAAGCCCTTGCAGGGCGGCGACTGGGCCGCCTGCTTCCTCAACCGCGGGGAGACGCCGCGCGCGGTCACGTTCGAGTGGAAGAGGAACGCCGTCACGGACGGCCTCTCGCATGCAAGCTTCAGCCCGGACAAGCTGACGTACCGCATCCGCGACCTTTGGGCGAAGCGGGACGCGGGCACGACCGCCGCGCCCTTCGCCGCCGAAATCCCTTCGCACGACGTAGTCATGCTCCGCCTGTCGAAGTAGCCGCGGGCACCTTTCACAATGATGAAGATGAGAAGTCTGACACTCGTTCTCCTCCTCCTGGCCTCGTCGCACGCGGCGGCCCAGAGCTTTCAGCCCGTCAACAAGGACGCTTCGCCCGAGGCGCGGAAGCTTTTAAGTTATCTGTATAGCTTGCGGGGGAAGCACACGCTGGCCGGGCAGCACAACTACAACCACGAGCTGAACAAGTACATGGACGTGGCCGAGTCTTTGACGGGGAAGCGCCCGGCCGTCTGGGGCACGGACTTCATCCTCGGCGGGACGAAGGACTACGGGCCGGAGATCGTCGAGGAGGCGATTAAGAAGTACAGGGAGGGCTACATCGTCACCCTGATGTGGCACGCCGGGCGGCCGCAGGACGAGCCGCCCTACGGCTGGAAGGAGAGTATCCAGGGCGAGCTGACCGACGCGCAGTGGAAGGAGCTGACGACGCCGGGCACGCCCTTGAACCTGCGCTGGCAGGCGCAGGCCGACCGCGTCGCCGCGCACCTCGAGCGCCTGCGCGACGCGCACGTGCCCGTGCTCTGGCGGCCTTACCACGAGATGAACGGCGTCTGGTTCTGGTGGGGCGACAAGAAGGGCCGGGACGGCTATCAGAAGTTGTGGAAGATGCTCTTCGACCGCTTCGTCAAGGTGCACGGCCTGAACAACCTGCTCTGGGTCTGGGACGCGAACGCGCCGCGCGACATCCCGAAGGACGAGGCGTTCAGCTACCGCTATTATTACCCCGGCCCGCAGTACGTGGACGTGCTCGCCACCGACGTCTACCACTTCGACTACGAGCAGAAGGACTACGACGAGCTGCTTCAACTGGCCGGCGGGAAGCTGATTGCTTTAGGCGAGGTGGGCGAGCTGCCCAAGGCCGAAATCCTCGAGGCGCAGCCGCTCTGGTCCTGGTTCATGGTCTGGTCGAGCTGGCTCGTCACCGACAACACGCCCGAGCGCGTCAAAGAAATCTACGCGCACCCGCGCACGCTGACGCACGACGAGGTCGCGCCGCACAGATGAGAGCCCGGCCGGCGGCCGGGAGAGTGTTGAAGGCGCCGGTTCGTCTCTTAATCTAAGAACAGATTGGGCCGATGAGAAGGGTGAAGACATTCGCGCGCGGCACGGAGCGGAGGAAGGTCAGCGTGCAGGGCGTTGAGATCGAGCTCGAGGTTAACGAGCACGTCTTCCCGCCTTCGGCCAACGGTTCGTTCTACGCCGAGAGCGTCAGAGTCAACGCCGCCGAGACCGTCATCGACATCGGCACGGGCTCGGGCGTGCTGGCGATCTT
Organism: Acidobacteriota bacterium; assembly: GCA_019242475.1. GTDB lineage: Bacteria > Acidobacteriota > Blastocatellia > Pyrinomonadales > Pyrinomonadaceae > QHXN01. The sequence continues at coordinate 41,518 of JAFAVK010000015.1, read as the reverse complement.
CGCGGCCAAAGCGGGCGCGGTCGTCTCCGCCACCGACCTCGACCCCGCGGCCGTCGAGGTCGCCGAAAGGAACGCGGCGCGCAACGGCGTCTCCGTCGAGTTCAGGCGGGGCGCGCTCTTCGCCGGGCTGGATAAGAAGTTCGACGTGATTCTCGCTAATCTGCCTAACGAGATCATCCACCGGAGTTACCTGGACGAGGTCGGGGAGCAGTTGGCGCACACCTTCGACGGCGGCGAGAGGGGCAACGAACACGTCCTCGACCTCTTGCAAGCGGCGAAGGGGCACATGCACGGGCGGTCGCGCCTCTACCTGCCGGTGCACACGCTGACCGATTACCACGAGACTTTGAGGCAGGCCGTAAACGACTACAGCGCGCGACTGGTGGCCGTGGCGCAACTGCCGGCGAAAGAGTTTGTCGAAGAGCACATAGACTTTTACCTGCGGCTGAACGAGGCCGGGGTGATTCGAATATTCGCGCAGGGCGGGGCGTGGTACACCAACGGTTACGTCTTCGAGCTGTCTTTAGCCGCCCCGGTTTAAGTTAAGAAGAGGAGGGGAATCAATGTCCGCACGAGCGTTCTGTCTCACGGTTCTTCTCGCCGTCCTGTTGTTCGGGGCGGCGCCCGCGCGTTCGCAGACGACGGTCGCGGGCGGCCTCACGCTGGAGTGGATTTACGGCGACGAGGGGCGGCGGGTCGCGAGCGTGCCGGCGCACGCCTGGCTGTCGGACGGAAGGCTTTTGCTGCTCGACGTGAGGCGCCCGCCGGAGGAGCGCACCTTCGAAATCCTGGAGCCTTCGACGGGCGCGCGCCGGCCCGCGCTCGACATGGCCGCGGCGTTGGCGAGTTTGAAAACTCTGCTGCCGGACTCGGGCGTGGGGCCGTCGCTCGACTGGCCGGAGGCGCTCGACCCTTCGGGGCGGCGCGCGCTCTACGTCTTCAAGGGCGACCTCTTCCTGCTCGACCTCGCGGCGGCGCGCTTCACGCGGCTGACGAAGACGGAGGCGGAGGAGCAGTCGCCCGGCTTCTCGCCCGACGGGCGGCGGCTCGCGTTCGTCCGCGCGCACGACCTCTACGTCATCGACGTGGAGACGGGGGCCGAGACGCGCGTGACGCGCGACGGCTCGGAGACGACTTTGAACGGCAGCCTGTCGTGGCTCTACTGGGAGGAGATTTTCGGGCGGCGCGACATCGGCTACTGGTGGTCGCCGGACTCGCGCGCGCTGGCCTACTTGCAGACCGACGAGTCGGCCGTGGGCGTGAGCGCCTTCGTAGACTTCCGGCCCGACAGCGCGCCGCGCCTCATCACACAGCGCTACCCGCAGGCGGGGATGCCCAACCCGCGCGTCCGCGTCGGCGTCGCGGAGGTCGGACGCGACACGACCGTCTGGGTGGATATTAAAGACCGCCCCTTCGAGTACGTCCTGCGCGTGAAGTGGCTGCCCGAAGGGCGCCGCCTGAGCGTGCAGACCTTGACGCGCGACCAGCACGAGTCCGGCCTCTACTTCGCCTCGCGCGAGACGGGCGCGGCCGTGCGCGTCCTGACCGAGACCGACCCGGCCTGGGTCAACATCCACGACGACCTCCACTTCCTCGCCGACGGCCGGCACTTCCTCTGGGCCTCGGAGCGCGACGGCCACTACCACCTCTATCGCTACACGACGGACGGCCGCCTGGTGAATCAGGTCACGCGCGGCGACTGGTCGCTGGCCTCTTCGGGCGCGGGCGTCTTCTGGGTCAGGCAGGCCGTCGTCGGCATCGACGAGGCCGGGGGCTGGGTCTACTTCACGGCGCTGGAACGCTCGTCCGTCGAGCGCCACCTCTATCGAATCAAGCTGGACGGCTCCGGCATGGAGCGCCTGTCAACGGAGCCGGGCGTCCACCGCATCTCGATGTCGCCGGACGCGCGCTTCTACCTCGACAACTTCTCAGACAGACGCACGCTCCCTTCGCTCACGCTGCACCGCCCCGACGGCGCGCGCCAGCAGGTGCTCGCGCCGCCGCGGCCGGAGCTGCTCGCGCGCTTCGACGTGCAGTACCCGGAGCTTCTCAACATCCCGGCGGCCGACGGCTTCCAGATGCCCGCGCGCCTGCTCAAGCCGAAAGGGTTTCGCCCCGACCGCCGCTACCCGGTCATCATGTCCATCTACGGCGGGCCGTCCGCCCCCTCGGTCTCCGACGCGTGGCCGGCCGGCCTGCTCGCCGAACAACTCTACCTCGCCGAGGGCTTCGTGCTGTTGACGGTGGACAACCGCGCGGCGACGGGCATCAGTAAGAGGCTTGAGGACACCGTCGCGGGGCGGGCGATGGAGCCGGAGACGGCCGACCTGCTCGACGCCGTGCGCTGGCTCAAACGCCAGCCGTGGGTTGACCCCGAACGCGTCGGCGTCTACGGGTGGAGCAACGGCGGCACCGTCACGCTCAGCCTTCTGACGCGCTCGAAGGAGTTCAGGGCGGGCATCGCCGGCGCGCCCGTCACCGACTGGCGCTTCTACGACACCAAGTGGGCCGAGGCGCTCGTCGGCGGGACGCCGACCGAGAACCCCGAAGGGTACGACCGCGCCGCGATGGTCAAGCGCGCGGGCGATCTGCACGGCCGCCTCCTGCTCGTCCACGGCAGCTACGACGACAACGTCCACCCGCAGAACACGCAGGCGTTCGCCGACGCCCTCATCCAGTCCGGCAAGCTCTTCGAGCAGATGGTCTACCCGATGCGCAAGCACGGCTTCGCCGACCGCGCCGCCCAGATTCACCTGCAACGCACGATGCTCGACTTCTGGAAAAGAAACCTGTAGGTGGAAGCGAGGCGGCCGATGCCAGGGGACAGGCGACAGAAGCGTGACCTCCATGCCCTCGACTCCGACGGCATGGTCTTGTGTAATCCGCGAGACAGGGAGGCCGCCCACCGCGCCGAGGTGGAAGGGATCGCGACGGCCGACCGCGCAGCGGTGACGTGCCCGAAGTGCTTGTCGCTACTCTACAAGCGTGAAAGGGTCAGTGACGAGAGGCGTTGACGTTCCCCAACGTGCCCGACCTGAAGGAGGAAATCGCCATGACCAAGAGCCCCCCGTTTCGGGTTCACTCCCCGCTCGTCGCGCTGGCGGCCGCCGCGTGCCTTCTGCTCCAGGCACCGGCGCGGGGCCAGCGGGTGGCCGTCAGTCAGGCGTACCAGCTCACGCACACCGCGAAGTATGACCCTTCGCTCTCCCCCGACGGGAAGCGGATGGTCTACATCACCGTCACAGAGGGCCGGGAGCAGTTGTTCGTCATGAACGCGGACGGCACCGGCGCCGTCCAGCTGACCCGCGACGACGCCGACCACGAAGACCCCGCCTGGTCGCCCGACGGCAAGACCATCGCTTTCGTCTACATGAAGGACGGGCTTGAGATCATCTCCTTGATGAACGTGGACGGCTCGGGGCTCCGGCGCCTGACGCCGGGCAGCGTGAAGGCCATTCACCCGAACTGGTCGCCCGACGGCAGGCAGCTCGCCTACTGCACGGACGACGACCTCGCGCCCCCGAGGAAGAATGACGCGGACATCGTCGTCATCGACGTGAACACCTTACAGACCCGGACGCTCATCACGGGCGGCGTCAACACCTACCCGGCGTGGTCGCCCGACGGGAAGCGCCTCGCCTTCCGGCGGATGCTGGGCGAGATGAACTCGGAGGTCTTCGTGGCGAACGCCGACGGCAGCGGCGCGCACAACCTGACGAACCACCCCGCGTTCGACGGGTGGCCCGCGTGGTCGCCGGACGGGACGAGGATCGCGTTCGCCTCAAATCGAAACTCCAGTTATCAAATCTTCATGATGAACGCCGACGGCTCCGACGTGCGTCTGCTCGCCAACACCGAGGGGCGCGCGACCGCGCCGCAGTGGGGGCGCGACGGCGCGCGCATCTACTTCCCCGTCTGCAAGAACGTCGATTTCGGCCGCGACTGCGAAATCTTCGCCGCGCGGACTGAAGGGTTTGAAAGGTAAGGGGCCGACACCCGCCCGCTTTTTCGTTGACACCTGCCACCCCCGAGCAATATCTTCCGTGCGTTGCGGCCACGAGCGGAAGGAAGGCGGCATACGATGAACTACCCGTCAAAGCCAATTCTCAGCGCGGCGGCGGCTCTCCTCTTCGCGGCCTGTGCCCCGGGGGTGCGAGGTCAACAGATGAGCGCCGCCGAGCGTGCCTCGCGCGACCAGATGGCGAGCGACGCCGCCGCGAGCGAGGAGCGCGAGATGACGCTCATGCTGGCCGAGCGGTATCACCGCACGGGCGAGCGGCGCGACCCGCACCTGGCGTTCGCGCAGATCAGGGAAGATTTCCTGCGCCTCCAGGTCGTCAACAACGACCTGGCGCGGGCAAGGTCGGGCGGGGGGCAACTCGACCTCAAACTCGTCGCGAAGTCCGCCTCGGAGATCAAGAAGCGGGCCGAGCGTTTAAAGGAGAACCTGGCGCTGCCGGAGGCCGAAGGGGGCGCCAAGCCCCCCGCGGCGCCGGACTTGGAGGACGCGGAGCAGTTGCGGGCGGCGCTCTCGCGGCTGGACGGGATTGTCCTCAGGTTCGCGAACAACCTCCACGCGAAAGGCGTCAGGCGTCTGGACGCCGATTCGTCCGGCCGGTTGCGGCTCGACCTGGAGGCCATCGTCGCGCTGAGCACTCGGGTGAAGAAGGGCAGCGAGAAGCTGGGGGAGGCCGCCCGCTAAGGGGAGAGTCGGCACACCATCGGCAGACAAAACAATGAGGGGCTACCGGTTGGTAGCCCCTCATTTATTGAATCGATTAATGGAGCCGAGGGGGATCGAACCCCTGACCTCTTGAATGCCATTCAAGCGCTCTCCCAGCTGAGCTACGGCCCCGTGTGCGGCACGGAAAAATAACATAGCAGCAGGTTGTGTAAAAGGCAAACGAGGCGTCCGGCGCGCTCGGGGTCTCGTTTTACCTGCGGCGGAGGGCGGCGAGGAGGGCGAGGGCGGCGCCCGCCAAGAGCAGCAGGAGGCCGACGGCGACGCGCGTCATGTTCGGCACTTCGCGGACGGCCGCGTCGGTGACGACGACCGCCGCGCTCGGCTCCAGGAAGTAGGCGCGGTAGGCGAGCACGCCGCCGGCGGCCGCGAGCACGATGCCGAAGATGACGAGGACGACCCGCACGAGCCTCCGCGGTTACCTGCCTTTGAAGTCGGGCTTGCGCTTCTCAAGAAACGCGCGGACGCCCTCGTCCTTGTCCTCGCTGGAGAAGGTGAGGGCGAAGAGGTCTATCTCGCGGCGCAGCCCCTCGTCGAGGTTGGCGCGGGCGGCCGTCTTGACCGCCTCCTTCGCCATGCGCAGCGCGACGGGGCTCTTCTCGGCGATGCGGTTCGCCAGCTCCAACGTCTTCGCTTCGAGGTCGGAGGCGGGGACGACGAGGTTGACGAGGCCGAGGTTGTAGGCGTGCTGCGCGTCGATCATGTCGCCCGTCAAAATCAACTCCATCGCCTTGCCCTCGCCGACGAGGCGCGTGAGGCGCTGGGTGCCGCCGCCGCCGGGGATGATGCCGAGGTTGATCTCGGGCTGGCCGAAGCGCGCCGTCTCGCTCGCCACGCGGATGTCGCAGGAGAGCGCCAGCTCGCAGCCGCCGCCGAGGCAGAAGCCGTTGATCATGGCGATGACGGGCTTGGGGAAGGTGTCCACGGCGGTGAAGAGCGAGCGCGCCGTCATCACGTCGCGCTGCGAGACGGCGGTGCGCCCCTCGAACTCGCTGATGTCGGCGCCCGCGACGAAAGCCTTCTCGCCCGCGCCGGTGATGACGACGACGCGCACCGACTCGTCCTCGCGCAGCTCTTCGAGCGCGGCCGCGCCCTCCGCGCGGGTCTGGATGTTGAGCGCGTTCAGCTTCTGCGGCCGGTTGATGGTGATGACGGCGACGCGCCCGCGCCGCTCAAGTAGAAGGGTCTCGTATGATGCCATTGCTCACTCCGTTCGCGTGAGCCGTAAACCGTAAACCGTGACAAGAGGAATCGAATCCTTCCTGTCACGGTTTACGGTTTACGGCTCACGGCTCTTATTGCTCGTCGCCCTCCGGCGAAGGCGTGTGCTGCTCGTCGGCGACCCAGGAGACGAAGAGGCGGAGCCAGTTCTCGGTCGGCTCGACGATCTGCACGCCGACGCGGGCGGTGCCGTAGATGGCGGGGGCGGTGCGGACGACGCGCGCCGTGGCCTCGATGGGGGAGCCGTCCGGGCGGTGCGCGCGCAGGTAGAGCTGGTCGCCGCGCGCGACGCGCTGGTTGAGGTGAAAGAGCGCGCCCAGGGTCGAGATGTCGTCGGTCTCGGTCGGCTCGCTCCACGCCGCCCCGTCCTCGGCGCGCCCCGACACCACGATGGGCAGCCGCAGCGCCATGCGCAGCGCGAATCGTCTCTCTTCGTTCGGTGGCCTGGTCATAATCATCAGTAGGCAGTAGGCAGTAGGCAGTTAAGAGCATTCGTCCCTCGAACGTTAGGAATTCATTCCCGGCAGCCCGTGGCGTGACAATGAGGAGCAAACGTCGGCGGCTTACTGCCTACTGCCATCTGCCATCTGCCATCTGCCTACTGCTCTTCCCACTTGTAGAAGCCCTCACCCGACTTCTTCCCGAGCTTGCCCTCGGCGACCATGCGCCGGAGGATGTCGGGGGGGCGGAAGCGCTCCGAGCCGAGCTTGGCGTGCAGGTACTCGGCGATGTGGAGGCGCACGTCGAGGCCGACTAAATCGGTCAGGCGGAGCGGCCCCATGGGGTGATTGTAACCGAGTTCCATCGCCGTATCTATCTCTTTCGCTCCGGCCACGCCCTCCTCGACCATCCGCATCGCTTCGAGCCCGAGGGCCACGCCGAGCCGCGAGGAGGCGAAGCCCGGCACGTCGCGCACGACGATGGGCTCCTTCTTCATTCGCACGGCGACGGCGCGGACGGCCTCGACCGTCTCGGCGGAAGTCTCGCGGCCCTTCACGATCTCGACGAGGCGCATGAGGTGGACGGGGTTGAAGAAGTGGAGGCCGACGACGAGGTCGGGGCGGCGCGCGCCCTCGGCGATTTCGGTGATGGAGAGCGAGGAGGTGTTGGTGGCGAAGATGAAGTCCGACGGGTTGAGGCGTTCGACCGCGCGGAGCGTCTCGCGCTTGAGGTCGAGGCGCTCGGGGACGGCCTCGACGAAGAGGTCGCTGTCCGAAGTCTCTTCGAGCCGCGTCGTCGTGCGGATGTTCGAGAGGGCGCGGGCGCGCTCCTCGTCGGTCACCTTGCCGCGCTCGACGCCCTTCGAGAGGTTCGACTCAATCGAGCGCAGCCCCTTCTCGACGAAAGACTCTTCGAGGTCGCGCAGCACGACTTCAAAACCGGCGGCGGCCGCCGCCTGCGCGATGCCGTGCCCCATCGTGCCGGCGCCGAGGACGGCCACGCGGCGCACGCGCGTCCCCGCGTGCGGCGTCGAAGCTTTCTCCTCCTGCGGCGTGCTCAAAAGGTTCTCGCGGGCGCCGGGCGGGCGGGGCTCCGGCTCTCTCTTTGCGGTCAAATTCGACTACTTACGGCGCGAGCAGTTATACTACACGCGCCGAGAAAAAGGCTACCACGCCGGCGCGCGCACGGTAAGCGCGCTTACAGACCGAAGACCGTATAATCAGAGACATGATGAAAGAGACCCTGCACCGCGAAGTCGTCATCGTCGGCTCCGGGCCGGCCGGCCTGACCGCGGCCATCTACGCCGCGCGCGCGGAACTGCGCCCGCTCGTCATCCACGGCCCGCAGCCCGGCGGCCAGCTCACCATCACGACCGAGGTCGAGAACTACCCCGGCTTCGCCGAAGGCATCCAAGGCCCCGAGCTGATGCAGCAGTTCGAGGATCAGGCCAAGCGCTTCGGCACGGAGTTCCTCATCACCTTCGTCAACAAGGTGGACTTGAGCCAGCGCCCTTTCACGCTCTGGACGGAGGAGGGGCACGAGATCAAGGCGGAGACGCTCATCGTCGCCTCGGGCGCTTCGGCCAAGTGGCTCGGCATCCCGGGCGAGGCCCCGGCGCCCGAGGGCCTGGGCGGCCTGGGCGTGAGCGCGTGCGCGACGTGCGACGGCTTCTTCTTCAAGGGCAAGTCCATCGTCGTCGTCGGCGGCGGGGACACCGCGATGGAGGAGGCGACGTTCCTCACGCGCTACGCCTCGCGCGTGACGGTCGTCCACCGGCGCGACTCCCTGCGCGCGTCGAAGATCATGCAGGACAAGGCGCGGGGGAACCCGAAGATCGACTTCATCTGGAACGCCGACGTGAAGGAGATTCTCGGCACGTCGGAGACGGGCGTGAAGGGGATTAAGCTTCAGGACAACAAGACGGGCGAGGAGTCGGAGTTCGCGTGCGAGGGCGTCTTCATCGCCATCGGCCACAAGCCGAACACGGACGTGTTCAAGGACTGGCTCGACATGGACGCGGTCGGCTACATCAAGACGGCGGGCGTCTCGATGGCGACGAACATCCCCGGCGTCTTCGCCTGCGGCGACGCGCAGGACTCGGTCTACCGCCAGGCGGTGACGGCCGCCGGCACGGGCTGCATGGCCGCCATCGACGCCGAGAGGTTCCTGGATAGCTTGCCCGTCGCGACGCCGACCGGCGAGGAGGTGACCATCGAGGGCGAGGTCGTCTCGGCCGACCACGAGCAGATCACAATGCCCGACGGCGAGGTCGTCTCGAACCACCCCGACGGGCAGCCGCCCGCCGAAGGGGCGAACCAGCCCGCCGTCGTCTACGCGCGCCCCTCAACGGAACTCCCTTCATAACGTCACGGGCAGAAGGGAAGGGGCTTCAGGCATTAGCCTGAAGCCCCTTCGAGTCTCTACCCCGACGCCTTGCCATCCGTTAATCAGCCCTGCGGCTACGGCCGCGCCCCTTCTCCCGGCCTCCCGGCGGCGAGGATTTCTGATTCCTGTTCCCCGCACTCTGTCTGCCGGTGGTACTCCTACTCCTTTTCAGCGCGGCGTTCTCCTGCATGGCATCTTTGTATTTGACGGCGAGTTCCTCGTAGTCGGAGTTGCGTGCGTCGAGTTGGGCGTTGAGGTCGCCGACTTTAGCGGTGAGGTCGCCGACTTTAGTGGTGAGCCCCTTTCTCTCGGCGGCGGATTGCTTGGCGTCGGTGGTCAACCGGTCATTTTTAACCTCGAATTCCACGGCGCGTGCCGTGACCTGCTCCTTCTCTTCGCGGCACTGCGCGAATTGCGAAACGAGCTGGTCGCCGATCTGCCCGTTGAGCCGATTATTTTCAGCCGCCAGTTGGAGGATGGTGGCGTCCTTGCTGCGCTGCCCGAGTACGTACCCCACGGCCACCGCGCCGACGAGCGCCAGTAAGCATGCGGTCGCCAGGGCGGCGTACAACCAGCGGCTCGTGCCTCCCGCCTGCGGCGGCGGAACGGCGGCGACATCGGTCGGGGGCGTTGTATCCTTTGTGCCGGCGTTGTCGTCCGGGTCGGCGGACTGTTCGACGGGGGCCGCCGCCCCGGGCTCCCACAGTCCCTCTGTCTCCATTTGCCGAGTCGCGTAAGGGTCGGGAGTCTCCTCCGGTTGCCGAAGCTCGGCGGTCAACTCTTCGGCGGCGGCGCCCTGCTCTACGAACGTGGTTGGGCTCCCGCAGATCGAGCAGGTGTCCTGGGACGTTTCGAGGATCAATTGGCACTTGGGACACTGGGTCATGGCGAACCATCCTTTCAGGCTACAGACACTGTTCCGGGTTCTTGACAGAGGCGTGACGGCTAGGGCGGCGAGAAGTGGGTGACGGCCTGCTGGGGAAAGGTCTGTCGGAAAACTTACGCCGGGCGCTAGACAGCCATTGGCCCCGAGTATAAGTGAGCTAATTTCAGGCCGTCAATATTTTTATGGCATGCGCCACATTTTTTTATGGCACGCGCCGCGCCGTGAGTCCCCGGCCGAGGCTACTAGTGGCCGGCCTGCCACGCCCTCAGTTTTTCGGAGGGGTAGACGAGCAGGAGGATGTTGAGGAGGAGGCTGTCCCTGATCCAGAAGAGCAGGACGATTTCGGTGAGCGCGAAGACGAGCAGGGTCTTGAGCAGGCCGAGCTTGCGCGCGAGGAGGACGCCCGCGGCGCAGGCCACGACGTCGCCGAGCGAGTTGACGACCGTGTCGCCGTTGTAGCCGAGCGCGGCCGTCGCCTCGCGGTAGCGGTTGATGACGAACTCCGAGTTCTCGAACACCTCCCACAAAGCCTCGGCCGCGACCGCCAGCGCGACGCGCCAGCGCCAGTTCGCGCGCGGCAGCAGGAGCGCGAGCAGCCCCGCGAGCGCGAAGCCGTGCAGGACGTGCGTGAAGGAGTACGGGTCGAAGAGCTGCTGCGAGGTCTCGGAGCCCCACGCGTCGCCGAGCCAGAGGCGGAAGTGCCCGCACGTGCAGAGCCACAGGCGCCCCTGCCGGCGCAGCTCGAAGGCCGCGGCCGCCAGCACGGCGACGACGGCGAGCCACGGCCAGAGCCTCCTCTTCAAGTCGTCTCGCGCCGCAGCGTTCTCCAAAGTGGTCGGCTCCCGCATCTTTAAAGGGCGGCTTCAGGGTTTGACGGCGCGCGTGGCGACGTAGGTCGGCATGAACTCCGCGACGCGCAGGTCGCGGTGCCGGTCTTCGTAGAGCGCGGTCAGGCGGAAGCCCGCGTCGAGCTGCCCGCCGAGCTGTTCTTCGAGCGTGTGGCTGAACTCCAGAGGCCGGCCCGCGTCGAGCACCTTCGCGCGCTCCGCGTCGCTCAGACTTTCGACATCCGAGTAAGGGAGGGCGTACTTCACTTCGAGCCTGTCCTGCCGCTCGTCATCGAGGTCGAAGATGTAGATCGAGGGGTTGTTGAAGCCTGCGAGCAGCAGCCCGCCGCGGCGGAGCACGCGGAACGCCTCGCGCCACACGGGGCGCACGGCCGGCGCGAAGCAGTTCGAGACGGGGTGGAAGACGAGGTCGAAGCTCTCGTCCCGGAACCGCGAGAGGTCGGCCATGTCGCCCTCGAAGGTTCGGAGGTCGAGCCCCTCGCGCTCGGCCACCGCGGCGTCCTGCGCGAGCTGCGCGGGCGAGTTGTCGAGCACGGTGACGCGCGCGCCCGCGGCCGCGAACGTCGGCCCCTGCTGCCCGCCGCCCGAGGCGAGGCACAACACTTCGAGCCCCGCGAGCTCCGCCGGGAACCAGCCGCGCGGCACCGGCCTCTGCTCCGTCAGGAGCACCGCCCACTCGCCCCGCCGCGCGGCCTCGACGACCTCCGGCCCGACCGGCCTCGTCCACTCGTTCCCGAGCCCGACCTGCCTGTCCCACGCGCGCCGCTGGTGCTCAAGGAGGTTCATAAGAGAAGTAGGCGGTAGGCGGATGGCAGTAGGCAGTGAGCCCCGGCAGCGGGCGTCGGAGCGAGCCCCCGGAGACGGCAACAATAAAATTGTCAGAGCCCCGGAGGGGCGACGGCGGGGTGCTCAGCGCTTGTGCTCCACGCAGGGGGAGGCGAAGAGGTTCCTGCAACTGTGCGCGAAGGCGTAGCCCTTCCCCCCGTCCTCGTCGTTGGGCGCGTCGAGGTCTACCTCCTCGGTCTCGACGACGAGCCAGCGCTGCTCGATGTCCGTGTCCGCGTCCCTCGGAATCTGGAAGTGCAGGCCGGCGAGCCGGTACTCCTCGCGCGGGCCGAGCACTTGCTCGACGGGCAGCGGCAGGCTCCGGTTCTCTATCACCCAGCCGCCGCGCGCCGAGGTCTTCGCCAGGCCGACGTCGAGCGTGTTGATGAGGCGGCGGCCCTTGTACGGGCAGTGCTCGCTCACGTAGATGTAGGCTTTGTCCACGTCCAGCTCGACGTAGTGGTCTGTGACGACGTACGTCCCTTCGACCTCGACCTGCACGCCGAAGGGCGTGCCGAGCGAAGAGATTTTGAACGCCGCCGCCTGCCGGAACCCGCCGCGCGCGGCCGGGGCCTGCGCGAGCAGCAGCGTCGAGACGGCGGCGAGCGCCAAGGTCTTCCTGAAAGTCCTGTCGGCCGGCCTCATGTTCACCTCCTCGCGGCGCGGGGCCGCCTTGTTTCGGGGAGAGGGCGGGGCTTCAGAGTAGCACGATGGAGTCGTCGGTCGGGGCGCGGCGCGGGGGCGCCGGGGCGTGGCCGTGGCGGCCCGCGCGCGGGCAGTAGTCGCAGAAGGACTCGTGGCGGCTGAGGCGGTCGTCGCAGTCGTTGCAGTCGAGCGCCTCGCCCGCGGCGCGCAGCGCGTCGAGCAGCGGGGTGAGCAGGCGGCCGCGCTCGGTCAGCACGTACTCGACGTGCGGGGGGCTGCCGCCGAGGTCGCGCCGCTCGATGAGCGCGTCGCGCTCCATGTCGCGCAGGCGATCCATCAGCGTGCGGCTGCTGATGGGGTGGAGGCGCGTGAGCAGCTCGGTGGTGCGGCGCGGCGCGGCGGCCAGCTCGCGCACGATGAGCAGCGTCCACTTGTCGCCCACGACCTGCAACACGCCCCACACGGGACAGCCGTCGCCCTCACGTCGTCGCATGTCCGCCGCCTCCCGGAAAGTCGTTCGGTGTAAACTCCGCCGGAGGCCGGAAGCTTAACACAAAGCGGCCCCGCGGCGCGCCGGGAATCTTTCGCCGCCCCGCCGCTTGCGGCGCGGGACGGAGTCGGTCTATTCTCGTCGGCGCCTCGCTCACCTCACTGGACAGAGACCAACAGCGACCTCATGACCTTCGTCGAACAACGTAAGCACGAGCGCGTGACCGTGGACATCCACGTCTACTGGGGCTGGACGTACGACTGCCCTTTCTACGACCGCATGATTAGCCTCAGCGAGGGCGGCTACTTCCTCCGCACCGAGCGCGGCGCCCCGCGCGGCCAACCGGTCTTCATCAAGTTCTGGCTGCCCGAGCAGAAGACGCTCTGCGGCGAGGTGCGCTACCACCTCGAACGCTGGGGCGTCGGCGTCGAGTTCAGAGGGCTCTCCGCCGCGGAGGAGGCCAGCCTCGCCGCGCTGGTCGAGCATTACAGGGAGAGCAGTAGGCAGTAGGCAGATGGCAGCAGGCAGTTCGGGCGGGGGAGGGGGCTGTTTGTTATTTGCAGGTTCGTATGGTGCAGAGGCGTTGGACACAGAGACACGGAGGCACAGAGACACAGCTTTGAAGCTATAGCTCAAGAAGCTGTGTCTCTGTGCCTCCGTGTCTCTGTGTTGAAAGCCCCCTCTACGGGCGCGACCGCGAACGGCGACAACTGCCTACCGCCATCTGCCTACTGCCTACTTTCTTTTGCCTTTTACCTCGCGCCTTCTTTATTATCGTCTCAGCCCCAGACCCCGGCCCCGAACCTCATCCAGACTTTCCAGCGCCGAACTTGTGCGGCGGCGCGAGAGGCTTTACGTCGCCGTTTATGAAGACCGAACCTGTGCAGGGCGAGCCGGCCGCGGCGGAGCAGGCGGGGCGCCAGCCGGTCATCCTCGTCGCCGACGACGAGCCCGTCAACCTCGCGCTCATCCGGCGCCGGTTGGAGTGGGAGCACTACCGCGTCGAGACGGCCGAGGACGGCGGCCAGGCGGTCGAGGCCGCGCGCCGGGTGCTGCCCGACCTCATCATCCTCGACGTGATGATGCCCGTCCTCGACGGCCTGCAAGCCTGCCGCCTGCTCAAGGAAGACCCCGCGACGCGCGACATCCCCGTCATCTTCCTCTCCGCCCTCGACGACACCGACACGAAGGTACGCGGCCTGAGCCTCGGCGCGAACGACTACGTCTCGAAGCCCTTCCGCGTCGAGGAGCTTCTGGCGCGGGTGAGCGTCGCCATCCGCATGAAACTTGAGCGCGACCGCCTGCGCCAGCGCGCAGAGGAGCTGCGCCGCTCGGCCGAGGCCGCGAGCGAGCTGTCGATGACGGACGCGCTGACGGGGCTGCTCAACCGCTACGGGCTGCACCGCGCGCTCCAGCGCGAGCTGGCCGAGGCCCGCAGGTACGCGCGCCCGCTCTCGTGCCTGCTCATCGACATCGACTTCTTCAAGGCGGTCAACGACACCTACGGCCACGCGGTCGGCGACACGGCGCTCGCGCAGGCGGCGCGCGTCATCGCGGAGTCGGTGCGCGGCTCGGACGTGGTCTGCCGCTACGGCGGCGAGGAGTTCCTCATCCTCGCGCCCGAGACGGGGCTTGAGGGCGCGCGCGCGCTCGCCGACAAGATTCGCCTGGCCTTCTCCGCGCGCCTCTTCGGCGACGCCGGCCGCGTCTTCCCCCTCACGCTCTCGGCCGGCGTCGCGCAGCTCGCCCCGGACGAGTCCGGCAACGACATGATCGCCCGCGCCGACGAAGCCCTCTACCACGCCAAGCAGACCGGCCGCGACCGCGTCGAAGCGGCGCAATAAAGGTCAGAACCACCCGCGGTAGCGGGTGGTTCTGACCCGGTTGCCCTCAACATTACTACGGGACGAAGGTGGCGGTGACGATGTCCGACCACTCGCCCGTCGCCTGGTCGCGGAGCAGGTAGCGGACGCGGTACTCCCTCCTTTCCGGCTTGCCCGCTTCCAGCGGCGGGCGGTCGTCGATGAAGGGGCTGTAGTTGTCTATCCCGAGCGACTGCCAGCCGTCCTCTCCGGGGCGGCGGCTCTCGACGAACACGCCGTCGAACTTCTCCTTGCTGAAGTCCAACTGCACGACGCCGGGGCCGTTCGAGCGCGCCTTCAGGGTGGGCTTCGGTGACGAGTCGGGGGCGGAAGGGCCGCCGTCCCCCGTCCCGGTGATGCCGAGGGCGAGGCCGATCTCCTCGGTGTAGGCGGGCGAGAGCTGGATGCGCTGGACGAGGGTGCGCAGGCGCGCGAGGATGCCGGGCGGGACGGCGGCGGGCGGGGTGGCCGTCGTGGGGGCGGGCGGCGGCGGGGTGGCGGGCGGGCCGACCGGGCCGGAGATGACGCGGTCTTTGTAGGTGGTGCCCGCCTTGAGCGCGGACTTGTAGGTCGGCAGGAAGTCTCCGACGAGGAAGCTCACCATGGCGTTGGCGGCGTTGACGGAGTCCACCTCGGCCGTGGTGAAGCCGAGCGCGGCGGCGTGCGTGGCGAAAGCGGCGGCGAAGTTGTTGAGCCAGAGCACAAGCTCTGGGTCGGTGCGTGGGAGTCTCATTCCCGTGGCTCCTTTCTTTGTAGAAGGGTTGGTGAGCGTGGGCGGCGAGGCCGTCGCCCCTGAAAGTGCGCCTGTGGGTTCTCGCTCCCGGCTGGGGCTGCCGTTGCTGTCGTGAGGGCGGCCGTCCGGAGTGCGCCCGGATTCTACACACGCGCGGCCCTCCCTGACAATATTTTTCCGCCTCCCCGCGGCCGGGCAGAAAGGATTTGCCCGCCGGCAGACGCCGTTTGCCGGCGGGCAGACGCCAGTTGCCGGGCGGCAGATGCCAGTTGCCGGCGGGCAGATGTCAGTTGCCGGGCGGCAGATGCCAGTTGCCGGCGGGCAAATGGCTTTCGCCCGCCGGCAGATGCCGTTTGCCCGGCGGCAACTGACATCTGCCGGGCGGCAAACAGTGTCTGCCGCCCGGCAACTGGCGTCTGCCGGCGGGCAAATCCTTTCTGCCCGGCCGCAAAACGGTTCTGCAACGCCGCGGAAGCCCGCCGCACGGCCGCGGCGCCCTCCCCCGGGAGCGCGGGCATCCCTGCCCGCCATGAGCGCGAAAGCGCGAAGGCCGTGAGACTTATAAACTCAACGTCGAGGCATGGCGCTCGACGACTAAGCGTGCTGGCGCACGCTTTGGCGGGCAGGATGCCCGCGCTCCCGGCTCGGGCAGTCGCGCCCATCTTGCCTGCTGCCCCGGGGCGCAGGATTCGTCTTTCGTCGGCAGGAAAATTCCAGCGGGCGGGGCGGCGTCGGCGGGCGTGGGCGGGGCTCGGGGGCGTGGCACGGTTTTCGTTAGCGTGGGTGGCCGGCGTTTGTGGCCGGGAAGGTTTGTGGCGTATCTTGCACTGACTCGGCCAGGACGTGGCCGGGGCGGCGTGCGGAAGCTTGAAGGCGATGGAAGAGAGGTCGAAAGCGGAGGGGGACGCGCGGCGCGGGCGGCTCGGGCCGGCGGGGCTCCTGTTCGCGCTCGCCGGGCTCGTGCTCTTCGCGTACTTCGTCTGGCGCGCGGGGCCGGCCGAGGTCTGGACGAACATCACGCAGGTCGGCTGGTGGTTCGCGCCCATCCTCCTGCTCGCCGGCCTGCGCTTCGCCGTCCGCGTGCAGGCCTGGACGCTCTGCTTCGAGGAGCCGCACCGGCTCGGCTTCTGGGAGGCGTTCAAGGCGTACCTCATCGGCGACGCCGCCGGCAACGTCATCCCGCTCGGCATCGTCGTCAGCGAGCCGACCAAGGCCGCGATGGCCTCGCGCCGCGGCATCCCCTTCGCCGCGACCTTCTCGGCCATCGCCGTCGAGAACATCTTCTACATGCTCTCGGTCGCGCTCTTCATCCTCTCGGGCGCGGCGGCGCTCCTGCTCTCCTTCCACCTGCCGAAAGTCCTCCGCTATTCGAGCTACGGCATCGTCGTGAGCGCGGTCGTCTTCCTCGCCTTCGGCTTCTACGCGGTGAGGCGCGAGTGGAGGTTTTTGAGCGCCGCGCTCCGTTGGACGGCGGCCCGCGGGTTGGGAAAGAAGGCTTTGGAGCGGCGGCTCGCGCGCGTCGGTTCGTTCGAGGAGCGCATCTACGGCTTCTACTCGCGCAACCGGCGCCGCTTCCCCGGCATCCTCCTCTGCGAGGCGCTCTTCCACCTGCTCGGCGTGGCCGAAGGCTACCTCACCATCTGGCTCATCGACGGCGCGCGGCCGACCGCGCTCTCGGCCTTCCTCTTCGAATCGGTCAACCGCATCATCACGGTCGTCTTCAAGTTCGTCCCGCTGCGCGCGGGAATCGACGAGCTGGGGACGGGACGCCTCGCGCAGGTGCTCGCCTTCGGGGTGGCCGCGGGCGTCACGCTCGCCATCGTGCGCAAGGCGCGCATGCTCTTCTGGATGGCCGTGGGCGTCGTGCTCCTTCTGGCGCGGGGCTTGAACCTGCGCACCGTCGCCGCCGAGGCCGAGCGCGCGCAGGCCGCCGCCCTCGGCGAGAAGGCCCGCCCCGACCCCGTCACCGAGACGTAGGTTCTTCCAACGACGCTCAGAGGGTACTGCTTGGCACGTTCGATAGAGCTTGATTCCGAGGGGGCGCGCGCTTTGACCGGGCGCGCGCGTGCGCGCGGGCTGGCGGAAGTTTTGGAGCGCCGCGCCGTGCTGGTGCTGTTCGTGCTGGCGGCCCTGGGGTTCGCGCTGCGCGCGGGCGGCGTCGGCCAGCTCGGGCTCGCCGAGGACGAGATCAACAAGCTCGAAGCGGTGCGCGCCTACGAGCGCGGCAACTTCACCGAGAACGCCGAGCACCCGATGTTGATGAAGGCGCTCATCTACGCCTCGGTGCGCGCGGCCGACGCCTGGAACGCGCGCGGGAGGGAAGACGACCGCCTCCGCGCGCTCGACATCGGCGACGAGGCGGCCGTGCGCCTCCCCAACATCCTCTTCGGCACGCTCACGGTCTTCCCCGTCTTCCTCCTCACGGCCGCCTTCTTCGGCCGGCGCACCGGGCTCGTCGCCGCTGCGCTCTGGGCGACGGGCATCGGCGCCGTCACCTACAACCGCGTGGCGAAGGAGGACACGCTGCTCGTCTTCTTCCTGCTCTTCGCGCTCTACTTCTACATCCGCGCGAAGCAGGCGAGCGGCTTCGACCCGGCGGCGAAGAAGAAGAACTATATCTTGAGCGCCGTCTCGTGGGGGCTGATGTTCGCCTCGAAGTACTTCCCGCACTACTTCGGGCTCAACATGCTCTACCACTACCTCTTCCACGTGCGGCAGCGGAGCCCCGGCGAGCCGCACGGCAACACGCCGGTCGTCTTCTACGTCGTGGTCTTCGCCACCTTCCTGCTCGTCAACCCGGCGGTGCTCTCGCCGAAGACGTGGGCGTACCTCTCGGCCTATTCGAGCGAGGGGCTCTTGACGCACCACGGCTACCTGATGGGCGAGACGCTCTACCACAACGTCGTCTCGAAGGCGCCGTTCGGCGCCACCCCCGTCTACTTCTACATGCTCTACCTCCTGACGAAGACGCCCGTGCCCGTCCTCTTCGCGTTCGCGGCCGGGCTCGCCACGCTCTGGCGTCGCCGGCGCGAGCCGGGCGCGGCCTTCCTCCTCTTCATGCTCCTCTTCTGGATCGTGCCCTACTCGCTGATGGGCGCGAAGTGGCTGCGCTACACGCTCTCGCTGATGCCCTTCGTCTACATGACGGCGGCGGTCGGCGTGGTGGCCCTGACGCGCTGGCTGACGGAATGGTTGAAGGCGTGGCGCAGGCCCGGACTCGTGGCGGCGGTCGGCGCGGCGTCGCTCGCGCTCTTCCTCGGCGTGCCGGCGTGGGCCGCGGCCGCGGCGGCGCCGCACTACGCGCTCTACACGAACGCGCTCGCGCCGCGCCCGGCCGGCTACTACTTCCCGCACGACGAGCTGTACGACGACGGCCTGCGCGAGGCCGTCAAGTACGTCGCCGAGCACGCGCCGCCCGGCGCCACCGTCGTGCACGAGACGCCCGGCGTCGTCGCCTACTACCTCGCGCGCTTCGGCCGCGAAGACCTCCGCTCGCGGGTCATCTCCGACCCGCAGTTCGACGTGACGACCGCGCCCGGCCCGACTTACGCCATCCTCCAGCGCGGCCGCACCTACTTCGAGAACCAGGCGGAGATGCAGCGCGTCCGCGCCGACTTCAAACCCGAGACACAGATCGTCGTCGAAGGCGTCGCCGCCGCCGAGGTCTATTCGAAGCAGTAGGCGGTAGGCAGATGGCAGTAGGCAGTTGAAGACAAATATTCTTCAACTGCCTACTGCCATCTGCTCCCCTAAAACCGGTGCTCGTCCTCGACGGCCGCGGGCGCGGGCGAGACGACGGCGAGGGAGCGGCGGTCGTAGGCGCTGGTCTGCCAGTTGTCGGCGCGCGCGTGGTCGGGGAGCCAGGGCGGGAGCGGGATGAGCAGGTGGCAGGAGAGGCCGTTGGCGTAGGGCTCGTACAGACGGCGCAGCGAGCGCAGGCGGTCGTCGGCGTCCGCGCCCGCGCGCAAGGTCAGACCCCAGCCCTTGAGCGCCGAGCGCAGCGCGGCCAGCTCCTCGTCCGTCATCCGCTCGCGCTCGAAGGAGACGGGGCGCGTGCCGAAAATCTGCGAGATGTCCACGAGCGCGTGGCGCGCCATCGCAAAGGTGAGCCGCGCCTGCCACTCGTGCGCCCCGTCCACGCCCACCATCACGAGCGCGCACGTGTCGAGCACGCACACGAGCGAGGCGAGCCAGGACTGGTTGTCGTGCTGCGAGCGGTAGTAACAGAGCACCGGGTACGAGAGGTGGCTCTCCATCAGGTCGGCGGCCCAGTGCTCCCAGTCCTTGAGCAGCTCGCCGACGCCTTCGAGGTGGCCGGCCTCTGCGTGGCGCCGGAGCAGCTCCACCGCGGTCGGCGGCGTGCCGGCGCGCGCGTCGAGCATCGAGATGCTGACCTCGCGCCGCGAGAAGGACTGGTAGAGCACGGGCAGGTAGCCGATGACGGCCGCGAGGAAGCCGAAGCCCGTCCCCGCCTCGACCACCGCGAGGAAGCGCCCGAAGGTGTCGAGCGGGTACACGTCGCCGAAGCCGAGCGTGAAGACGATGACGCCGCTCATGTAGACGTAAGTCCAGAGGCCGTGCGCCCCGTCTTCGGGGACGTGGAGCAGCGTCGCCGCGCCCCACTGCAACAGCCCGAAGGCGAGGAGCAGCCCCACCGCCCACACCAGCAGCAGCAGGATGAGCGACAGAGGGCCGTAGAACGCGAGGTAGCGGTCGCGCTTCTTCCCCGGCGGCACGCGCCGCGCAAGCCCCGCCACCGGCGCCCACGTCCCCACGTAGAAGAGCCGCGTCAGCCGGAACCTGCGCGTCACCCGCCGCGGCAACACGATGGTCTCGAACGTGTCCCACAGGATGACGGCGATCACCAGGACGCCCACGACCGCGGCCAGCAGGTGCATCATCTTAAAAGAGTGATGAGTGATGAGTGAGGAGTGATGAATGAAAGGCACGCTGCTTCTCATTCATCACTCATCACTCATCACTCATCACTTCCTACCTCCTCCTTCACTTCCTCCTCCGTGTGGAAGGTGGCGCGGCGCTTCCAGCGCCGGTAGAGGTCGAGCGAGAAAGCGAGCCAGAGGCCGCTGAAGAGGTACGCGCCGAGCGTGTCGCTCGGCCAGTGCGCGCCGAGGTAGACGCGCGAGAGGCCGATGAGCAGGACGGGCAGCGCGGCCAGCGCGCACGCCGCCCTCCGCAGGTTCGAGCCCCTTGGCAGCAGCGCGTAGGCGACGAAGAAGAGGAAGCCGAAGAAGCAGACGTAGAAGGTGACGTGCCCCGAAGGGAAGCTCTCGTAGGCCCACTCGCCGCTCACGCGGACGTGCTCCAGCGTCGGCCGCGGCCGCGCGACGACGTGCTTGATCACCCGGTTGAGGGCCGAGCCGCCCGCCGCGCTCACGATTATCCCGAACGCCTCCGACCGCCGCCTCGTCAGGAAGAAGGCCAGCACCGCCACCCCGACCAAGACCCAGGACGTGGCGCCGTTGCCCGCGAGCGAGACGACCTCCATGAACTTCAACATGCCCGGCAGTTGAATCGACTGCACGGCGTTCGCCACGCTCAAGTCCCAGGAGAAGTACGCGTTGGCCTTCGCCAGCACGGCCAGCACGGCGAAGGCCGCGAGCCCGACCGCGTAAGCGAACTCGGCGCGGTGCAGCCGCCGCGTCTCGCGCCGCCGCTGCGGCGACGCCTGCGTCGCTTCTGCCTTCTCCGGCCCCTGCTGCGGGACTTCTTCGCCCATTCGGTTATAATCCTTTGCAGACCACTCCCGAAAACATAGACGAGACCGGGGCGCGCGGCAAGCGGCGCGCCTCCGAGAGCCGGGGGGACTTACGTTTTGCTGAGAGTCGAATACAGAGACGGGCTCTACCTGCCCGACCTCGACCTGTGGTTCGACGCCGACGGGCCGCGCGCACGCTGCGTCATCTCGCACGCGCACTCCGACCACATCGCCGAGCACCAACGCATCGTCGCCACGCCCGAGACGGCGCGCCTCTTCCGCCACCGCCGCGGCGAGGCCGAGGTCGAGGCTTTGCGGTACGGCGAGCGGCGCGACTACGGCCGCTACGCTCTGACGATGTACCCGGCGGGCCACTGTCTGGGCTCGGCGCAGATTCTCGTCGAGGCGGACGGCGAGCGGCTCGTCTACACGGGCGACATCAAGCTCCGGCCCAACGTCGCGGCCGAGCAGGCGGTCGTCGTCCCCTGCGACACGCTCGTCATGGAGTCCACCTTCGGCGACCCGCAGTACCGCTTCCCGCCCGACGTGGCGACCTACGAACGGCTCTACGCCGCCTGCGACCGCGCGCTCTCGGACGACGCCGTGCCCGTCGTGCTGGCGTATGCGTTGGGGAAGAGTCAGGAGGCTCTGGAACTTCTCTTAAGGCGCGGCTACCGCGTGACCTTGCACGGCTCGGTCTACAACGTCTCGGAGGTCTACCGCGAGTGCGGCGTGAAGTTCTCGGGCGAGTACGAGAGGTATGAACGCGGGAACGTGCAGGGGCGCGTGCTCATCACGCCGCCGGGCTGCCGCCGCCAGCCGATGATTCTCAACATCCCGCGCCGCTACCTCATCATGCTCACCGGCTGGGCCATGAGCAAGAGCGCGCCCTACATGTACAAGGGCGTGGACTTGGTGCTCCCGCTCTCCGACCACGCCGACTACGACGACCTCGTCCGCCTCGCCCGCGAGTCCGGCGCGCAAAGAATCATCACCATGCACGGCGCGAAGAAGTTCGCCGGCCTGCTCACAGAACTCGGCCTCAACGCCGAACACCTCGCGCAACACCCCTCGCAACAGAAGTCCGCGAAGGGCTCGACCAGACGCGCCGCGGCCGGCGTCGAAAGAAAACTGTTCGAGTGAAGTCGGGTGGAGAGGCGCTAGCGCGTCGAGTCGCAACCGGTAATGCCGACGGGGTTGCCGCCGGTCTCCTTGATGAGGTCGCGCACGCCGGCCACGTCCCCGTACTTGAAATCGGCGGGCGCGCAGAAGAAGACGACGCTGGCGTGCGCGGCCGCCTCGCCACCCTTCGCCGCCGCGCGCTCCTGCTCGACCGCCTGTCGCACCTTCTCTGCGAGCGGGCCGGGGTTGTCCAAAGTCCCGACGTATTCGTTCTTGAAGAAGATTTTCCGCTGTCGGTCTACGACGACGAGCGTGGCGCGGGTCGGGTCGATGCCGAGCTTCACGACGTTCTCGTTGGCGGCGGCCCCTCGGGCGAGTTCCTTGAAGTTGGCGGGCCTCGACGCGCAGCCCGCGAGCAGCAAGGCGGACAGAAGGATGAGGCCCGGCAGGCAGACTCTCTTCAAGACTTGAACTTCTCCTCGCAGATCAGCTCGACGGCGCGCTCGATGTTCTCGTGGAGGCCCATCAGGCATTTGACGATGCGGGAGGGGAGGCGGAGGGTGATGACCTGGTACTCCTCGGTCGTCGTCTTCGGGTCGGAGAGCGCGCGGCCGAGCGCCTCCATGATGTCGCGGTAGTCGGCCGGCTTCGAGAGGTACTGTTGCACGCCCAGCCGCTCGCACTGCTGGCGTATCTCGTCGGCCGTCTCGCCGGTGACGACGACGACGGGGACGTTGGCGTTCATGTTCCGAATCGTCTGCAAGGTCTGCACGCCGTGCATCTCGGGGAGCGTCATGTCGAGGATGACGGCGTCGGCCCCTCTGTCCTCGAAGAGCGCGACGCCCTCCTCGCCCGTGTAAGCCTTCGAGACCTCGTAGCCCTCCCTCCCGAGCGCGCTCTCGTAGAGCGCCGCGAGGTCTTCCTGATCCTCGATCACCAGCACACGCCGTCCGCCCATAAGCGTCAAAGCCCCTTGCAAAGTCCGGCGCCGGGCGCGGTAGAATTGCGCCCGCGCGCCAAGCAAAAACCACAGTTTCGACAAGATGTCAGGCCGCCGCCGGATTATAGCAGAAGAGACACATGACCCAGCCCGTCGCCACCGTCCTCGTCCTCCTCTTCATCGCGCTCGTGTTGTTTGCGACCGAGAAGATTCCCATCGACATCGTCACCATCCTCCTCGTCATCGGGCTCGTCCTGACTGGGACGCTCGACGTCTCGGAGGCGTTCGCCGGCTTCGGCAACGACATCGTCATCACCATCGCCGGGCTCTTCGTGCTGACCGGCGGCCTTGTGAAGACGGGCGTCGTTGACCTCGTCGGCCGCCGCCTCCACCGCATCGCGGGCGGGAACGAGTTCAAGCTCACCACGCTCATCATGTTCACGGCCGCCGCCTGCGCCTCCGTGATGAAGAACACGACGACGACGGCGATGTTCGTCCCCGTCGTCCTCGGCATCGCGCAGCGCGCGCGCGTCCAGCCGTCGAAGCTTCTGATGCCGCTCGCCTTCGGCGCCATCCTCGGCGGCACCTGCACGCTCATCGGCACCTCGACCAACCTCGCCGTCTCGGGCGCGCTCGCCAAGCTCGGGCAGAATCAGGAGCTGCTGCAACGTTTCAACATCGGCCCGCAGCCGCTCGCGCCCTTCACGATGTTCGAGCTGACGCCGGTCGGCATCGCCATCGTCGTCGTCGGGATGCTCTACATGCTCCTGCTCGGCCTGCGGCTCCTGCCCGCGCGCGGCTCGGCCGACTCTTTGGTCGAGCAGTACGGGATGCGGCAGTACATCTCGGAGGTGGTCGTCGTCGAGGGCTCGCCGCTCGCGGGGAAGACGCTGGAAGAGGGAAACCTGAGCGAGATGCTCGACCTCACCGTCATCGGCATCATCCGCGGGACGCAGGGGCGTCTGCCGCCGCGCGGCGAGGAGGTCTTACGCGAGGGCGACCTGCTGCTCGTGCAGGGGCGGATGGAGGACATCCTGCGCGTCAAGGAGGAGGCCGGCATCGAGATCCGCCCGGACTTCGAGCTACAGCCGCACGACCTCGAAGGCAAGGGCGGGGGGCTCTTCGAGGTGATGGTCTTGCGCGGCTCGGAGATGAACGGGCGGACGCTGCGCAGCCTCAACTTCCGCGACCGCTACGACCTGACCGTGCTCGCCATCAACCGCCACGGGATGGCGCTCCTGACGAAGCTCTCGACCGTCACGCTGCGCTTCGGCGACGTGCTGCTCGTGCAGGGGACGAAGGGGTGCGTCGAGCGCCTCACGTCGGACGGCCACGTCCTCCTGCTCGAAGGTGGCTTGCAGGAGCAGCGCGAGCGCGCGGGCAAGCGCTGGTGGGCGGTCGGCGCCTTCCTCGTCTTCCTCTTCTTCTCCGTCCTGCACCTGCCGCAGGCGCCGCTCGCCGTCGCCGTGCTCTTCGGCGTGCTCATCCTGCTGGCCTCGCGCGCCGTGCTGCTGCAAGAGGTCTACGAACTCATCGACTGGCGCCTCATCGTCCTCATCGCCGGGATGATCTCTTTCGGCACGGCGATGGAGAAGACGAAGGCCGACCAGTACCTCGCCGACATGATCGTCAACAACTTCCAGTCCTACGGCGGCCTCGCCGTCCTCGCCGGCTTCTTCGCAATGACCGTGGCGCTCACGCAGCCGATGTCGAACCAGGCGGCCGCGCTCGTCGTCCTCCCCATCGCCGTCAAGACCGCGCTCGCGCTCGGCCTCAACCCGCGCGCCTTCGCCGTCGCCGTCACCTACGCCGCCTCCTGCTCGTTCCTCACCCCCCTGGAGCCGGCCTGCGTCCTCATCTACACGCCCGGCCGCTACCGCTTCCTCGACTTCGTCAAGGTCGGCTCGATTTTGACGATTGCCGTCTTCGCCATCGTCATGCTCCTCGTCCCATACTTCTGGCCTTTGAAATGAGGCGCCGTGTACCGTCGCGCAACCGAAATGTTACGGAAGTGTCGCCGGAAAGGATGCCGGCGGCCTTGCATCCGGGGGCTCGGATTCATATAATTCGCGGGCTTTGAAAAGCGGGCCAGGGTGAAGGGAAGTGGGGCCTCGCAAAGTTTTTCAGGCACTCCTTTAAACCGACACAGACGAAGATGGCAACAATCACCAACTGGAGAGAGCGGCGACGTGTCGCTGGCGCCGGGCGCACGACTCCCCTGCGCACAATCGCTTCCGGGCTGGCTCAGATTGCGCGCGCGGCCTTCGCAGAGCCCTACCAGCTCTCCGTCGAGCGCCACGCCGTCGGACTCAAGCGCCTGCCGCGCGAGTTGGACGGCTTGAGAATCGTCCACCTCTCGGACATCCACCACAGCCCTTTCACTGGCCGCGAGCAGGTCGAGCGCGCCGTCGAGGTCGCCAACAGCCTCCAGCCGGACATCGTCGCCCTGACCGGCGACTACGTCTCGCACGAGCGCGAGTACGTCCAGCCCTGCGCCGAGATGCTCGGGAAACTGAAGGCGCGGCGCGGCGTCTACGCCTGCCTCGGCAACCACGACAACTGGGTGGACGCAGACCTCGTCACAGACCTCTTCACGCTCGCCGGCATCCGCGTGCTCAACAACGAAGGGCTCCGTTTTGAAGACCGCGGCGCCTCCTTCTGGCTCGCCGGCGTGCAGGACACGATGGTCGGCCTCGAAGACTTGCCGCTCGCGCTCGCGGGCTCCTCCGCCGACGAGATGAAGCTGCTTCTGGCGCACAACCCCGTGATTCTGCGCCGCGCCGCCCGTGCGGGCTGCGACCTCGTGCTCTCCGGCCACACGCACGGCGGCCAAGTCACCTGGCGCTCCGAGCGCTCTGCCTCTGGGCGCGTCCGCCGCCGCATCCTGCGCGGCCTCGGCCGCCGCGGCGAGACGCAGATTTACGTCACACGCGGCCTCGGCACGGTCGTCCTGCCCGTCCGCTACGGCTGCCTGCCCGAAGTCTCTCTGCTGACGCTGCGCCGCGCGGACTAGTTCAAAGTTCAAAGTTCAAGGTTCAAAGTTCGAGAGCCTGCTTTTGACTTTGAACTTTAAACTCTGAACTTTGACCTTTTTATGGCCTCCAAAGTCGTCACCGTCCCGAACCTCCTGACCGTGGTGCGCATGGGGCTCACCCCGGTCTTCGTGGGCGCGCTCTACTACCAGAGGTTCGGTTGGGCGCTGGCCGTCTTCGTCGTCGCGGGCGTGACGGACGGGCTGGACGGGCTCTTCGCCCGCAAGTTCAATCAATACTCGCCGCTCGGGCAGATTCTCGACCCCATCGCCGACAAACTCCTCCTCGTCACCTCCTTCATCACGCTCTCAATGCCCTCGATCATGGCCGCCGAGGCGCTCGTCCAGCCGCACCCGCGCCACCTCCCAGTCCCCTTCTGGGTGACGGCGGCCGTCATCAGCCGCGACGTTTTTATCGTCGTCGGCGCCGCGACCATCAACGTCGTCACGGGTTTCCGGGGTTTTAAGCCCTCCTGGCTCGGCAAGGCCAACACGACCGTCCAGATCGGCGCCGTCGTCCTCATCCTCATCGCCGCCAGCTTCCCGCCCCTGCGCGGGTACCTGCCGACCGTCTACACGACCGTCTTCTCCTTCGCCGTCGTCTCGGGCATCCACTACGTCTTCTGGACTTCGAGACTGCTGAACGAAGACCGGCAGCAGCGCGAGTCGGCGGGGTGAAGGGGCTAATCCGTTAATTTCTAAAGACTTGCGCCGGGCAACGTGCGGAGGGAGTTCTGCTACTAAAAGTTGACAAGAAGGGGCTCACATATTATATTAGCGGCGCATTCAAGGTCGCCGGAGCGCCCGCCGAGCCCCTTCGAGAGGGCTCGGCGCAGGGCGCAAAGGGCCACGGCAGGCAACTGACTGCGGCACGCGGCTGGGGGCTCCGTTTGAAGGGGGCCGCGCGGCTAGAAAATCGGGAGAGGCAGAAAACATGAGCAAGATTATCGGTATCGATCTGGGCACGACCAACTCCGTCGTGGCCGTGATGGAAGGCGGCGAGCCGACTGTCATCACCAACTCCGAGGGCGGCCGGACGACCCCCTCGGTCGTGGCCTTCACCAAGGACGGCAACCGCCTGGTCGGCCAGGTCGCCAAGCGCCAGGCCGTCACCAACCCCGAGAACACCGTCTACTCGATCAAGCGCTTCATGGGGCGGCGCTTCGACGAGGTCTCGGAGGAGAAGAAGCAGGTGCCCTACGGCGTCAAGTCGGCCGGCCAGGACGTGCGCATCGAGGCCGGCGGCAAGGAGTGGTCGCCGCCCGAGATTTCGGCGATGATCCTCCAGAAGCTGAAGCAGGCGGCCGAAGATTACCTCGGCCAGAAGGTCGAGAAGGCGGTCATCACCGTCCCGGCCTACTTCAACGACTCACAGCGCCAGGCGACGAAGGACGCGGGCCGCATCGCCGGCCTCGAAGTGATGCGCATCGTCAACGAGCCGACCGCGGCCGCGCTCGCCTACGGGCTCGACAAGAAGAAGGACGAGACCATCGCCGTCTTCGACTTCGGCGGCGGCACGTTCGACATCTCGATCCTCGAAGTCGGCGAGGGCGTCGTCGAAGTTAAATCGACGAACGGCGACACGCACCTCGGCGGCGACGACATCGACGAGGCGCTCATCAAGTGGATCATCGAGGAGTTCAAGAAGGATCAGGGCATCGACCTCTCGAACGACAAGATGGCCTTGCAGCGTCTGAAGGAGGCGGCCGAGAAGGCGAAGATCGAGCTCTCCTCGACGATGGAGAGCGAAATCAACCTGCCCTTCATCACGGCCGACGCCTCGGGGCCGAAGCACCTCGTGATGAAGCTGACGCGGGCGCGCTTCGAGCAGTTGATCGACCCGATCCTGAAGCGGCTGCTGCCGCCGGTCGAGCAGGCCATCAAGGACGCGGGCGTTGACGCAAAGAAGATCGACGAGGTCGTGCTCGTCGGCGGCTCGACCCGCATCCCGAAGGTGCAGGAGATCGTCAAGGGCTTCTTCGGCAAGGAGCCGAACAAGTCCGTGAACCCGGACGAGGTCGTCGCCGTCGGCGCGGCCGTCCAGGCCGGCGTGCTCTCGGGCGAGAAGACGGACATCCTCCTGCTCGACGTGACGCCGCTCAGCCTCGGCATCGAGACGCTCGGCGGGGTGAACACGATCCTCATCCCGAGGAACACGACCATCCCGACCCGCAAGTCGGAAATCTTCTCGACGGCCTCGGACAACCAGACGAGCGTAGAGGTGCACGTCCTCCAGGGCGAGCGCCCGATGGCGGGCGACAACCGGACGCTCGGCAAGTTCCACCTCGTCGGCATCCCGCCGGCACCGCGCGGCATGCCGCAGGTCGAAGTCACCTTCGACATCGACGCCAACGGCATCGTCAACGTGTCGGCGAAGGACATGGGGACGGGGCGCGAGCAGAAGATCACGATCACGGCCTCTTCGGGCCTGTCGAAGGACGAGATCGACAAGATGATGCGCGACGCCGAGTCGCACTCGGCCGAGGACGCGCGCAAGCGCGAGGAGGTCGAGGCGCGCAACCGGCTCGACGGCCTCGTCTTCCAGATCGAGAAGACCTTCTCGGAGAACAAGGAGAAGCTCGACGGCGCGACCGTGTCGCAGGTCGAGACGGCCGTGGCCGACGCGAAGAAGGCTCTGGAAGAGGGCGGCACCGACCGTCTGAACGACGCCTTCAACAACCTCCAGACCGCCTCGCACAAGCTGGCCGAGTCGCTCTACCAGGGCGGCGGCTCCGCGGGCGCTTCGGGCGGCGAGCAGGCCAACGCGGCGGGCGCCTCCACCGGCTCAACCGGCGGCGGCTCGACCTCCTCGGGCGGCGACGACAACGTCATCGACGCCGAGTACGTGGACGTGGACGAGAACAAGTAGGACGGGGTGACAGGGAGACGGGGAGACGGGGAGTAAATCGGAAGTTGCTTTCGCCCCGTCTCCCCGTCACCGCGTCTGCCCGTCTCAGACCAAATGGCAAAAGAAGACTTCTACCAAGTTCTGGGCGTCAAGCGGGACGCGAAGCCGGAGGAGATTAAGAAGGCTTACCGCCGGCTCGCGCGCAAGTACCACCCGGACGTGAACCCGGGCGACAAGGCGGCCGAGGAGCGCTTCAAGAAGATCACGGAGGCGCACGAGGTGCTCTCCGACGAGAAGAAGCGCAAGGTCTACGACCGCTTCGGCTCCTACTCCGACCAGTTGGCCGACGCCGCCGCGCGCGGCGCTGCGGGGCCGGGCGGAGGCGCGGGCGGGCACGGCGCGGGCGTGCCCTTCGACTTCGCGGGCTTCGATTGGGGCAACACGACGACCTCCTCTTCGGCGGGCGGCGGCTCTTCGTTCCGCGACATCTTCTCGGAGCTGTTCGGCGGAGGCGCAGCCGAGAAGGAGCCGCCGCGCCCCGTCCCGCAGAAGGGCGCCGACATCGAGATGCCGCTCGCGCTCTCGTTCGAGGAGGCCGTCCAGGGCTTGACGACGAACATCACGGTCAACCGCTCCGAGCAGTGCCCGCGCTGCAACGGCGCGGGCGACACGGGCGGCAACCCCATCACCTGCCCGACCTGCCACGGCTCGGGGCAGGTGCAGAAGGCGGGCGGGCGTCTCAGGTTCGCGCAGGAGTGCCCGGACTGCGGCGGCGCGGGCAAGCGCCGCCCGCCGTGCGCGCTCTGCAACGGCAAGGGGACGGTGCCGAAGGCCGAGACGGTGAAGGTCAGGATTCCGGCGGGCGTGGACACGGGCTCGCGCGTGAGGATTCCGGGCAAGGGCGAGGGCGGCCGGATGGGCGCCCCGGCCGGCGACCTCTTCATCATCACGAACGTCGGCAAGCACAAGCACTTCACGCGCAAGGGCGACAACATCTACGTGAAGGTGCCGGTGACGATTGCCGAGGCGGCGCTCGGCGCGAAGATCGAGGTGCCGACCATCGAGGGCAAGGCGCAGCTCAAGATTCCTCCGGGGACGCAGTCGGGCGCGCAGTTCCGCATGCGCGAGCGCGGCATCCCTTCTTTAAGAAACCCGCAGGCGCGCGGCGACCAGTTCGTCGAAGTCCAGGTCACCCTGCCGAAGGTCATCTCGGAAGAGACCAAGGAACTCTTCAAGCGCTACGCGCAGCTCAACCCGGAGAACCCGCGCGTGGCGATGGGGCTGGAGTAGATGTTGGATTTGCGATTTTTGATTTTTGATTTGGAGAGGTCGGGCCGCCCGCGTTCTTCAAATCGCAAATCAAAAATCTAAAATCAAAAATCCTATGAAACGGCGTAAGGGCGGGACGTACACGATCAGCGCGGTGGCGACTCAGTACGAGATTCACCCGCAGACGTTGAGGCTCTACGAGCGCGAGGGGCTTTTGAAGCCTTCGCGGTCGGAGGGGAACACGCGGCTCTACACGGACGAGGATTTGGCGCGGCTCGAAGTCATCCTGTCTTTGACGCGCGACCTCGGGGTGAATCTCGCGGGCGTCGAGATCATCCTCAACATGCGTGAGAAGATGGACGCGATGCAGCGCGAGTTCGAGCGCTTCTTCTCGTACCTGCAATCGCACGCCGAGGAGTTCACGCACCTGACGGAGCCGCCGCCGCCCGAGGCGGGCGCGCTCGTCCCCGCGTCGCGCACGGCCGTGCTCCGGCGGCGCGCGCAGACGAATCCGCGCGGCTGAAAACAATCGTAGACGTGTGGGGAAGGGGCGGGGCTTCTGTGCGAGGAACCCCGCCCCTTCTTTGCGGGGTGAGTTCAACTCTTAATGGCGCGCGGGCCGAAAATGTTTCGCGGCGTGCAAAAAAATCAGATTAGATTGGACAAACGTGCGCGCCGCCGAGGTGCTACAATGCGCGCTCGCCGAAAGAACCCGCCGGGACGACGCGCGGCAAAGGACAAGCCTTCCGGGTGAGGCGCAGCTCGATGACGCCCGAGCGACTTCAGCAGATCAGACACATCTACGAGCACGCGATGGGGCTCGCGCCGGCGCGCCGGGCCGCCTACCTCGCCGGCGCCTGCCTGGGCGACGAAGAGCTGCGCCGCGAGGTGGACGCGCTCGTCCGGACGGGCGAGCAGCCGGCCGCGCCCGACTCGCCGCTCAAGACGCGCCCGCGTAAAGCGTCGTCGTCGAAGCCCGCCGCGTCGAAGAAGTCCGTGCCCAAGTCTTCCCCTTCGAAGTCCTCCCCGCGCAGGCGCAAGGGCGGCGAGCAGACGCCGCTCGAAGTCGTGCCGGGCCGCACCCGGCTCGGCGCCTACCGCGTCCTTGAGAAGATCGGCGCGGGCGGCATGGGCACCGTCTACCTCGCGAAGGATGCGCGGCTCGGCCGCCGCGTCGCGCTCAAACTCCTGCCCGCGCACTTCGCGCGCGACGAGGAGCTGGTGCGCCGCTTCGAGCAGGAGGCGCGCGCGGCCTCCGCCCTCAACCACCCGAACATTCTCACCGTCCACGAGATCGGCGAGGAGCAGGGCCACCTCTTCATCGTCACCGAGTTCGTCGAGGGGAAGACGCTCCGCGAGCGGATGTGGGAGGGGCGCTTCTCCGTCGCCGAGGCGCTCGACGTGTGCGCGCAGGTGGCCGGGGCGCTCCAGAAGGCGCACGCCGCCGGGGTCATCCACCGCGACGTGAAGCCCGAGAACGTCATGCTCGACGAGGAAGGGCACGTCAAGGTACTCGACTTCGGCATCGCCAAGCAGGTCGCCCCCGTCCCTTCGGTGGACACGGAGGCGCCGACGAGCGCGCAGGTCAACACGGCCTCGGGCGTCGTGTTGGGGACGACCGCCTACATGTCGCCCGAGCAGGTGCGCGGGCAGGAACTCGACGGCCGCTCGGACGTTTGGAGTTTGGGCTGCGTGCTCTACGAGATGCTGACGGGCCGCCCCCCTTTCGAGGAGAAGAACTTCGGCGACCTCGTCGTCGCCATTTTGCATGGCGCCCCGCCTTCGCTCACAGACCTCGCTGCGGAAGTCCCCGCGGACGCTTGCGTGCTCGTCGCGCGCGCGCTCGGCAAGCGGCGCGAAGACCGCTTCTCTTCGGCGAAGGAGTTCCGCGAAGAGCTGCGCCGGGTCGCGCGTCTGCTCGACCTGCGCGCCGACACGCTGCACACCCCGGCGCAGAGTCAGAAGGCCGAGAGCCCGCCGGCCCCCGCGCCCGAACCCGCGCGCGTGCCGAGCGTCGTCGGGCGCAAGTACCACACGACCGAGCAGCGCCGGCAGTTGACCGTCCTCTTCGCAGACCTCGCGGAAGGGCTGGCCCGACTCACGGAGGGTTTGGACGCGGAGGACGTGGGCGAGCTGATGTCTTCGCTGTGGCCGCTGGTGGACGCGGTCGTCGAGGCGCACGGCGGCGAGGTGACGAAGCGCGTCGGCGAGGCATTCGTCGCGCTCTGGGGCGCGCGCGGCGCACGCGAGGACGACCCCGAGCGCGCGGTGCGCGCCGCGCTCGAACTACAGTCGGCCCTCTTCGCCTTCGTCTCCGAAGGAGAGGCGGAAGGCTCCAACGGGGGTGGCGAGGAGGCGCGGCTCATGCGCGCGGGGGTGAGCACGGGGCTCGTGCTTCTGGGCGAGGTCGGGGTGACGGGCGAGCTGACGGTGACGGGCGACCCCGTGCGGCTCGCCTCGCGCTTGCAGCAGGAGGCGCCCGTCGGCGGCGTCCTCATCTCGCACGACACCTACCGGCACGTCCGCGGCGTCTTCGACGTGCTGCCGCCGGGCACGCTCCACACCGGCGGCCGCTCCGGCCCCGTCCAGTTCTACAACGTCCAGCGCGCCAAGCGCCGCGCCTTCCGCGTCCAGACGCGCGGCGTCGAGGGCGTCGAGACGAAGATGATCGGGCGC
Organism: Acidobacteriota bacterium; assembly: GCA_019242475.1. Taxonomy (GTDB): domain Bacteria; phylum Acidobacteriota; class Blastocatellia; order Pyrinomonadales; family Pyrinomonadaceae; genus QHXN01. Next base: position 8,839 of record JAFAVK010000015.1, on the reverse strand, counting down.
CGGGCCGAGCTGCGCCGCCTGACCGACACGCTCGAAGCGGTCTTCGAGGACGGCGAGTTGCAGGTCGTCACCGTGCTCGCCGACGCCGGCCTCGGCAAGTCGCGCCTGCTTTACGAGTTCAGCAACTGGGTCGAGCTGCTGCCCGACGTGTGGTACGTCTTCAACGCGCGCGCGGGCGAGTCCGACCAGGGGCTCCCTTACTCGCTCGTCCGCGACCTCTTCTCGTTCCGCTTCGAGATACAGGACAGCGACCCGCCGGAGGTCGCGCGCGAGAAGCTCGAGCGCGGCATGCTCTCGATGTGCAAGGGCGCGGCCGAGGCGGAGGTGCTGATGCGCGCGCACTTCATCGGGCAGCTCATCGGCTTCGACTACTCGGCGAGCCCTCACGTCTCGGGCATCCGCGACGACGCGCGCCAGGTGCGCGACCGCGCCTTCCGCTACGCCGCGCGCTTCTTCTCCGACATCGCGCGCGACCTCCCCGTCCTCATCTACTTCGACGACCTGCACTGGGCCGACGACGGCTCGCTCGACTTCGTCGACTACCTCGCGCTCCACTGCGCGCACGACCGCGCCATGCTCCTCTGCCTCGCCCGGCCCGCGCTCCTCGAAAGGCGCCCCGCCTGGGGCGAGGGGCGCGAGCGCCACACGCGCCTCAGCCTGCAACCGCTCTCGAAGAAGGAGAGCCGCCAGCTCTTCGAAGAGATTTTGAGGCACGCGCAGGGCATCCCCAACGAGCTGCGCGAGCTGGTCGTCGGCGGGGCGGAGGGGAACCCCTTCTACGTCGAAGAGCTGATCAAGATGCTCATCGACCAGCACGTCATCGTGACGGGCTCGGACGAGTGGAGCGTGGACGCGACGCGGCTCGGCGAGGTGCAGGTGCCGCCGACCCTGACGGGCGTGCTTCAGGCCCGCCTCGACCGGCTGACGCCGGAGGAGAAGACCGTCCTCCAACGCGCTTCCGTCATCGGGCGCGTCTTCTGGGACGACGCGGTCGAGCACCTCGGCGCGGGCGTGACCGCGCCCGTCCGGCGCGTCACGACGCGCGAGCCCTTCTCACGACAGCACGTCCCCCCGGACGACGCAATCGACGTGGGCCGCGTGCTCGAATCGTTAAGGGGGAAGGAACTCGTCTACCGGCGCGAGGCCGCGGCCTTCGCGGGCGCGCGCGAGTACATCTTCAAGCACGCGCTGCTGCGCGACGTGACCTACGAGAGCGTCTTGAAGCGCGAGCGGCGCGAGTACCACCGCCGCGCCGCCGACTGGCTCGCGCGCCACAGCGGCGGCCGCGTCGGCGAGTACGCCGGCCTCATCGCCGAGCACTTCGAGCGCGCGGGCGCCCCGGAAGACGCCGCCGAGTGGTACGGCCGCGCCGGCCGCCAGGCCCGAGAGACCTACGCGCCCGAGACGGCCATCCGTTACTACCGCAAGGCGCTCGGCTTCCTCGGCGCGGGCGGCGCCGTCACCGAGCCCGAAGACGAGCTGGCGCTCAACGCTTTGAGGATGGAGTGGTTCGAGGGTCTGGGCGAAGTCCTGCGCGTGCAGGCGCGCTACTCCGAGGCGGTCGAGGCGTACCGGGAGATGCGCGCCGCGGCCGAGGCTTTGCAGTCGGCGCCCGCGCAGGCGCGCGCTTGGAACGAGATCGCGCTCGTGCAGAGCAGCCAGGGCGACAACCGCACCTGCTTCGAGAGCACGCAGCGCGCCGAGATGCTGGCGCGCGCGGCCGGCGTCACCGGCCCCGCCGCGGGCGTCGAGCTGGCGCGCGCGCTCAACTTGCAGAGCCAGGTCTGCTCGCGGCTCGGCGACGCGCGCGCGGCGATGATGCTGGCCGACCGCGCGCTCTCGCTCGTGGACAAGCTCGGCGACGAGGGGCGCCGCGTGCGCGCCGAGTGCCTGAAGTCTCTGGGGATGGCCTACCACATGCTCGGCCAGTTTCAGCAGGCCGAGGAGTTCAAGTCGCTCTCGCTCGACATCTACAGGGAGCTGGGCGATCGCCGCTACGTCGGGAACCTGCTCAATAGCTTGGGCGAGACGGCGCGGCTGCGCGGCGACTACGCGGCGGCCTTCGCGCGCTACAGCGAGGCGCTCCAGATCGCGCGCGAGATCGGCAACCGCAACGGCGAGATTCTCTACCTCTCGAACCTCGGCGCCGCGCGCAACGGCCTCGGCGAGCACGAAGAGGCCGAGTCGGACTTGCGCCAGACGATTGAGCTGGCGACCGCCGCCGGCTACGTCGGGCTCTCGGAGAACTACCGCTTCCTGGCCGAGGCGCTGCTCGGGCGCGGGAGTCTGGCCGAGGCGAAAGGGGCGGCGCTGCGCGCGCTCGAACTCGGCCGCGAGATCGAGAACCACGAGCACCTCGCCGAAGCCTGGCGCGTGCTCGGCCTCGTCGCCTCGAACTCCGAGTCTGCAATCGAGGTCGGCGGCGAGACGCGCGACCCGGCCTCCTGCTTCTCCCAAAGCCTCTCGATCTTCGCGCGCATCCAGATGGAGGCCGAGCGCGCGCGCACGCTCCGCGACTGGGCGCGCCACGAACTCGCCCACGGCGACCCCGAGCGCGGCCGCCAACTCCTCGCCGAAGCCCGCGACTCCTTCCGACGCCTCCAAATGGAACTCGAACTCGAACGCACGCCCGAAGAGCAGTAGGCAGTAGGCAGATGGCAGCAGGCAGTTAAGGCGAGACGGGAGCGGACAGGTACATGCCGCTCCTAACGGAGCTTGGGAATTAATAAACGCCCTGAGCTATAAACATGTCGCCCCTCCGGGGCTCAACCGTGCTCGCTGCTGTCTTGCCTTTTAACTGCCTACTGCCTACTGCCTACTGCTCTCCGTCCCGCCGAGGTACTTGTCGAACCAGTCGAGGTTGGCCTGCATGGCGGCCAGTTGCATTTTGGGCTCGGTGGGGCCGTGGGGCTGGCGGGGGAGGACGAGCATGCGCGTGGGGACGCCCTGCGCCTTGAGCGCGTGGTAGAACTCCAGGCTCTGCGAGATGGGCACGCGGATGTCGGCGTCGCCGTGCTCGATGAGCGTCGGCGTCGTCACGCCTTTGACGTTGAACATCGGCGAGTGCTTCTGGTAAAGGTCGGACGCCTCCCAGAACTGCCCGCCGAAGTAGTCGGGGATGAAGGCGGGGATGTCGGCCGTGCCCGTGAAGCTCATCAGGTTGGTCACGGGCGCGCCAGCCGAGGCCGCCTTGAAGCGCTTCGTCTGCGTGACGATCCAGGTCGTCATGAACCCGCCGTAGCTCCACCCCATCACGCCCAAACGCTCGGGGTCGGCGACGCCCATCTCGATCACCTTGTCCACGCCCGTCATCAGGTCTTGAAAGTCCGCGCCGCCCCAGTCCTTGACGTTGGCGCGGCGGAACTCAAGGCCGTAGCCGCTCGACCCGCGCGGGTTCGGGCGCAGGACGGCGTAGCCGCGCGCGGCGAAGGTCGCAATCGGGTAGACGCCGCGCCCGCCGACGAAGGTCTGCTGGAAGACGCCGGCCGGGCCGCCGTGGATGTTGAGGATGAGCGGGACTCTGCGCCCCGCCTGGTAGCCGACGGGGTAGGTCAACAAGCCTTCAATCTCTTTCCCGTCGGTTGACTTCCAGCGGACGACCTCGGTCTTGCCGACGGGCGGAAGCCGTAGGTCGGCGTTGGCGCGGCTGACCTGCGCGGGCGCGAAGTCCGAGGCCGCGGCGACGAAGGCCTCCTGCGGCGACTCCGGCGTCTGGCGGACGAAGGCGAAGGCCGTCCCCGCGCGGTTGAGGTCGATGGCGGTGTAGACGGCGGGCGTCGTCTTGATCTCTTCGATGCGGTCGGCCGCGACGTCGAAGGCGTAGAGCTGCGTCCCCGTCCCCTTCGCCTCGCTGAAGTAGATGCGGCGGCCGTCCGCAGACCAGCCCGCGACGTCCGGCTGGCCGTCGAAGGAGGCGGCGAGAGTCTTCGGCTGGCCGCCCGCAGCTGAGAAGATTTCAATGGTGCCGCTCTGCGCCCAGCGCGGCGGGTTGTCGCTGACGGAGACGGCGACCCACTTGCCGTCGGGCGAGTAGAGCGGCGCGTTCTCGGCGGCCGGCGTGTTGGCGAAGACCGTGACCTTGCCGGTCGCGACCTCGACGACCGACACGTCCGAGGTCGTCCAGTCGTTCGCCAGGGGCGTCTTCGAGTGGCTGAAGGCGATGCGGGAGCCGTCGGGCGACCAGTCGAACTCGCCGACGTTGTAGTTCTCGGAGGTCAACTTCCGCGGCTCGCGCTTGCCCGCCGAGTCTTTCTGAATCGGAATGACGTAGAGCCGAGCCATCTTGACGTTCTCGTCCACCCAGCGAAAATCGTTCTTCGCCTTGTCGTTCTTCTCCTCCTCCTCGGTCTTCGGGTCGGCCGACGTGTAGGCGATGGAGCGGCCGTCGGGCGACCACTCGAAGTCGGCGACGCTCCCCTTCAAGTCCGTCAGGGGCTCGGCCTCGCCGCCCGTGGCGCGCAGCAGGTAGAGGTTGTTCTTGTTCTCCTTGCGCGTGGAGGTGAAGGCGATCCAGTTACCGTCGGGCGACCAGCGCGGGTTGGTCGAGGACTTGTCGGCGAAGGTGAGCTGGACGTTCTCTCTGCCGTCGGACGTAGCCATCCAGACCTGCGAGACGTACTCGCTGCGGTCTGCGGTCGTCACGGCGTCGCTCACCGTGTAGACGACACGCCTGCCGTCGGGCGAGACGCGCGGCGTGCCGACGGCCCTGACTTTGATTTGCAGCTCCGGCGTCCACATCTGCGCCGTCGCGGCGGAGACCAGCAGCAGGAGAGCGAACGTCGCTTTCAAGAAATTTCTCATCTTCGTTTTCCTTCGGGCGGGTAGGCGTTGGGACGAACGTGCCGCACATCCTAACTCCCGAAGGCGCGCGCGTCTAGCGGTATTGAATACAAAAAGGCCGGGCGGACACTAAGAGACTCGCGTCCGCCCGGCCTTTCTTTTAAGTTCAAATTTCAAATTTCAAATTTGAACTTTCAAATTCTTCAAGGGTTGCGCGCGGTGTTGACGGGCCGGGACATGCCGCGGTTGATGAGCACCTTGACCTCGACGCGGCGGTTCTGCGCGCGGCCGGCGGCGGTCGAGTTGTCGGCGACGGCCTCGGTCTTGCCGTAGCCCATCGGCGAGATGAAGCGGCGCATCGGGATGTGGTGGTTGACGGCGAGGTACTGCACGACCGCCTCGGCGCGCCGCTGGCTGAGCTGGAAGTTGCGCGCCGCGCTGCCCGTCGCGTCGGCGTGCCCCGAGACCTCGATGGCGAACCCGCGCGCGGCGTTCACCTTCGCCGCGAGGTCGTCGAGCTGCCGGCGCGCCTCCGGAGAGAGCACGGCACTGTTGAGCGCGAAGTTGACGACCGTCTCATCCTGCACGTCGTAGTCGTCGAGCGAGGAGATGCGCTCGTGGGCCGAGTTGGCCGTCTCCTGCGCGGTGGCCGCCTCGCGCCGCGCCTCGTCGGCGACCGCGCTCAGCTCGTCGATCTGGCCCGACAGTCTCAACTGATTCTCTTCGACCGGGCCGACGCGCGTCTCGGTCGTGATGGCGGCGCGCATGTCCGAGTCGTTGAACCTGATCTTGTCGGCGACGAGCTGCCCCTGCCGGTCGCCGCGCCCCTCGACCTCGACGATGAGGCCGGTCAGGATGTCCGTCACGGCGTAACTTTTGCCGCCCCTCAGGAACCCGCCCTTCGACTTGATGCTCGTCTCGTCGGTCAGGAGCACCTGCGTGTCGGTGCGGCTCGCGTCGCGGACGATGAAGGTGTCCCCGTCGCGGCGGACGATGACGCCGCGGAACTTGACCTTGGCGCCGACGGGGACGGGGCGCGTGTTGACCTGCGTCAGACTTCGGTTGTTCGAAGAAGGGGCGGCCGCCTGCCCGAAGGCGGCCGGCGCCAGCAGCATCGCCAGCGTCAGGCCGAAGGCCGCCGTCAGTAAACGCAAAGCTCGGGTCACATCAATGCTCATTGTCAAACTCCATCTGTAAGTTGAAAGACGTGTTCGCGGAGAGAGAGAAGAGGACGAACGCCTCGAAAAGCAAACGCTCCACTTTAAACCCGGCGCCCGCGCGCCGGGTTACGTTTTGATTATTCTTTCGAGACAAGAAGGCGGCCGCGAAGCTTAACGCCCCGCGGCCGCCTTCTGCTTACTGCTTACTGCTTACCGCTCACTTGAAGTTCGCCTGCACCTGCGTGTCCTTGTTGACGTTGACGGTGCACGTCAGCAGCGTCCCCGCGCAGGAGCCCGACCAGCCGGTGAACTTCTGCCCCGCGGCGGGCGCGGCCGTCAGCGTCAGGCGCGTCCCCGACGCGACCTTGGCCGAGCAGAGCCTGCCGCAGTCGATGGCCGCCGGCGTGCTCGACACCGAGCCCGACCCGGCCGTCTTCACCACGAGGTTGAAGAGCGGCGCGAAGTTGGCCGTGGTGTTCAGCGCCTCGTTGACGCTCAGGGTGCAGGTGGCCTGCTGCCCGGCGCACGCACCCGTCCAGCCCGTGAAGACCGAGCCCGAGTTGGCGCTCGCCGTCAGAGTCACCTGCGTGTTCGCCTCGTAAGAGGCCCCGCACTTCGAGCCGCAGCTAATCAAGCGGTCGGCCGAGGCGACCTTGCCGCCGCCCGCGATGCCGACCGTCACCGAAGGCACGCCGACGTTGGCCGCTGCCATCTGCGCCCCGACGTAGTCGCCGACCTCGCCCTCGGCCGGCGCGTTGCACAGGCCGTCGGCGCACAAAGCCTCGTGCGTGACGGGGTCGTAAGCGCCCGTGTACTGGTAAATCTCGTAGCGGCGGACGACGGCGCGCGTACCCGCGGCGAGCGGGCCGGAGTTGCCGCGGCGGCCGCGGTTCTGCCTGCCGTTGCTGTTCGACGGCGGGTCGGCCTGAAGGATTTCCCACGCGACCTCGACCTTCGAAGCGTCCTGCGGGACGACGGCGTTGTCGCTCATCAGCTCGTCCAGATTCACCTCGCGCTGAAGCTCGGTCTTGAAGACCTTGACCCACTGCGCGTCGCCGTAAAGCTCGGGGCCTTCGGGCGCTTCGGGCGCCTCGATCTCGGCTTCGAGCACGGGCACCTCGCCCACCTGCGCCGGCGGCGTGACGATGTAGACGGGGCCGGGGATGGCGACCGGCGGGTCGAAGGGCACGAGCGTGCCGGGCGCGTTCGCGTCTTCGACGAGCCAGCGGTAGGTCGTCTTCAAGGCGTTCTTCGCCAGCGAGACGCCGAAGTGCTCGCAGCCGCTCCCGGCGTAGCCCGCCCCGTTCCACGAATAACACATGCCCGCGAAAGGGGTGCCGGCGGCGTGCGCGATGGTCGTCTGCGTGAACTGCCCGAGGCCGGGGTCGTAGGCGCTCTCCCAGCGGACGGCGACGCCGGTCGCGGTCGGGATGACCCGCGCCTGCCCGTAGCGCGTGGCGCCGAAGGAGTAGGGCACGTCGCCCGGCTGCAAGCCTTCCAGCTCGATCTCGAAGCCGTGCGCCTCGTGCTCCGTGTTGTTGACCACGTCGAAGTTGGAGAGCGAGCCGAAGACCGTGGCTGTCTGCGCCCGCGCGCTCAAAGAGGCGAGCAGGGCGAAGGCGAGTGCGAAGAGCGGGAGCGCCGCGCGGCGCAGTCCGGGTACGCGCAGGGAGAGCCCTGCGAGGGGACGAGTCGGGAACATGATGTTTCTCCTTGGGTCGAAGGGCGGCGCCCTTCCGCGAAAGTGATGAAAGCCCTTGTGCCGTAGGTGGCGGCGGCAGGGAGGCAAGAAGCCTGAAGCCGAACCCCTTATCAAGGGCGCCGCGCTGTCGGCGCCCGAATAACCTCACCGGCGGAACAGAGCGCGCGGCGGGGGCGGAAATACATCGCGCCGGAAAAATTTACGGCGGCGAGAATTCTCTTGCGCGGCCGCGGCGCCGGTGGTACGGCATGCGCCAGTATTTACGAGCCTAATGAGCGTGTGAATACAGAAAACTTGTACGTGTACGTGAGCTTCAAGCGCACCGGGGTCTGGCGTAAAGAAGCGGTCGCCCGGCATGAGGCTTACCGGGCGACCGCTTCACGGCGCAGCTTACTTGTTAAGGCCGGCTATCGACTACTGTTGACCCGGGACGAGGAACACGTCCCAGGCCCAGCGCCCGGCCTTCGCGCCCTTCGCGTCGTCCACCTTCGCCCGGTAGCGGAACTGGTTCCCGTATTGATCTGTGCGCTTCGACTCCTTGTAAGAGAGGCTGATGGATTTGAGGCCAAGTTCCCGAAGCGTGTGTAACTCACCCGGTTCTGAGATGCCGTTATGGTTGGTGTCCTGCCATAGCCATAAGGAGGGGAAGATAGCATCCTGCTCGTCTATTACGCCGTCGCCATTCCCCCCGGCACCCGGCTTGTCGTACTCGGCAAGAGCCAGGAAGCCATTCGGGTTAGCGGAATCCGGCTGCGTCGTGTAGTTGCCGAACATCTCCCTGCCAGCGTCAACCTTGCCATTATTGTTACGGTCGAGCACGAGCCAAGCATCGTCCGAGCCGGCGGCAGTCCAGGAGAAGCGGTCGCGTGTGCCGTTGCCGTTGAGGTCGAAGAGGACTCCTCCCGCCGCCTCCGTCATCTTCCAAGGCTTGCGTCTAACGTCCGGCCAAGTAGGTCTCACCCAGGGAGACGTGGCGCGGGCCACCACCCAACACACACCGACCATAGTGATAACGACGAAATAGAGAACGGCTGTGGCTCTAAGGCCCGGGTTTATTGTCTCAGACGCGCTAGTGCAAAACTATGCACCTTCGGTGCAAGACTTTCAGTTGCTACCCACCTCGCGCCGTGCTAGAAGTCGCCCGCGATGCGAGAGAACAGGCACGGCGGGCATACGCTGACGCGGCTGACGGCGCACT
>JAFAVK010000010.1 GCA_019242475.1 Acidobacteriota bacterium | reverse complement strand
TAAAGAGAGCAACCGCCGGCTCGGCGGGGGCAATCAAAGGTCGGGTCAAAACTCTCTCCGAGATTACGGGCCGGGGCGGAGCGTTCAGAAAAGGGCGAAGCGCGTGCCGCGATAAGTTAACACAACGGCCCGCGGCGGCGTCACTGCTTTTCGGGCCGGACATTCGGCCGTGGTATCATCCGTTACGCTCTCCCGACAACCGCGGAAAAAAGTTGAAGGAGACGCACATGCTGAGACGTCACAGCCTTTTAATCTTTGCCTTCGTCATCGCCTGCGCGGCGGCCCCGGCGGCCCTCGCCAAGACGACCATCAACAAGATCAACGGCGACCCCAGCCGCTACTACGACAAGAAGGTCACCATCGAGGGGACTGTGACCGACAGCTACGGCGTGCTCGGCGAGGGCGCCTACGAGCTGGACGACGGCACGGGGCGCATCTGGGTCGTCGCCGAGCGCGCCGTGCCCGCGCGCGGCTCGCACGTCGAGGCGAAGGGCCGCATCATCACGGGCTTCGTCTACCGCGGCCGGAACCTCGCGGCGGCGCTGCGGGAGTCGGGGCGCAAGGCGAAAGACAGGCGCTGAGGGGCCGCGCCCGAATGGCCGCGCCACACACGTCATGCAGATAGTCCGCGGCCTCGACGAACAGTTCGCACGCCTGCACGGGCGCTCCCTGGCGCTCGTGCGGGCCGTGCCGGCCGGGCGCCTCTACTGGCAGCCGGAGCGCGGGCCGGGCGCGCGCACCTTCCCCGTCTACTCCTGCGGCGAGCACCTCCTGCGCTCGGCCGCCGCCGTCGAGCAGACCTTCGGCGGCATCACCGTCAACCTCTGGGACGACCCCTTCGAGTGGACTCTGCCCGAGGCGCTCCCGACGCCCGAAGACGTGGCGCGCTACCTCGAAGAGGCGGAGGCCACGCGCCGCCGCGCCTTCGAGTTCCTGCGCTCCGACGAGGAGATCACGAAAGAGATCGCCGTGCCTTCGGGCGAGATGCGGACGCTCTTCTCGCTCGCCGTCGAGACGCTCGCGCGCGCCGCGCACCACCAGGGGCGCGCCCACGCGACGCTGCGACTCTTCTCCGACGTGAGGCTGCCGCGCGTTTAATTCGCGCGGAGCCGTCGCGGTTGCGCGCGAACTTCGCCCGTGGGATAGTCGTAAGGTAGGCCGAGGCTTTACCTCATCCCGCGGAAGGAAGGTCGAGAGATGTTCTGTCCACAGTGCGGCCAGCAACAGTCGTCGGACGCCGCGCGCTTCTGCTCGCGCTGCGGCTTCCAGTTGGTCGCCGTGTCGGGGCTGCTCGCCACGGGCGGGCGCGGCGCCTCCTCCCCCGAGCCCGGCACCGTCTTCGAGGCCGTGCCGGTTCCCGCTTCGCCGAAGAGGAAGGGCGTGCAGTTCGGCGGCAAGCTGATGCTCTCGGGCATGTTCCTCGGCCCGGCGCTGGCGATGCTGAGTGAGTTGATCCGCGGGCCGGAAGAGCTTGCACTCCTCGGCGTCATCGTCTTCATGGCTGGCCTCTTCCGGCTCCTCTACGCGTTACTGTTTGAAGACGGGCCGTACCGCAGAACCCTCCAGCGGCAGCCGGCCTACGTGCCGCAGCCGCAGTTCGCGCCGCCGCTAGCGGCCTCGGCGCTGCCGCCGCCGCAGTCGCAGCCGGCGCACGCCTACGTCCCGCCGCGGCCGGACACGGCCGAGCTTTCCTACAGGCCGAGCGTGACCGAAGGCACGACGAAGCTTCTCGAACGCGAGCGCGACGAGCCGACGCGCTGAACCTTTTCCAAGTCCACAGGAGCCGAAGATGTTCTGCCCCAACTGCGGCCGGCAACAGGTTTCGAACGAGGCGCGCTTCTGCCCCGCGTGCGGCTTCCAGCTCGAAGTAGTCGGCGAGCTGGTGGCGAGCGGGGGCCGTCTGCACTGGCGCCCGCAGCAGCAGCAGGCGGAGCCGCAGGAACTTTCGCCGCGGCAGAAGGGCATCCGGCAGGGCGCCTTTCTGATGTTAAGCACGGTGGTCGTCGTGCCCGTCGTCATCTTCCTTGGCGTGGCGCTGCTCCATCTGCCGGGCGTTCTCATCCCGCTCGCGTCCGTCGTCTGTGTGATGGGCGGCCTGCTGCGCATGCTCTACGCACAGTTCTTCGAGTCGAACTTCCCCGCGCCCCCGGCCCACGCGCCCTCGCAGCCGTATGTGCCGCCGCCCGCTATCCCGAACTACCTCGGCACGCCGCCGCAGCAGCAGTCCCGCACGCTGCCGCCGCGCCAGGCCGCGCCCGTCCCCGCGCCCGCGCGACCGCAGCGCTACAACACGGGCGAGCTGGTCGAGCCCCCGCGCGCGAGCGTCACGGATCACACCACGCGCCTGCTCGACAAGCAGCCCGAAGAGCCTACGCGCCTGCTCGACAGGCAGCCCGATGAGTCCCCGCGCCAGTAACGACTCCGTTGAAGGCGAGCCCGTGCCTTCACTCTCCGCACGACTGCGCGAACGCATACGCAGGTCGGGGCCTTTGACCTTCCGCGAGTGGATGCGCGCGGCGCTCTACGACGAACAAGAGGGTTACTACCAGCGTCGCGGCGCGGAGCGCTGGGGGCGCGCGGGCGACTACCGCACGGCGCCCGAGCGCAGCGCGCTCTTCGCCGCCACCTTCGCGCGCCACTTCACGAAACTCCACGAAGAGCTGAGCCGGCCGCGCCCCTTCCACCTGCTCGAAGCGGGAGGCGGCGCGGGCCGCTTCGCCGAAGGCGTCCTGCGGACACTGCGGCGTGACGCGCCGCACGTCTACGAATCCGTCCGCTACCTCTTCGACGAAACGAGCGCCGACTCGCGCCGCCGCGCCGCCGCACTGCTCGCGCCCTTCGCCGGGCGTGTCGAGTTCCGCCGTCTCTCGGAGGTGACTGGAAAGCTCGACCACGCCGTCCTCTTCTCGAATGAACTGCTCGACGCCTTCCCCGTGCATCGGGTGACCGTGCAAGACGGCCGCCTGCTCGAAGCTTACGTCGGTCTGAGCGGCGACGGCGATTTCGTCTTCGTCGAAGGCGAGCCCTCGACGCCGCGCCTCGCCGAACACTTCGAGCGGCTGGGCGTGAAGCTCGAAGAAGGGCAGGCCGCGGAGGTCAACCTCGAAGTGGCCGACTGGCTCGCGCGCGCGGCCGGGGTCGTCGGCAGCGGCTTCGTCATCACGGTCGATTACGGCGACGAGGCCGCGGCGCTCTACGGCGCCCCGCACAGGCGCGAGGGCACGCTGCGCTCCTTCCGCGGGCACGAGTTAATCGAGGACGTACTGTGCGACCCAGGGCTTCAGGACTTGACGACGACCGTCAACTGGACTCAGGTCGTCGCCGAAGGCGAGCGCGTCGGCCTGCGGGCGCTCTCGCTCGAACGCCTCGACGCCTTCCTCCTCCGCGCCGGCCTCGTCGAGCAGTTGGAGCTTGAGAGTTCGCACGCCGCGTCCGAGGCCGAAGTCACAGCCCTCAGACTCGACGCGCGCGAGATGATTCTGCCCGGCGGCATGGCCTCACACTTCCAGATTCTTGTACAGAAGAAGGCCGAGTTGTAGTCCTGTCTCCGTCGTCTTTTTCCTGATAAACTCGCCGCGCTCTACCCTTCAATCCGCAGCGACCTCGCCCGCAGGAGACTTCGATGAAAAGAACTCTCGTGCTCTCCGTCTTCCTGGCCGCCAACCTTCTGCTCTCGCCGCTCGCGGGCGTCTGCCGCGCGCAGACGACGCCGTTTCTGTCCGACGAAGAGATTCGGATGCTCTCGAACGAAATCTCCGGCGACCGCGCCTTCGAGCACATCCGCTGGCTCTCGCACTGGCACCGCGACTCGGGCATGGAGGGCTTCTTCAAGGCGCGCGATTACGTGATGCAGGCCGCGCGCGAGGCCGGCGTGGACGAGGTGCGCTTCATCGACCAGCCTCTCGCGGGGCCGAACTACACGGCGCGCGAGGCCGAGCTGTGGATGACCGAGCCGGTCGAGTTGAAGCTCGCGGACATCGGCGAGCAGGCCGTCTACCTCGCCGACATGAGCCGCGACGCGGACGTGACGGCCGAGCTGGTGGACATCGGCGACGGCACCGAGGACGCGCTCAAAGGTCTGGACGTGAAGGGCAAGATCGTGCTGACGAGCGGGCCGCCGCAGCGCGCCGTGGAAACGGCGGTGGCGAAGCGCGGCGCGGTCGGCGTCGTCACCTACCAGACCTCCGAGAACAAGAGCCCGTTGGACTACCCCGACCAGATCGCCTGGTCGCGCATCAGCGCGGCGCCGCCCGCGGGCACGAAGGGCACCTTCGCCTTCGTGCTCCCGCCGCGCAAAGGGGACACGCTGCGGCGCATCCTCCACACCGACGCCGTGCAGGACTTCTTCGCCACGGGCAAGCCCGCGCGCGGCGGCCGCGTCGTCCTCCACGCGAAGGTTGACACAGACTTCGGCGAGACGCCCGGCCACACCGGCTTCGTCGAGGCCGTCATCCGCGGCACGCGCCCCGAGGCGCAGCAGATCGTTCTGACCGCGCACCTCCAGGAAGAGAAGTCGTCCGCCAACGACGACGGGAGCGGCTGCGCGAACCTGCTTGAACCGGCAACGTGGGGGGGGCGAAGAGCTGGAGCGGTTCTACAACCAACTGTATGGGCAGACCCCGCCGCGGCCCGAACCCCTGACCAACGCGGAGAGCGCGGCGAGTAAAAAGATTCCGTCGAACGTCTCTTCGCTCGACACGTACCTGACCAATCGCGGCAAGGTTCCCGGCGCGGCCGGCGGGCAGCTTCACGGCCTGATGCGGACGGAGGTCTACAACTTCGTGGACGGCCGGCGGTCTTACTACGACATCTACAAGGCCGTCTACGCCGAGTCGGCCGCCGCGGGAAGCTGGTATTACGGGACGGTCACGCTCGAAGACGTGGTGCGTCTGCTGGACGCGGCGGTGGCGGCCGGGGCGTTGACGCTGAAGTAGGTCTCGGCGCGCGCAAATGCAGGCAGGGACAGGCGGTTAAAGGTTTGAAACCGTACAGGCCCCGCCGGCCGGCTGCTGCGGCTTGCACAAGTTAAATATTGCATTAGAATAACTTCGGCGGAATCACCCCCGAACATCCGGTCAGGAGGAACGGTGCTTGCTGTAAGCCAGCCTGCATCCCGTCCCCCTTCCTGTACCTTCGCACGGGGCGTGGAGGCCGGCGGCACGTCTTCGGGCGGAGTCCTGGTCGGGAGATTTTCGGCGCGTTTGGCTATCGCGGGCGCGGCGCCGGGCATCTCAAAAGAAAGCTTTCGACTTTAAATATTTCAACGCGGCCGGGCGCGGGGTGGTTTGCCAGAAGGAGTTCCGGCGCGCCGAGACGAATGACGAGATTCACCAACACACAGCCCTCTGACGACGAGCGCCCCGAAGGGCCGGAGACGCTTGCGTGGAAGGCGCGGGCCGAGTCTGTACCCCTCTTCAACCGCGAGTTCAGCCAGATCGAGTTCTACCGCCGCGTGCTCGAAGAGGCGCTCGACCCGGCGCAGCCGCTCCTCGAACGGCTGAAGTTCCTCTCCATCTTCTCCGAGAACCTGGACGAATTCTTCATGATCCGCGTCTCGGGCTTGCAGGAGACTCTGGCGAGCAAGGTGGCGGAGCTTTCGCCCGACGGGCTGAAGCAGCTCGAACAGTTGAAGGAGATTCGCGCGCGACTCCTGCCGCTCTTCGCCGAGCAGGCGCGCTGCCTGCGCGAGGAGGTGCTGCCCGCCCTCGCCGAGCAGGGCATCCGCGTCGTCCAGTACAGCACGCTCTCGCTCCCCGAGCGGCAGCAGCTCCGCGAGTTCTACAAGCGGCAGGTGCACCCGGTGCTCACGCCGCAGGCCGTGGATCAGGGCCACCCCTTCCCTTACATCTCGAACCAGAGTTTGAACCTCGCGCTGACGGTCGAGCCGCTGCCCGAGCACGGCATCACGCGCTCGCTGACGGGCAAGGTCGAGCCGCGCTTCGCCCGCGTCAAGGTGCCCGCCCTCGTCCCGCGCCTCGTGCCCGTGGACGACTCGAAGACCAAGTTCGTCTTCATCGAAGACATCATCGCGGCCAACCTCGAATCGCTCTTCCCGCGGATGCACGTCAGGGACTGCCACGCCTTCCGCGTCACGCGCGACGCCGACGTGGACGTGCGCGAGGACGAGGCCAACGACCTCCTCGGCATGATGGAGAAGACGCTGCGCAAGCGCCGCTTCGGCACGGCCGTCCGCCTGGAGGTGGACGCGCGGATGCCCCCCGGCATGCGCGAAAAGCTTCTGGGCGAGCTGGAGCTTGAGCCCAACGACGTGTACGAGATCGACGGCCCGCTCAACATCCGCGGCCTGATGCAGCTCTACCAGCTCGACCGGCCCGAGCTGAAGGACGCGCCGTTCAGGCAGCGCTCGTCCCGCGCGCTCGAAGGCGCCGCCGACTACTTCGCCGTCATCCGCGAGCGCGACGTGCTGCTCCACCACCCGTACGAGTCCTTCGACGCCGTCACCGAGTTCATTGACCGCGCGGCCAAAGACCCGGACGTGGCCTCCATCAAAATCTGCCTCTACCGCACGGGGGAGAAGTCGCCCGTCCCCGAGTCGCTCATCGAGGCCGTGCACCAGGGCAAGCAGGCCACGGCGCTCGTGGAGCTGAAGGCGCGCTTCGACGAGGAGAACAACATCGAGTGGGCGAAGCGGCTCGAAGAGTCGGGCGTCCACGTCGTCTACGGCATCATCGGGCTCAAGACGCACTGCAAGGTCGCGCTCGTCGTCCGCCGCGAGGGCGACGCGCTCCGCCGCTACGTCCACATCGCGACGGGGAACTACAACCCGGTCACTTCGAACTTCTACACCGACCTCGGGCTGCTCACGGCCGACGAAGAGATCGGCGCCGACGCGACCGACCTCTTCAACTTCCTGACCGGCTTCTCGCGCCAGAAGGAGTACCGCAAGCTCTTCGTCTCGCCCGTCGCGCTCCGGGAGAAGACCGTCGGGCTCATCCGCCGCGAGGCCGAGCACGCGCAGGCGGGACGGCCGGCCCGCATCGTCGTCAAGATCAACCGCCTCGCCGACACGCGCGTCATCGCCGCGCTCTACGAGGCTTCGCAGGCCGGCGTCCCCATCGACCTCATCGTCCGCGGCATCTGCATGTTGAAGCCCGGTGTGCCCGGACTTTCGGAAACAATCCGCGTGCGCAGCATCGTCGGCCGCTTCCTCGAACACAGCCGCGCCTACTACTTCCAGAACGGCGGCGCGGAGGAGTTCTACACGGGCAGCGCCGACTGGATGCCGCGCAACTTCGACCGCCGCGTCGAGACCATCGCCCCCGTCCAGGAAGAGCGCCTGAAGAAGTACCTGAAGGAGGTGCTGCTCGACGCGTACCTGCGCGACAACGTGAAGGCGCGCGTGCTCGGCCCGGACGGCCGCTACCGCCCGGTGCCCCTCGAGGAGGGGGCCGAACGCTTCAACAGCCAGCTCTTCTTCATCGACGCCCCCACGCCCGAGTGAACGTGAGAGAAATAATTTGAGGAGTATTCGAAATGTCTAACAAGCTATTCCGCGCGTTGTTCGCGGCGGCGTTGCTGACGCTCGCGGCGTGCACGGCCGTGGTCGGGCAGAACGAGGCGCAGGGCGACTCGAAGCAGGAGAAGAAGGAGAAGCAGGAAGAGAAGAAGGAGGAGAAGAAGGAGGCGATGGCGCAGGGCACGCCGGTGTTCTGGCGCGAGCCGACCGACATCTCCTCGCGCAACCTCCTGCTCGGCCCCGGCGGCGAGGAGATGAAGCCCGACCTCAAGCAGGTCATCTGGGAGGAGAACGCGACCGAGGGGGGCTACTCGGTGAAGTGGCGCGTGCGCGACGCCTCGGGCAAGCACTGGGTCGCCAAGCTCGGGAACGAGGCGCAGCCCGAGACGGTCGCCACGCGGCTCGTCTGGGCCGCGGGCTACCCGACCGAGATCAACTACCTCGTGCCCTGCGTGCAGATCACGAACGCGCCCAAGCCGCCGTCGAACAAGAGCGTCAAGCGCTGCGAGGGCAAGGGCTTCGCCAACGTCCGCTTCGAGGCGCGCCCCCACGGCTACAAGCGGCTCGACATGTGGAGCTGGAACAAGAATCCGTTCGCGGGGACGAAGGAGTTCGCCGGCTTCGTCGTGATGATGGGGCTTCTGAACAACTGGGACTTGAAGGACGAGAACAACAAGGTCGTCTACGTGCCCGGCGACTCGGGCGGCGAGCTGCGCTACATCGTGAGCGACCTCGGCGCGACCTTCGGCAAGACCGGCGGGCCGATCTCGCACAGCCGCAACGAGCCCGAGAAGTACATCAAGACCGGCTTCCTCGACAAGGTCGAGGGCGGCCGCGTCAAGTTCGACTACCACGGGAAGAACGGCGGCCTCTTCGACAACATCACCGTCGAGCAGGCGAAGTGGATCGGCGACATCCTCTCGCAGCTGAGCGAGGAGCAGGTCAAGGACGCCTTCCGCGCGGCCAACTACAGCCCCGAGGAGGTCGAGGGGCTCACGCAGGAGGTCTTGGGCCGCATCAACGCCCTGCACAGCCTGCCCGCCCCGGCCGCGGCCGCCGCGCCGCCCGCCCAGTAGACTGACGCGGCGCGAATGACCTGCCGGACACCGTCACTTCGCGGCGGTGTCCGGCGGACGTTTCGAACAACTTTCCGG
Source organism: Acidobacteriota bacterium (assembly GCA_019242475.1). Taxonomy (GTDB): domain Bacteria; phylum Acidobacteriota; class Blastocatellia; order Pyrinomonadales; family Pyrinomonadaceae; genus QHXN01. The sequence continues at coordinate 97,216 of JAFAVK010000010.1, read as the reverse complement.
AGTGTCCCGTGCCCGACAGACCCCTCGCCCGCCTCGCGCTTGTCCTTCTCTTTTTCGCGGCCGTTGTCCCGTGCGTCGCGCAGGAGGAGCAGGAGCCCGTCAAGGTCTACACGGAGGAGGTGCGCCTGCCCGTCGTCGCTTACGACGAGCGCGAGCGCTTCGACCCGACGCTCGACAAGGACGACGTGCTCGTGCTCGAAGACGGCGTGCCGCAGCACGTCCGGAGCGTGCGACGCGTCCCGGCCAACGTGCTTCTCGTCTTCGACATGGGCGGGCAGGTGACCGCCGCGCGCGCGGCCGACGCGACGGCCGGCGCGGCCCTCCGCATCCTGGACGGCCTGCGCGAGGGCGACCGCGTTGCCTTCATCAATAACAGCGGGCGCGCCGAGGTGCTGCAAGACTGGACGCAAGACCAGGCGGCCGCGCGGCAAGTCCTCAAGACGAAGCTCCTCTGCGCGAGCTGCTCGCGCCTGTCCGTCTTCTCAGCGAAACGCTCGCGCCTGTCCGAGTGTTTGGCGCTCGCGGGCGCGAAGCTGAAGGAGCAGCCCGTCGGTAACACGCATGTCGTCGTCTTCACGGACGGGCTGGAGGCGCAGTCGAGGGATGAGATTCGCGCCGACGAGATCGCGAGGGACGCGGTGAGGAGTTTATTGGCGTCGCAGGCGAGCGTTCACGTCTTCAGCTTCGCGGCGCTGGTCGAGAAGGCCGTCAACTACCGCAACAGCCCCGTCAGCGTCGGCGGGACGGGCAACACGGTGCGCGTCGTCATCGACACCGACTTCGAGATGCGGAGGTGGTTCAAAAACTACGCCCTGGCGACGAAGCGGCGCGAGGCGCAGTTGGCGGAGTTGGCGCGCGAGGCCGGCGGCCGCGTGCTCCTGCCGCAGACTCCGGAGGAGGTTTTGGACTTGGCCGGCAAGGTCTCGCGGGACGTGGGCGCGCAGTACGTCGTCACCTACACGCCGTTGCGCGCCTTCCGGCGCGACGGCGAGGACGGGGGCGAGCGCCGGCGCGCCGACGTGCGCGCGCGCCGCATGGGGCTGCAACTCTTCACGCTGCGGAGCGTCGTCACCGCGCCGCCGCGCGTGTCACAGGACGAACGGTAAGTCGGAGGGAAATGGCAAACGGTAAGTTGCGGGGGAAGGGTTTCACGGTCGCGGTGGCGGTCGTCGCGCTGGCCCTGGGGTTCCTGCTGGTCGCGGCGCTGATGCGAGGCTACGGCTCGGGCGGCGCGACGCCGGGGGGCGCGGCCGACCCGGCGCGTTCCGAGACGCAGACTCAGCAGCCCGAGCGTGCGGCGTCGAAGGGGCAGGGGGCGTCAGCCGGGTCGGAGCCCGCGGCGCAGCCGACGCCCACGGCCGCGCGCGACGAGTCGCCGTTCACGAAAGTGCTCGGCGACAACCGCACGCCGCCGCAGCCCTCGCAGGGCGACGCGAAGGACTGGCTGATGACCTTCGCGACCGTGACGGTGCGCCTGTCGCTGGCGGCGCTGCTCTCGGCGATGCTGGCCTTCCGCCCGCGCCGCCTGTCGCACGCGGTCAAGCGCAACCCGTTCGTGGCGCAGACGCAAATCCTGATGGCCGTCGTCGCGTCGTCGCTGATGATGGTCGTCGGCGACTCGGCGGCGCGCGCCTTCGGCATCTTCGCCGCCGCCTCGCTCGTGCGCTTCCGCACGAACATCAAAGACCCGAAGGAGATCACGGTGCTTCTGGTGAGCCTCTCCATCGGCCTGGCGACGGGCGTCGGCCGCTGGGAGCTGGGGCTCATCATGGCCTTCTTCGTCCTGCTCCTGCTGTGGGGGCTGGAGTACCGCGAGCGCGAGCAGGTCACGCGCGCGATGGAATTGACGGTCAAGACGCGCAACATCGGGACGACGCAGGACGCGATCCTCCAACTCTTCCGCCGGTACAACTTCGCCGCCGAGATGCGCACCATCGACCGCCCCGACGCCGACGGCGAGACCGGCTGCATCATCTACTACGTGGACGTGGGGCAGCAGGTCAGCACCGACCGCCTCAGCGAAGAGCTGCTCGCGGCCGACCCGCGCAACATCGACAGCGTCGAGTGGGCTCAGCAGAAGAACACGTCTTACATTTATCAGTAAGGGAACGATGAAGTAGGAAGGCTGGACGCTGAACAAAAAACAAGAGGCCGGGTTCCCTCGCGGGACGCCCGGCCTTCTTCTTTCAGTTCAGCGTTTCGTTCAGTTCTTGCCCGTGAAGACGGACTCGGCGGAGCCGGCGCGCGCGGCGACGGCCTTGGTCGCCGTGGCGGGCGCGTTGTGGCGGGCCTGCATCTGCTGCGCGTAGTCCTCGACGAAGGTCTTGAAGTCGCCGTGGCCCCACGAGGTGTAGAAGTCGTACTGCTTCATCTCGGCGTAGACCTGGTCGTAGCCCCAGCCGTACTTTTCGAAGCGGTAGACCGCGCCCATCGAGCCCGTCCGGTGACGGCCGCCCGCGCAGTGCACGAAGAACTTGCCCGTCGCGGGGTCGTCCACCGTCTTCAGGAAGGCCGCGACCCACTCCGGCTTCGGGTACGCCTTGTCCACCATCGGGATGTTCACGTAGCGCATGCCGAGCGACTCGACGTTACCGCGCTCGGTCGGCTCAGGCTTCTCCTGGAGGTCGATGACCGTGTGGATGCCGAGCGACTTCAGAGCCTGAATGTCTTCGATGCCCTTCGGCTCGGCGCCGCGGTAGAAGCGCTCGTCCATCTGCCCGAAGTTCTTGATGTGGACGTTCGGGAACGCCGGGTTCGACGCATCCTTGGCGGAGGCGGCGACCGAAAGCGCGAGGATGGCGAACAGCGAAGCGACAACGGCGCGCAGGGGATTATTGCTAAAATTCTTCATCGAGCCCTCCAAAGGTCTACAGGCAGAAAACGTTTTGTCGTCGGTATCAAGAAGGGGGTTTCAACTCAGCCCGGCCGAGGCCCGCGTCGCCTCTTCCGTAGTTAACGATTGTCCGCCGCCGGCGCCCTCTCGTCAACCGGAACATTTGATTCCTCACGCTGTCACGAAGTTGTATCGGCGACGCGTGCGCCGCGCCGAATTTGCCGTCCTACCGATCGGCCGCCGTCGCGTTTTTGAAAGGCGTAAGTGTCGTTATATGCCTACTTACGAAGGCCGTTTGCCAGCCCCGGCGCGGCAGAATGATTGCACGGTATCAATTCGCGTAACTGTCACATCTCTTCCGTCAAATTAACCGCCCGCGCGGGGCAGGTTGATGAAGAGAACAGCTTGGGCGCGCTCGCCCTACGGCCCTCTTCGGCTCTCGAAAACGTTGGCTGCTCAACAAAAAGATTGGATGAAGCGGCTGGCTGCGCGCTTCGCCGGCCCTAAACAGGCACGTGCCTACCTGGGGCTGATGCCTCCGGAGCGCAGCTCGGGCGAGCGGCAACCTGATGCCGTTAAAAAGATGGTGCCGCCTCTGCCTCCGAGCCCAACGATGCGCCGTGCGAGAACGCATCGCCCACACCTCGGCGCGGACAGAAGGCTGACGTGGAACTCGCTGAGCTGGTGAGATGTCTCTGAGCAAGGGGAGAGTGGTTGAAGAAACCTCTTGACTCGTAACGCCGCTTCACAGAAGTTCTTCCCTGAATACCACAACGGCATTGATTATGTTAGGGGTAAAGAGCAGAATGATCGCAAGAATTAGTGGTGATAAACTCACCAGAGGGCTGAAATCTGCTTGCAAGTGTTCCCCTTTTTCAACGCAGAATCATTGGGGGAGTCGAGTTTGTGATCGGCCAGACTGTTTCTCATTACCGCATCATTTCTAAACTCGGCGAGGGCGGCATGGGCGCCGTCTACCTTGCCGAACACGCGCTCTTGGGTCGTCGGGCAGCTATCAAGTTCATGAATGATAAGCACCTGAACGCTCCGGACGGGCAGCACCTGCGCGCAAGGTTCCTCCGCGAGGCGCATGCCCTCTCGACCTTTTCACACCCACACATCGCTTCCGTGTATGACTATGGCGAGACTGAGGAAGGTAAACCCTACATCATCATGGAGTGGGTTGACGGGCGAACGCTCAACGACCTACTTGATAAATACGACCAGCCGTTGTCGAGCACCCTCAAAATACTGGAGGCGGTCGCCGAGGCCCTCGCTGAGGCGCACAGGCACGGCATCATCCACCGCGACATCAAGCCCTCTAACATCGCAATAAACGAGCGCGGCCAGGTCAAGGTGTTGGACTTCGGGCTTGCTAAGCACGTCAACGGGGAGGCCGCCCTTTCCGGCGGCGTGCCCGCCGACCCCGCACAGGTGTTGACGCAGACGGCCAAGGGAGTCGTGCCCGGCACCCCGCGGTATATGTCACCCGAGCAGGCGCTCGGTAAGCCGCTAGACCCGCGCAGCGATATCTTCTCTTTTGGGGCATTGCTCTACGAGTGCATCACGGGCAGACCTGCCTTCTCCGGGGCCAACGAAGTCGAAACGTACACTCAGGTGATACGCGACAACCCGCCCCCGCCGTCGCAGACCAATCCCGAGGTTCCCTCAAAGCTGGAGGACATAACGTTAAGGTGCCTCGCCAAGAGTACGCACGATCGTTACCGGTCTGCGGAAGAATTGGTCACGGATTTACGCGAAGTGCGGACTGAACTGGAGGAGGGCGGGCGGCCTGGCACACCCCTGTCAAGGCATCGCCACAAAAAGGTTGCGCCGGGCGAATCGCCACCCGTTCGGAGAAGAGCATACCTGATCGCCTTACCCCTCTGCGTCCTCGCCGCCGGAGCCCTGTTGTGGCTCGCCTGGCCCCTCTTCAACTACCATCAGTCCCCGCCGGAGGCCGTGCGCTGGTACGAGGACGGGGCGGCTGCTTTGCACGACGGCACTTTTTATAAAGCGAGTAAGCTGCTGGAGGAGGCCATAAAAATAGACGATAACTTTCCGCTCGCTCACGCCCGCCTGGCCGAGGCGTGGATGGAGTTAGGCTACAGCGATAAAGCGAACCGCGAGATAACGCGCGCCAACAGCTTGGCGCTTCACGAACGCTCCGGCCTGTCACGACTTGACACGCTCTACCTCCAGGCCCTTACCGCCAGCGTCGCCCGTAATTTCGGCGCGGCCGCCCAGACGTACCGTGAGATAGTGGACAGGTCGCAGGAGCGCGAGAAGCCGAACGCTTACGTTGACCTGGGACTCGCTTACGAGAAGAATGACGAGCCTGAAAAGGCGGCGGAGAGCTATCAGGCGGCGGCCAGCTTGGACTCTAAACAGGCGTCGGCCTTCCTGAATGAGGGTGCCCTGCTCGTGCGGCAGCAGAATTTCGCGGACGCCGAGGCCGCGCTGGATAAGGCGCTGAACATTTATAACCTTCAGACTAACCCCGAGGGCATTGCGGAGGTGTTATACCAGCGCGGGACCCTCTTTGCGGCGAGCGGAAACGTGGCGCGCGCGCGGGCAGAACTGGAGCGCGCCCTCGACATCGTACATACTTTCGCCAACTTACCCCAGCAGGTCAGAACCCAGTTACAACTGAGCAGCGTGTACCGCCTGATGGGCGACACCGAACTGGCAAGGAAGCACACCGTCGAGGCGATTGACCTGGCGCGAAGTAACGGGATGGAAGACCTAACGGCCCAGGGGGTGATCGAGTTGGGCACCATCTTCTTCTTCCGCAACGAGATTGAGGATGCCGAAAAGCAGTTCGAGGAGGGGCTTGCACTCGCGCGCAAGTACGGGCTGCATGGGAGCGAGGCGCGCGCGCAGTTTCTGCTCGGCAGCCTGCACATACAGCAGGACGAGGCGGGCCCGGGCGAGGAATACATCAAGCAGGCGCTGCCGTTCTACGAGCAGGGTGAATACCGGAAAGAAGTGATGCAGTCGCAGACTCTACTGGGGCAAGCCTACGACCTTAAGGGGGAGTATACGCGTGCGTTGGAGGCGTTCGAACAACAGCTTCAGTTGGCGACAAGGCTGGGGAACCGCATGCAGGAGGCCCTGGCGCACAAAGGCATCGGCACGGTTCTTACTCACCAGGAGAAATATACCGAGGCACTAGGTCACGTGGAGCAGAGCTACGCCATCTACAGCGACCTCGGCAACCAGCTATACGCTGGCTACAGCCTCATCAGCCGCGCCGACCTCCTGTGGAGGCTAGGACAGTATGACGGTGCTCAGGCCGCGCTCAACCAGGCTGCGGCTCTCGCGGCGCAGCCGGACGGTAAGTTCAAACAGCTTTGGGGAAGGATTCACATTGTCGGCGCGCCGATGATGCTGAGCCGGCAGCGGCTCGCCGAGTCCATCGCGCGGGCCAAGCAAGCCGCCGCCCTGGACGACTCGAAGAGCAAGCACGCGACCATTGAGGTTAAAGCCGTGCTGGGGCTGGCGCAGTATCTCGCCGGCGCCAAAGACCAGGGGAGGCGAGCGTGCGAAGAAGATGTTGAGGCGGCGCGGCAGGCCGGCGACCCGCGCCTGCTCGCCGGCGCGCTGCTGGCGCTGGCGGAGGTCAGGCTTGAGAGTGGCACCGCGGCGGCCGCCGCGGATGCGGCGCGGGAGGCACAGCAGATTTTAGCCCGCGAGGCGCAGGCCGATTCGGAGTGGCGCGCGTGGCTCATTCTGGGGCGCGCGAGCCGGCAGCTCGGTGATGATAAGCAGGCCCGCGAGGGCTTGGCGCAGGCCGACGCCCTGCTATCAAGCCTTCGACAGCGGTGGGGAACCGAGAACTTCGATAACTACCTCGCGCGCCCCGACGTCAAGCGGTACCGCGAGGCCCTGATTCGCGCCTCGGCCACACTGCGGTTGTGAGAGTTCAGAAAGACGAGGGCGCCGGCCGGGGGCGCTCAGACACGCCCGCCATCTCACGGGCCGCACGCGCTCACGGCCCGACCGGCGTTCAACCGCCGCCCCCCCGCTACCTTGCCGGCCAGAAGGTCTATCACGTCGGCGTTTTCCAGAATCGCGGCCTTCAGCCTGTCGGTGGTTAAGTCACAACGCGAGAGCACGAGCGCGGCAGTCCCGGAGACGAAAGGCGCGGCGAACGAGGTGCCACTGACGTAGCTATACCGGCCATTGGTTGCGGGCGAGCAGATGTCCTGTCCCGGTGCGGCCACGTGTACGCTGGCCGGGCCGAAGCTGGAAAAGTCGGCTAGCTTGTCTTCATTGCGGGTGGCGGCCACAGAGATGATGTTCGGCAGGTCGAAGGAGGCGGGGTATTCCGGGTCGCAGTCCGTGTTAAGGCCCTCGTTGCCGGCCGCCGCGACGAAGAGCATCCCGGCCTCGCCGGCGCGGTCTACGGCGGCCCTCAGCGTCCGCGACTCGCAGGTCTCGGCCGCGTGGCAGTTGCCGTCGGTCGTCGCCCTGTAGCCGTAGCTGTTATTGACCACGCGGATGTCAGCGCCGAGGCCGGGCGTTCGTTTGAGCTGGATGAGGAGATCGATGGCGTCGGCAAGCTGGCTGACGCAGGCACCGCCGTCCTCGAAGGCGTTAACGGCCAGGACGTGAACCTTCTGGCTGACGCCGACGGTGCCCGTGCTGTCGTCCGACGCCGCGCCGATTACACCGGCCACGTGCGTCCCGTGCCCGCCGGAGTCGGTGTCCGCAGGGTCGCACGAACGCTTGACGACGTTGAACCCGTAGGAGTTCGCCGCGCAGTGAACGGGCTGGCCGCCGACCGTGACGTCGAAGTCGATGGGCGCCCGCCAGATGTTGTCCCTCAGGTCGGGGTGCGAGTAATCGACGCCGGTGTCCAACGTCGCGACCAACGTGTTTGCCGAGCCGGTGGTCTTCGCCCACGCCCCGGCGACACCTATATCGGCCCCCGCGGCACCGCTCGCCGGCCCTTCCGGTTGAGCACCGCCGCACGCGCCTAGCTTCTGACCGCTGTTATACAGCCCCCACTGGTTCCTGAAGAACTCGTCGTTGGGCAGGGAGAGGAGCTTCAGCCGGAAGTCCGGCTCGACGTAATCGGCGCCGAACGACTCCTCGAACGACAGGAACCGGCCGTCTCGCGTAAAACTGTTCACGTCGATACCGGGCGCGCTGACTGAGACGACGTCGAGGCCGCCCACCGGCTTAACCACCACGCTTTTGCCCAGAAACCCTTCGACCTGCGTTTGAAACTCCCGCAGTGTTTGTTCGTCCAGCGGCCGCCTCAGCTTCACGAGCACGCGGTTGGGGCACACCTCCCCCTCGCACTGCGTGCGAGGTGTGCCCGCAGGCGGTGACGCAGGCGGTGGCGCTGCCCCCTGTCTTCGCCCGCCGCCTCTACCCAGTGCGAGCCAGACGGCGAGGGCGAGCAGGGCGACACCACACGCGGCCAGGAGGGCGAGCGCCGCCGGTTTGATAGGAGGTTTGAACGAATTCGGTGCCATGGAGTCTCACCCTCAAGCGGACGTGAGTCCGCTCTGTCTCGCGCCTTTCGGTCAAGTCAGGTCGGCGAGGTCTAAGTGCCTCGATACCCTTGCACGCCGGCCGGGGCAATTGGGCCGGGTGTGCCGTCACGGGTGGTAGAAGGATACGAACAGCTCGTAGGAGTCATCGCCATTGCCGCTGAAAGGGTGCCCGCCGGCATCCGTAACCACATTCCCGGCGGCGTCCGTGATCGCCCACTTCCCGATGTGAAAATGCCTCGCGAAAGGCGGCACGTCGAACCGGCGGGGCACCGAGTGTTTGTGGCTCAGCCCGCCATCGTGCAGCTTCACCACCGCCTCGATCTGTGGGCTCGTGGGCCTGAGGATGAGCTGCGGCTCCATCGTCGTCGCCTCGTAATCGTCCTCATCCTGAGTGGCCTGCTGCTGTTTCAGCTGAACCAGCCACAGCCGCAGCTGAAACGTCGAGGCTTGGGGGAGCTGGTAGATGACGAAGAAGGGGCGGGCCGCGCGGGGGCGTGTCAGCACCCGCACCTCCTCGATGCCCGTGAAGTTCGTCGCGCGGAAGATGTGCTTGAAGGGGCGCGGGTCTCCGGAGACGTTGTTCACCTGCGAGATTTCGGCGCTCCTCGGCAGGTCGATGACGAGCGAGCCGTCGTTGAATCCGATGGGCGGCTCGTGCGTCACAGGCGGCACGACCGGCTCACACTTTATGATCGTGGGATTCTTCGCGCTCTCTGACCCCGGCGAGGCAGAGCGGGTCGGCTGCCTTCGGGCGGCGCGGCGCTGGCCGCTGGCTATCGAAGCCAGGAGCGGAATGCCGAGGGCGGCCGCCGAAAGACGCGTAAAAAAGGTTCGTCGTGGGGTCACGTCGTTGTTTGAGTAGTCTGCCTTCATTGGCGGCCTCCTTTGACTGTAGGTTGAAGAATAGTTCGGCCGGGGCTCTACCCTGTTGTTGCAACGGGAGACGGCGGCCTGTCGGTAGAGCAACGACCGTATACATCAAGGCCGGGTCATTATCAAGAGTTAACTTCAGCCCCGCCTTCGTCGCCGGGGCGCGCCTGATGATCGCCCCGGCGACGAAGGCGGGGTGCCCCGCCACACGGAACCGTGCGGCGGGGCGCGGGGCAGGGAGGGCGGCGTAGCGCTCAGATTCTATTGCTGCCCGTCGGTGACGGGGGCGCCCCCGGCGCGAGGGGCGTCGCCATTCTGGTCGGCGGAGATGATGTGCACCCCCTTGGCCTGCACGGTCATCACCAGTTGGAGCATGCGGCGCAGCTCGAGCGCCTCGGGTTTGGCCTTGCGGGTGCTCTGCCGGTAGAGCTTCCACGTCTCCTTCGAGAAGAGCTGGTCGGTCGGGACGAAGATGTCGAAGGACTTCGACTGCCGGCTGTCCACCACCGTGTTGGGCTGGTACGACTGCTCGGTGAGCCGCGACATCTGGCCGATGGTCATGTCGGGGAAGAGCGACTTCGTGGAGGCGAGGAACGACCCGTTGAAGATCCCGATGCCCGCCTTGCCGTCCCTGCCGATGAAATCAAAGCCGGTGAGGGCGCTACCAATGCTGCCGACCGACTCCAGGAAGCGGATGGCGGTGTTCCGCGGGTTATTCGTCTGGCCGACGCTGGCGGTAGCCAGCAGCGCGGAGCGCTCGACCGGGGCGTAGACGATGGGGTACTTGAAATACTTCGCGTAGAGGTCGTGACACCCACGCACATCGAAGTGCCTGTAGAACTCGCCGGCCCGGTCGCACTCGTTGGGGTCGAGCACGGCCGTCAGATCTTGCAGGAGGAACTGCTTGGTCAGGTCGGGGTTCTTGATAGTGACCTGAACGACGGCGTATGTGTCGGCGATGCGCCGCCCGAAGCTGTCCTTGGCTTGCTTGTAACTCAGCAGGACGGGAGCAATCTCGGCCTCCCCGGCCGCGTGGTTATCGTCTTCGGGGGCGGCCGCGCTGAACTCCGTGGTCTGGGGCGCGGCGGCGGCCGCGGCGGTGATGTTCCTCGTCGAGGAGGTGATGCTCGGGCGGCGCGCCGAAGTGTCAATCTCGGGGCGGGCCGCCTTGGTGGAAGGCTGCGGGGGGGCTGGCGCAACTTGCGCGAGGGACTTGCCCAGCGGGGCAAAGCAGGCCAGCAAGGTGATGGCGGCAACGTAGCGACTAAACATCTCAGACTCTCCTTCGGCTGTAGGTTATTTCTCTTCGACGGCTGACACCGCCAGTCGTAACGCCTCGCCCTGTTGCTATCGGCGTGCCACCCGGGGAGGAGGGGCCGCAGACCGCCCGCGAAGGAATTGGGAAGAAATTGGAACGTTATCCCCGCGGGCGGGCGGGGGAGGGCCGAGAGGGCTATCAGGGGTGATAGCTCACGTGTATCAGCGGTGATACTGTTGAATGCTGTCGCCGGATATGCCGCGGGGTTCTAAATTCGGGGGCTGCATAATAGAATCTACTTACCGCTGCCGGGCCTGCCCGATATTTCTCGTATTTAAAGACTCAGGCCGCCAGCCCGTTCCCGAAGATATGAAGCCGAGACTGATCATCGTCGCGGGAGCCTTCAGAGGTACGGTTTTCGCCTTGACCGGCGACGAGGTCGTGGTCGGGCGCGACGCGGGGAACGGCGTCTGCCTCGCCGACCCTTCCGTATCACGCCGCCACTGTCTAATACGGCGGGAGCAGACGGGCTGCATCGTCCGCGACCTCGACAGCTTCAACGGCACTTTCGTCAACGGCCTGCCGGTGAAAGAGCAACCGCTCGCCCGTGGAGATCAGTTAGGCGTCGGCGATGTTCTACTGCTGTTCCTTGACCAGGACGAGGAAGCGGAAGAGGAGTTGCGCCACGTCAAACTGGACGACTCGGGGCTTGTCACCCGCTCCGCAGTCAGGCTACGCAGGGAGGACGCTCTCTACCTCCACTCAGAGAACCTGCTGGCGCACAGCTCTCACCTGTCTCGGGCGGCACGCGACCTGAACGCGCTCCTGAAGATCAGCATGGCAATTAACTCCATCCGCGACATGGGCACCCTCCAGCGGCAACTGCTCGAGCTGATCCTCGAAGCCGTTCCCGCCGAGCGCGCCGCCATCCTTCTGGCCGCAGAGTCCGCGCTGGATTTCGTGTCTGCCTTTGGCTGGAGCAGAACGTCTGGCGGTGCGGCCATTCACGTGAGCAAGACTGTGGCGGGCCAGGTGTTACAGGGCGGCGAGGCGATACTAAGCAATGACGTTGGGTTGTGCGAAGCCTCGGTCGCGTCTGACAGCCTGGTCGCTTCGCAGGTGAAGTCGCTGCTGTGTGTGCCGCTGTCGGTGTTCGAGAGGGTGATAGGCGTCATCTACTGTGACACGAGCAGCCCCGCCTCACCGTTCGACGAGAACCATCTGCAACTCCTGACGGCCATCGCGGGCGTAGCCTCCGTTGCCGTCGAAAACGTACGCCGGGTCGAGATGCTCGCGGGCGAGAACCGGCGGTTGCAGGAGGAGCTAGGACTCGAATCCAGCATGATCGGGGAGAGCGCCCCGATGCGGAATGTTTATCAGCGGATTTCGCGTCTCGCGCCTGCCGATTCGACCGTCCTAATACGCGGCGAGAGCGGGACGGGGAAGGAGTTGGCCGCCCGCGCAATTCACCTCAACAGCGGGCGTCGGGAGAACGCCTTCGTCGCCGTCAACTGCGCGACGCTGACGGAGCACCTGCTGGAGAGCGAGTTGTTCGGTCACGAGAAGGGTGCCTTCACGGGGGCGATAGCCCAAAAGAAAGGAAAGATAGAAGTAGCCGAGCGGGGCACGCTCTTCCTCGATGAGGTCGGCGAATTACCCCCGCCCGTCCAGGCGAAGCTCTTGCGGGTGCTACAGGAGCGCGAGTTCGAGCGCCTCGGCTCTACCCGGCCGATCAAATCGGACGTGCGCGTCATCGCCGCGACGAACAGGGACTTGGAGGAGGACATTCGACGGGGGGCTTTCCGCAAAGACCTGTACTTCCGCCTCAACGTCATCTCGCTGAAGATGCCGGCGCTCTCGGATCGGCGTGAGGACATCCCGCTCCTCGCGAACTACTTCCTCGCAAAGTACAGCCGTAAGTGTAAACGTAAGATGACGGGCATCTCGCCGGAGGCGCACGCCTGTCTCGAGGAGTACTGGTGGCCCGGCAACGTTCGGGAGCTGGAAAACGCCATCGAGTACGCGGTGGTTCTTGGCACCACGGACTTTATTGTGGCGGAAGATTTGCCGGAGACGATTGTCGCCGGACGACAATCGAAGCAAAATTCAGTGCTCAAGTTCTACCAGGCAGTCATCGAATTTAAAAGGGGGCTCGTCCTTAACGCTCTGGGCGAAGCTGGAGGGAACGTCACTGAGGCAGCACGATTGCTGGGTATTAGCCCACCAAACAATCTGCATCGAATAATTAATAACTTGGGACTCAGGGATTCGTTATGAGGGGCAGCGGTCCGTGTCACCTGCTTGAAGCGCGACAGCCTTCAGTGGAAGTCTTGATTGATGCGGACTTTGACTTGCCTGAGCAACCAGCTCTCAAAGCGGCTCAAGGATCGAAAGTTTCCGGGCGGGAGAAGCGCAGTACCAAAACCAAATATCAGCGTAGGTGAATCTACGCTAAATGTTTTGCTGTAGAGCAGGCAAGCTGACCCTTCCTCTTCTGACTCTCCTACGCTTCAATCTCACCAAAATATCGCTGCTCAGTGAAGAACTTAATTTCCCCAGTGAACAACTTAATTTTCTCAGTGAAGAACTTAATTTTTCAGCTACAAGGAGATGCCGTCAGAATAGCTGGAACTTGATAGTCAGGTATTTTTTGGGGTTCTGGCGGAAGTCGTAGATGAGTTTGACGGTCTCGGCGGAGAGCTGGTTGACGTTGTTGTAGAGCTGGTCGTCGGTGAGGAGTTTGCCGGCCGTGCCCTCGCCGCGCTGGACGCCAGCGACGACGTTGTCGATGCGCTCGGCGGCGGTGTTGAAGCGGGCGATGGCCGAGCGGGCGTCGTTGTAGATGGCCTCGTCGGTGAGGAGCTTGCCCGCGGTGCCGCGCCCCTGGCGGAGGTCGTTGACGATGAGGTCGATGTTGTCCACCGAGCGGTTGAGGCGGGCGATGGCCCCGCGCGCCTCGTTGTAGATGGCGTCGTCGGTGAGGAGCTTGCCGGCCGTGCCGCGCCCCTGCTTGAGGCCGTCGGCGATCTCCTGGAGCGAGCGGCTGACCTCGTTCAGGTTGTTGTAGAGCGCCGGGTCGTTGACGAAGCGCCCGGCCGAGCCCTGGCCCGTCTGAATCTGGCGGACGAGGTCGTTCAGGTCGCGGATGGTCGAGTTGAGGTTGTTGTAGAACGCCTCGTTGTTGACGAACTGGCCGATGGTGCCCTGGCCCTGGTTGACCTTCTGGGAGATGTCGGTGAACTGCTTGGAGAGTTCGTTGAGCTGATCCACCAGGCGCGTGCCCGACTGCGTGAGCGCCTGCACGGTGCCGCCCTCGTCGCCGGGCGGGATGAGGTCGCCGTCCTTGACGTGCTCGGCGGCGGCGCCGCCCGGGGTGAGGTTGATGACCTTCTCGGCGCCGAGGATGGAGGGCGAGGAGAGGAGCGCGTTCGAGTCCTTGCGGATGAGGTCGGTGGCGGGCCGGCCGTCGATCTCGCTGTCGATGGAGAAGGTGGCCTCGACCTTCTCCAGGGGGTTCGACGAAGGCGGGAGCAGCCGCACGTCGTCCACCTTGCCGATGCGGACGCCGGCCAGGCGCACCTCGGAGCCGCGGCGCAGCCCGTCGCCGTTCGAGAAGCGCGCGCGCAGGTGGAGCTTGCGCGAGAAGGGCGAGATGTCGCCCGACGCGTTCAGGATGAGGAAGATCAGCACCCCGATGGCGACCACGACCAGCAGTCCCACCCTCACCTCGCGGATTCCGACGCGCTTCCTGGCTGTAGGCATGTTGGCTGAATGATGAATGATGAATGATGAATGATGAATTAAAGACGGCCTGCTCTTAATTCATCATTCATCATTCATCATTCATCATTTCTCCTTTCAGTGTCCGCGGATGAACCGCTGGATGTAGGCGTCCTCGTTCTTGTGGAGCGACTCGTCGGTGCCCTCGAAGATGATCTTGCCGCCGCGCAGCATGAGCACCTTGGTGTTGATCAGGCAGAGGCGCTGCCCCTCCTCCTCGAAGACGATCTCGCCGTCGTCGTTGACGACCGCGTACTCGCTCGTCAGGTACTTGACGTTGTTCATCTCGTGCGTGACGAAGATGGAGGAGACGTCTTCGAGGTCGCGCAGCTTGATCGCCAGCTCGCAGATGGTGCGCGCCGTCGGCGGGTCGAGCCCGGCCGTCGGCTCGTCGAACATGACGATCTTCGGGCCGCCGACGAGCGCGCGCGCGATGCCGACCCGACGCCGCATGCCGCCCGAAAGCTCGATCGGCATCTTGTCGATGGCGTCTTCGAGGTTGACGAAGCGGAGCATGCGCCGCACCTCCTGCTCGACCTCGCCCTCGGGGACGTTCTGCTCGTGCAGGCGGTAGGCGACGTTGTCGTAGACCGAGAGCGAGTCGAAGAGCGCGCCCTCCTGGAAGACCATCCCCATCTTCTTGCGCACCGACATCATCTGCCCCTCGGTGTACTCGGTGATGTCCTCGCCGTCCACGAGGATGCGGCCGGCGTCGGGCTTCAAAAGCCCGAGGATGAGCTTGATGGTCGTGGACTTGCCGCCGCCCGAGCCGCCGAGGATGATCTTCGTCTCGCCCTTCTGGACGGTGAAACTGAGCTTGTCGAGGATGACCTTGTCGTCGAACGCGAGCGTCACGTCCTGGAACTCGATGGCGGGCGTGATGCGTTCGCGGTCGTCCACCTCCGCGAAGGTGCTCTCGGCCGCGGCCGTGCTCACGCCGCCGGCCGGCTCCCGCTCCCGCTCCTCAACATCCGCTGAAGACATAAGCTTTCTCGCCCGCGCTCAACTGGCCGGCAGGCCGAAGACGAGTTGCAGCCCGCGCGTGATGAAGTAGTCGGCGACGATAATCAGGATCGAAGTCGCGACCACGGCCGAGGTCGTCGAGCGCCCCACCCCGACGGTGCCGCCCTCCGTGTTGAGCCCCTTATGGCACGCGACCGTCCCGATGATGAGCCCGAAGGCGGTGGTCTTGACGAAGCCGCCGACGATGTCGTCGGTCGAGAGCCCGTCCCAGACCGCGGCCATGAAGGAGCCGGAGCCGATGTCGAAGAACTGCGTCGAGACGACCCAGCCGCCGCCGATGCCGACGGCGTCGGCGATGAGCGTCAGGAGCGGCAGCGTGATGAGCAGCGCCACCAGGCGCGGCGCCACCAGCTTGCGCACGGGGTCTGTGCCGAGCGCGCGCATGGCGTCGATCTGCTGCGAGACGACCATCGAGCCGAGCTCGGCCGCGATGGCCGAGGCGACGCGGCCCGCCACCATCAGCCCCGAGAGCACCGGCCCCAGCTCGCGCACGAGCGCGGTCGCCACCAGCCGGCCGGTCTGATCCTGCGCGCCGTAATATTTTAGCGTGGGATAGGTTTGCAGCGCGAGCACGCCGCCGGTGAAGAAGCCCGTCAGGAGGATGATGGTCAGCGAGCCGACGCCGATCACGTCCATCTGCGCGATCATCTCGGGCACGTAGGTCGGGCGTCGGAAGAGCCTGCTCGCGGCGCGCGCCGCGAGCAGGGTGGTCTCCTGAACCTCAAGCAGGGCGCGCAGGGCGAAATTCATGTGTGCAAAAGGAGCCGGGTAACTTTCGCGCAGGAGATGTGCCGAACGCAGCCTTTAACAAGCCACGCCGCCTCCGCGACAGTCCGCGGGGGCGCGGGGCGTAACCACCCAATACTGTTTTCGTTCGGCCAGAAGCGAGCAGACTTATGATGTGCGGAAAGTAGCGGGGGCGTCAAGCGGGAAAGTAGGCAGAAGGCAGCAGGCAGCAGGTAGTTAAAGAATTATTGCTTTAACTACCTGCTGCCGTCCGCCTACTGCCTACCCTCTTTCTGGCGCAGGGCGCGGTTCATGCGCCGCTGCAACTGCTGGCGCTGCTGCGCCTCCTGGCGGAGGTTGCGGAAGAGTCGGAGTTGGTCGTCGGTGAGGACGCGGCGGATTTTTAGCTCGGTCGCGGCGCGCAGGCTGATGAGCGCGGACTGCGCGGCCGAAAGCTCGCGCGAGCGCTGCTCGATGAGCGCTTCGTCGGCCGCGTCGGCGTAGATGGCCTCGTCGAGCGCGCGGCGCGCGAGCCGCACGCGGCGCGTGTGTGCGCGCAGCTCCGCCTCGCTCTGCTTGCGAATCTCGCGCAACTGCTGGCGCTGCTCGCGCGACAGGTTCAGGCGCTGCATCAGGTTGAGGGCGCGCGCGGGATTCTGCGGCGACGCCTGCTGTTGCGCCTGCGGCTCGTTCTGCTCCTGCCCCCCGGCCTCCGCGCAGAGCGGGAAGAGAAAGAAGGCCAGGCCGCAGAGGACGACGGCGAGGCGTTCCGCGGTGAAGAAGTTTTTAAGCTCGGTTCTCATCGAAGACCTCGGGCGCCTCTAGTAACTGCCGCTCAGCAGGTCGGACAGACGGGGTAGGTCGTCCTCGGCGAGCAGCGTCTCGTCGCGCCGCGTGTTCGCCCGCGCCGGGCGCTTGCGGCGCTGCGTGGAAGCGTCGTCGGGCTTCTTGTCGGCGACGTTGACGACGTTCTCCTCCGCCTGCTTCTTGAGCCGCGCTTCCGTTTCGGCTGCCGCCTCCGCCTTCGCCTCCGTGACCTTCTTCAAGACGAGGGCGTTGACCTGCTCGTCAGTATAATCGCCCGGCACAGGCACCTCGACGCGCTCCCTGACAACCTTCTCCGAGGCGCCCGCGCGGAAGGCGATGCCGTCCGAGCCCCAGCGAACCTCCGCGCGCGCGAGCGTCAAAGCCAGGAGCGCGCAGACCGCGAGCGCCGCGGCGCAGGCCCCCGCGCGCAGCCAGAGCGGCGAGAGCGAGAAGAACTCGCGCAACGCCGCCCGCGCGGAACGACTGCGGGGCGCGGACGAGAGTGTTCGGGCCGCGGGCGCGAGCGCCTCTTCGATGTTCAGCGAGGGGACTGTGCCGAGCGCCTCCGCGCGCCAGGCGCCGACCGCCTCGCGCACGCCGCCGAACGCGGCCAGTTCTTCGCGGCAGACGGCGCACGCGTCGAGGTGCCGGCGGAACAGGGCCGTCTCCTCCTTCGTCGCCTCGCCATAGAGGTACGCGACCAACTCTTCGCCGCGCTCGCAGCCGCGGGGCGTGGTGGCTTCAAACTTCTCACTCATCTCGGGGCACCCTCCAACTCGAACCTTTCCAGCCTCAGGCGCAACTGCTTGAGCGCCGTGTAGAGGCGGCTCTTGACCGTGCTCAGGGGAATCTGGAGCGCGTCGGCGATCTCCTGAAACGTCAACTCCTCGAACTCCTTCATCAGGACGACCTCGCGCAACTCCTGCGGGAGTGAGGCCACCGCGCGCCTGACGGCTTCCGCCCGCTGCTTCGACTCCGACGCGCGCGCGGGCGACGCTTCGTGGCCGGTCGAAAGAAACTGCTCGCGCCCCGCCTCGACCTCTTCTTCCAGCCCCGTCTCGGCGCGGACGCGCGCGCGGCGCTGGCGCGTGATGCACTGGTTGACCGCGATGCGGTGCAGCCAGGAGGAGACCTGCGCCTCGCCGCGGAAGCGCGCGAGGTTGCGGTAGGCCGCGATGAAGGTCTCCTGCGTGGCGTCGCGCGCGTCTTCGACGCTGCCCGTGATGCCGTAGGTCAGCGCGTAAATCTTGCGCTCCCAGCGGCGCACGACCTCGCCGAAGGCGTCGCCGTCCCCGGCCAGCGCGCGCTCCACCAACTGCTCGTCGGTCGTCAAAGTCACCCTAGCTAACGGCACGAGCCTCGAACCCCCGAGCGCCAACACGAACGCGCGCTCGCAAGCTTGGACGCCCGGCTAAGCCTTAAAGTCTGCAAAAGTTTAAGAAAACCGCGGGTTTAAACTGCGGCCAAACGTTGACAACACGGAGCGCCGGTTCGTACTATGGACTCTGGCCGTTGGCCTCAAGGGTTCCGGCCGCCTGAAAGCTTTCCGTCCGAACGTCGGCACGCCTGATTCTATCCTTTCGGTCGAAAAAAAATCTCCTTCATGCTGGAAAAACTTCCGCGCGTACGGCTGCTCTACATCGTCCTCGGGACGCTGCTCGTCGTCGGGCTCCTCCCGCTCGGGATGGCGGGCTGGATGCTCTCGGGGCGGAGCGCCGACGAGCTGCGCCAGATCGAGGGGCGTTACCAGGCACAGCTCGTGCAGGACAAGGCGCGGCAGATCGAGCTGTACGGGCAGCGCTACCGCGAGGTCGTCACCGGGCTCGCGCGCGCCTTCGAGCTGACGGGCGGCGTCGGCGTTCTGGGTCAGACGGGCAGCGACGAGCGTTTGCAAAAGGCGGTTGAGGCCGACCGCAACCTGGACGCGCTGGCTATCATGCCGGTTGCGGGCACGCCGCACGTCGCTTACAAGCCGGACGCCGTCACGCGCGAGGAGGTCAACGCGCGCCTCAACGCCTCGCTCGCCGACATGGCCGAGCCCGGCGTCCGCATCACCGGCCCGCACCTGATTCGTTCGAGCCAGGAGATGGCCCTGACCATCGCCGCGCCCGTCATGGGCGGGACGGATTCGAGCGAGGTCATCGCGGCCGTCGTCGCCGTCGTCTCGTTCCAGGAGGTCTTCGCCTCCGTCCAGCAGCCCGCGGCCCTGACCGAGAGGGAACTGCTCGAACGCGGCATGCCGGTCATCTTCGTCGTCAACTCCGAGGGGCGCGCGGTCGCGCACCCGGACGCGCGCGTCGCCTACGCCGAGCGCTCGATGATGGACTTGAAGGTCGTGCAGGACTGGACGGCGACCGGCCGGCAGGTGAAGTCGGCGCTCGCCCCTTTCAACGCCGAGCGCGAGGGCGAGGAGGTGCGGATGCTCGGCGCCTACGCCACGGCGCGTCTGGACGAACGCACCCCCCTCGGCGTCATCGCCATCCAGGACGAGCACGCGGCCTTGCAGTCCGTGACGGACATGCGCCGCCAGACGCTCTACATCAGTCTGCTCGCGGCCACCTTCGCGCTGCTCATCGGCTTCGTCTTCGCCAAGCAGCTCACGCACCCCGTGCGCGAGCTGGCGGCCGGCGCGCACCGCATCGCGGGCGGCGACTTCTCGCAGCGCATCAACGTGCGGAGCAAGACCGAGCTGGGAGACTTGGGCGAGTCGTTCAACCAGATGACCGACCAGCTCGAAAACTACATCGAAGATTTGCAAAACTCCGCCGAGGAGAACCGGCAGCTCTTCATCGGCACGGTCAAGGCGCTCGCCGCCGCCATCGACGGCAAAGACCCGTACACGCGCGGCCACTCGGAGCGCGTCGCGCGCTTCTCGCTCGCCATCGGCGAGAGCCTGGGGCTGCCCGACGACGAGATGGAGAAGCTGCGCATCAGCGCGCTGCTGCACGACGTGGGCAAGATCGCCATCGAGGACAACATCCTGAAGAAGCCCGCCGCCCTCACGCCCGAGGAGTTCGAGATCATGAAGGGGCACCCGCAGAAGGGCTTCAAGATCATGTCGCAGATTCCCGCGATGAAGGACTTCCTGCCGGGCATGTACATGCACCACGAGATGATGGACGGCAAGGGCTACCCGCAGGGGTTGAAGGGCGACGAGATACCGATGCAGGCGCGCATCGTCTCGGTGGCCGACACCTTCGACGCGATGACGACCGACCGCCCGTACCAGAAGGGGATGAGTCTGGAAGACGCCATCGCGCGCATCAAGACGTTCGTCAACACGCGCTACGACCCGCAGGTCGTGGACGCCCTGGTCGCGGCCTGCGTGTCGGGGCAGATTACGCCGGGGCGGGTGCGCCTCTCGCAGCGCGCGAAAGACCTCGCCGCGGGCAAGACGCTCATCCCCGCGCTCGGCGCGCGCCGCGCCCCCGCGGGCGAACAGGCGCCCGCCGCTTGAACTTGAGGGGGCGGCCGGAAGTCTAAACTGTACAAGCTTGAATCGGCGGGCTGCCGCGGGGTGCTTTTGTCGCCCCGCGGCAGTTGCGTTTATAATTGCCCTTTTCGAAACGGCAGAAATTTATCGACTAAGGTTATCATCCGAACACGATGGCATTCTGGAGACGCAAAAAAGAAGACCGCTACATCACGCTCGGCCTCAACCAGCCCGCGGCCGAGCCGGCGACTGAGGAGCCGGCCGCCGAAGCGCGGCTCGAACCGCCGGCGGGCGCCGACGGCTCGACGCAGGCGCGCGAGCCGCTCGCGTCGCTGCCCGCCGTCGAGCCCGTGCCCATCGGCGCGCAGCCCGCGCCGCAGCCCGCGGCCGAGTCCGGCCTGACCGACGCGCGCAAGGCGGAAGTCATCGAGACGGCGCGCCCCGCTCGGCCCGTGCAAGAGAGACCGCCGCAGGCGCCGCGGCCCGCGCCCGCGCCTTCGGCCTTCTCCTCGTCGTCCGTCCTCGGGCTCAACCGCACGGACGAGGAGTTGCGGGCCGAGATCGAGGCGCTCGAACAGACCTACGCCGCGCGCTTCTCGCGCGCCATCTCCGCCACGCGCGAGTCTCTGTCCGAGAAGATTGATTCCGTCTTCGAGAACCGCAAGCAGATCGACGCGCAACTGCTCGACGAGTTGGAGGAGGCGCTCATCGCCGCCGACCTCGGCGTCCCGACCACGCTCGCCATCCTCGACAAGGTCAGGCGCGGCATCTCGCGCAAGGAGATCGGCGACATCGACGCCTTGAAGCACGCGCTCAAGACGGAACTCCTTAACATCCTCCAGGACTCCGCGCGCAAGGGCGTCGCCTCCGAAGAGGGCGTGGACGATTCGATTGTGCCCTACGTCATCATGGTCGTCGGCGTCAACGGCGTCGGGAAGACGACCACCATCGGCAAGCTCGCGCAGCGCATCAAGGCCGAAGGGAACGACGTGCTCATCTGCGCCGCCGACACCTTCCGCGCCGCCGCCTCCGACCAGCTCGCCATCTGGGCCGAGCGCACCGGCGTCCCGCTCATCCAGCAAAAGTCGGGCACAGACCCCGCGGCCGTCCTCTTCGACGCGCTCAAGGCGGCGAAGGCGCGCAAGTCGGACGTGCTCATCGTGGACACGGCGGGCCGCCTGCACAACAAGTCGAACCTGATGGCCGAGCTTGAGAAGATGAAGCGCGTCGCCGGGCGCGAGGTCGAGGGCGCGCCGCACGAGACGCTGCTCGTCGTGGACGCCGTGACGGGCCAGAACGGGCTCGAACAGGCGCGCCAGTTTTTGAAGACGGCGGGCGTGACCGGCATCGTCCTGACGAAGCTCGACGGCACGGCCAAGGGCGGCATCGCCGTCGCCATCTCGAAGGAGCTGGGCCTCCCCATCCGCTACGCCGGCATCGGCGAGCGCGTGGACGACCTCGTCGTCTTCGACCCCGAGCAGTACGTCAACGGCCTCTTCGCATAAACTTCTTGACCGCCGACTCAAACCTTCAATCTTCAAACTTTGACGAGCGCATGATGGCGCGCGCGCTCGAACTGGCCGCGCGCGGGGCGGGGCAGGTGAGCCCGGGGCCGCTCGTCGGCTGCGTGATTGTTGACGGCCGGGGCGAGGTCGTCGGCGAGGGCTTCTACCTCTTCGAGGGCGTGAAGCACGCCGAGACGCTGGCGCTCGAAGAGGCCGGCGCGCGCGCGCGCGGCGCGACCACCTACGTCACACTCGAACCGCACGCGCACACGGGCCGCACGCCGCCTTGCACCGAGGCGCTCGTCCGCGCGGGCGTCGCGCGCGTCGTCGCCAGCATTGAAGACCCGAACCCGCTCGTCTCCGGCCGCGGGTTTACAGAGCTGCGCGAGGCGGGCGTCGAAGTGACGGTCGGCGTGCTCGCGGAAGAGGCCGCGCGGCTCAACGAGAAGTACAACCACGCGCTGCAACACGGCCGCCCCTTCGTGCATTTAAAACTCGCCTGCTCGCTCGACGGCCGCATCGCCACGAGCACGGGGCACGCGCGCTGGATCAGCGGCCCGGAGTCGCGCGCGCGCGCGCACCGTCTGCGGCGCGAGTACGACGCCATCCTCGTCGGCTCCGGCACGGCCGTCAAAGACGACCCGCTGCTCACAGACCGCAGCGGCCTCCCGCGTCGCCGCCCACTGCTCCGCGTCGTGCTCGACGAGCGTCTCCAACTCGGCCCACAGTCACAGCTCGCGCGGACGGCGCGCGAGACGCCCGTCCTCGTCTTCACCTCTGAGAAGGCCGACGCGCACCGGGTCACAGAGCTTGAGTCATGCGGCGTCGAAGTCTTCAGGGCGGCCGCGGGCGGGCGCGACCTCGCGGCGGTGTTGGAAGAGCTGCGCCGCAGGGAGGTGCAGGGGCTCTTCATCGAGGGCGGCGCGGGCGTGGCCGGCGCCTTCCTGCGCGCGGGGCTGGTGGACAAGGCGAGCTTCTTCGTCGCCCCGCTCATCCTCGGCTCCGACGCCCTCGGCGCCGTCACGGGCTCCGGCCCGCTCACCGTCCCCGAAGCCACGCGCCTCCGCAATGTCGAGACGACCAGGCACGGCGACGACGTTGAAATCACTGGTTACCTTTGAACCACCCGAGGGCAAAAAAGAGGCTGGGGCAGAACTTCCTTGTGGATGAGTCGTTCGCGCGGCGCATCGTCGGGGCGTTGGGGCCGCGGGCGGGCGAGACGGTTATTGAAATCGGGCCGGGGCGCGGTGCTTTGACGGCGCTGCTGCTGGAAGGTGGGGCGCGCGTCGTCGCCGTCGAGTTAGACCGCGAGCTGGCGCCGGTCTTGCGCGAACGCTTCGGGGGGCGTGAAGACTTCAAGCTCGTCGAGGCCGACGCGCTCGGGGTCGATTTCTGCGCGGCCGTCGAGCCCGCCGGGTCGGCGCGCGTCGTCGCCAACCTGCCTTACAACATCTCGACCGCCATCCTCCAACGCCTCATCGAGCAGCGGCGGTGCGTGCCCGAGATGGTCTTGATGCTTCAGCGCGAGGTGGTCGGGCGCATCACGGCGCCGCCGGGCTCGGCCGAGCGCGGGTATCTGACCGTGCTGGTCGAAGCCTTCTGCAAGTCGGAGGCGCTCTTCGACGTGCCGCCCGGCGCCTTCCGCCCCGTGCCGAAGGTCTGGAGCACGGTCGCGCGCCTGCGCGCACGCACGGACGGGATTGAAGACTTTGACGAAGGACTCCTCCTCCGCCTCGCCGGCGCGGGCTTCGCGCAGAAGCGGAAGACGATCCTCAACAACCTGCGCTCGGCGCCGGAAGACCTGCGAGCGCTTTTTGAAGAGGCGGGCGGCGCGGCCGGACTGCTCGAAGCCGCGGGCGTAGACCCGCAAAGGCGCGCCGAGGCGCTGACGCTCGCGGAGTGGGTCGCGCTCACGCAGGCACTCTCGGGCCGCGGGCGCTAGCGGGCGAGGCGCCGCGGGCGCTTGTGCTATACTAACCGCTTGCGCCCCCTTAAACTTTATACGCGGCGCCCGGCCGTGCGGACGCCTTATCGGAGACAAGTGTAACAAGTGAGTAACGCAATCGAAATAATGCCCCTCGGCGGTGTCGGCGAGTTCGGCTGCAACTGCATGGCCGTGCGCTACGGCGAGGACATGATCCTCGTGGACACCGGCATGGGCTTCCCCCAGGAGACCGCCTACGGCGTGGACGTGGAAGTCCCCGACTTCGACTTCCTCGAAGAGTACCGGGAGAACATCGTCGCCGTCGTCATCACGCACGGGCACGAAGACCACATCGGCGCCGTCCCGTACGTTCTGAAGAAGTTCAACGTGCCGCTCTACGCCTCGCACTTCACGATGGGGCTCATCGAGTCGAAGCTCGAAGAGCACGACATCCTCGGCGACGTGCTCTTGCACCGCGTCGAGCCGCGCGACAAAGTTGAGATAGGCGAGTTCGAGGTCGAGTTCATCCGCGTCTCGCACTCGCTCATCGACTGCTTCGCGCTCGCCATCAACACGCCCGTCGGCACCATCATCCACACCGGCGACTACAAGGTGGACGAGACGCCCGTCATCGGCGAGCCGATTGACCTGCGCACGCTGCGCCGCTACGGGCAGGAGGGCGTGCTCGCTTTAACCTCCGACTCGACGAACGCGACCGTCCCCGGACGGACGCCCTCGGAGCGCGCCGTTATCCCCGACTTCGAGGAGATTTTCTCCGAGGCCGAGGGGCGCATCTTCGTCGCGACGTTCGCCTCTTCGATTCATCGTTTGCAAATCGTCATCGACGTGGCGCAGCAGTTCGACCGCAAGGTCTGCGTGCTCGGCCGCTCGATGATTAAGAACGTCGAGATCGCCGAGCGGCTCGGCTACCTGGATTTACACGAGGGGATGCTCGTCTCCTTGCAGCAGGCGAAGAAGATGCCCGACGACGAGATCGTCTACCTCGTCACCGGCTCGCAGGGCGAGCCGCGCGCGGCGCTCTCGCAGCTCTCTTCGCAGACGTACAAGGGGCTGACGATCTCCGAGGGCGACACGGTCGTCCTCTCCGCGCGCATCATCCCCGGCAACGAACGCTCGATCTCGCGCCTCATCGGTGAAATCTACAAGCGCGGCGCCGCCATCATCGACGAGAAGCGCCGGCTGATCCACGTCTCCGGCCACGCTTCGCAGGAGGACATCCGCATCATGACCGAGGCCGTCCGGCCCGAGTTCGTCGTCCCCGTCCACGGCGAGTACCGGATGCTCTACCGACACAAGGAGTTCCTCAAGAACCACTGCGACTTCCCCGAGGAGAACATCATCCTCATCGAGAACGGCGACAAGCTGGAGCTGGAGCCCGGCCGCGCGAAGGTCGTCGAGAAGCACGAGATCGGCCGCACCTTCATCGACGACTCGGGCTTCGAGGAGATTGACGGCGAGGTCGTCAAGGAGCGCCGCCAGCTCGCCTACGACGGCGTCGTCACGCCGGTCGTCACCATCGACGAGGAGTCGGGCCAGCTCGAAGGCGAGCCCGAGGTCGTCGCCCGCGGCGTGCTCGGGCTCGACGGCAACGGCAACGCGGCGAGCTTCCTGCGCGACCTGCGCCGCGTCATCACCGAGACGGTCGAAAAAGCCTCGCGCGACGAGCGCCGCGACTCGTCGATTCTCAAGGAGCGCGTGCGCCTCGAACTCAAGCGCTACATTCAGAAGCAGACCGGCGCGCGCCCCGTCATCCTGCCCGTCGTCGTGCAAATCTGAAGACATGCCGGACGTTGCGGAACTCCTTCGACGGGCGAAGGTCGAGGTCGCGCCCGAGACCTACGTGCTGGCGGGCCTGCGCCACGCGGACTGGGCGCGGCTGTTGGAGAACCCGGAGCTGAGCCCGCGCGCCGAGTCCAATTTCATGCTGCTGCGCGACCCCTTCGAGGTGACACTGCTCGTCGAAGAGTCGGACTGGCGCGCGATGCGCCACGCGGCGCGCGACGCGCGAGTCGAGGCCGGCTTCCGGCTCGTCACGCTCGACGTGGAGCTCGGCTGGGACGTGGTCGGCTTCCTCGCGCACGTGACGCGGATACTCGCCGAGGCGGGCGTCCCCGTCGGCGCGCTCTCCGCCTTCTCGCGCGACCACCTTCTGATTAAGCAGGACGATTTAGGCAAAGCCCTGCGCGTGCTGGGCGAGCACGTGGCCGAACTGTGTTGAGTCTTTGATGAAATACGACTGGAAGGGAAGGGTCGTCCTCATCACCGGCGCGTCGTCGGGGATAGGGCGCGCGCTGGCGTCGGAGTTGGGGAAACGCGGCGCGCGCCTGGGGCTGACGGCGCGGCGGGGCGAGGAGCTTCTGCGCTTGGGCGACGAGATAGGGCGCGCGGGCGGCGAGGCTTTGGCGCTGCCGGCGGACGTGCGCGACCCCAGGGCGATGGAGGAAGTGGCGGAGAGGGTTCGCGCGAGGTGGGGCAGGGTGGACGTGCTCGTCGCCAACGCCGGGATGAGCAGCACGACGGCCGGGACGAGGCTCAACGCGGGCGAGGTCGGGGACGTGATCTCGGTCAACGTGCTCGGCGTCGTCAACAGCGTCGCGGCCGTTTTGCCCGGGATGCTTGAGCGCGGGGCGGGCCACCTCGTCGCCATCTCCAGCCTCGCCTCCTACCGCGGCATGCCGAAGTCGGGCGCCTACAGCGCGAGCAAGGCCGCCGTCTCGACCCTCTTCGAATCCCTGCGCGTAGACCTGCGCAAGAGCGGCATCGACGTAACGACCATCCACCCCGGCTTCATCCGCACCCCCCTGACCGCCGGGCGCAGGAAGAAGCTGCCCTTCCTGCTCGAACCCGACGACGCGGCCTGCCGCATCATCAGAGCCATCGAACGGCGAGCGCGCACCTACGCCTTCCCCTGGCAGCTCGCCTCGTTCGTCCGCGTCATCCGACACCTGCCGGGCGCCGTCTACGACCGGCTCGCCTCTAACTCCAACTTCCGCGAGTAAAATCGTCAACTCAACTTCATGAACATTCTTCAAGCCATCATCCTCGGCATCGTGCAGGGGCTCACGGAGTTCATCCCGATCAGCTCGACGGCGCATTTGATCTTCGCGACGCGCCTGACGGGGCTGTCGCAAACGCTCGCCGCCGAGCAGCAGACGGCCGTCATCGCCGTCGTGCAACTGGGGACGCTCGCCGCCGTCTTCGTCTACTTCGCGCGCGACATCTGGAACATCTGCTACGCGTTCGTCCGCGACCACGCGCTGCTGCTGCGCGGGCGCACGCCGCCGGGCATCGAGGGGGGCGGCGTTTTGGGCAGCCGCATGTCGCACGACGCGAAGCTCGGCTGGCTCATCTTCATCGGCTCGCTGCCCGTCGGGGTCGTCGGCCTCGCCTTCAAGAAGCAGATCGAGGGGACGTTTACGAAGAACCTCTGGGTCATCGCGACGATGATGGTCGTCGTCGCGCTGCTGCTGTTCATCGCCGAGAAGGTCGGGACGCGGCGGCGCGGGATGGAGGAGCTGGGCGTGAGCGACGCCCTGGCCGTCGGCTTCGCGCAGGTGCTCGCGCTCATCCCGGGCGCGAGCCGCTCGGGCTCGACCATCATGGGCGGCCTCTTCGCCGGGGAGAAGCGCGAGACGGCCGCGCGCTTCTCGTTCCTGCTCTCCATCCCGGCGGTCGCGGCCAGCGGCCTGCTCGAGCTGAAGGAGGCCGTCCACCGCCTGCCCGCGGGGAGCGCCGTCCCGCTCGCCGTCGCGACGGCCATCTCGGGAATCGTCGGCTACGTCTCCATCTGGTTCCTTTTAAGGTACCTGCGCGAGCACACGACCTTCGTCTTCATCGGCTACCGCCTGCTCGTCGGCGCGCTCATCCTCCTGCTGCTGTTTGCCGGTCGGATAAGTCCGCTGTAACACGACCCGCCCGCTACCGCTCGCGGTTCTGTTTGAGCGGCTTATCGGTTAAACTTGAATCGCCCCTCCCGCTTCGAGCAGCTAACCCCCGCGGAACGGAAGGCGACCAGTTTCAATGAGCGATTCAACCAAGACCGACCCCCCCCCGCAGCGCCCGCGCAGCCCGCGCGTGCCGGTCAACTTCACCGTCGAGCTGGAAGGCGAGGGCGCCGACGGCACCCCCTTCAAAGTCTCGGCCGAGGCCATCCGCGTCAGCCGCGGCGGCGCGACGCTCGTCTCGGACATCCCCGCGCAGGTGGGCCTCAAAGTTCGTCTGACGCCCCCCTTCGGCCGCTCGCTCGACGCGGAGGTCAACGGCGTGTGGACTGAAGGGGAGGAGGGCCGCCAGCACATCGGCATCCGCCTCCTCGACCCGAACGGGTGGTTCGCCGAATGACGGGAAACGCCACCCGCCCGAGACACGTCGAGCGTCGCTGGATTCCGCGCCGCGAGGCGGCGAAAGCCCCCGCCGGGCTCGCCGCGTCCGCCCGCATCTCCGAAGTGGTCGCCGGCGTCCTCGCCGCGCGCGGCGTCGAGTCGGAAGAGGACGCGCGCGCCCTGCTCACCCCTTCACTCGAACAGTTGCACGACCCCTTCCTCATGCTCGGCATGCGCGAGGCGGTCGGACGCGTCTTGAAGGCCGTTGACGCGGGCGAGCGCATCCTCGTCTACGGCGACTACGACGTGGACGGGACGACGGGCACGGTCGTCCTGCGCCGCGCTCTCTCCTTCCTCGGCGCCGAGACCGGCTTCCACGTCCCCCACCGCTTCACCGAGGGCTACGGCATCCGCCGCGACGTTTTGGAGAAGGCGAAGGCGGACGGCTACTCGCTCGTCATCAGCGTGGACTGCGGCATCCGCGCCTTCGAGCCTTTGGAGTGGGCGCGCGAGAACGGCCTCGACGTTATCATCACCGACCACCACCTGCCCGACGACGAGGAGGGCGCGCCGCCCGCCTACGCCGTTTTGAATCCGAACCAGAAGGGCTGCGCGTACCCCGACAAGAACCTCGCGGGCGTTGGCGTCGCCTTCAAGCTCGCGCACGCGCTCTTCCGCGAACGCGGGCGAGAGAATCTAGTCCCGGGCTTTCTCAAAGTCGTCGCCATCGGCACGGTGGCCGACGTGGCGCAGTTGACGGGCGAGAACCGCGCCATCGTCGCCCTGGGCCTGGCCGATTTGCACCGCGCGACGAACCCCGGCCTGCGCGCCCTGATGGAGGTCGCCGGCTGCGGCGACGGCACGGGGATGCGCGCCTTCGACATCGGCTTCCGCCTCGGCCCGCGCATCAACGCCGCCGGCCGGATGGACGCCGCGCGCGCCGTCGTCGAGCTGTTCGAGACGAAGAGTCACGGGGAGGCGCGCGCGCTCGCCGAGCACCTCGACGCGCGCAACCGCGAGCGGCGCGAAGTGCAGCAGCAGGTGACCGAGCGCGCCGCGGCCGAGCTTGAGCTGACGGGGCAGGGCGAGACCGCCGTCATCGTCGTCGCCGGGGACGGCTGGCACCGCGGCGTCATCGGCCTCGCCGCGTCCAAGCTCGCCGAACGCCTGCAACGCCCGGCCGTCGTCATCTCGCTCGACGAGGACGGCACGGGCCACGGCTCCGCGCGCAGCGGCGAAGGCTTCCACATGCTCGACGCTCTGACCGGGTGCGCGGACATCCTCGAAGCCTTCGGCGGCCACGCGCACGCCGCCGGCTTGAGCGTCCGCCGCGAGAACGTCGCCGAACTGCGCCGCCGCCTGAACAAGCACGCCGCGCGCGTGATGTGCGAGGGTGAGGACGGCCAGCCCTGCCTTGAATACGATTTGGAGCTGCCCGCCGAGGCGCTGAGCCTCGACCTCTGCGCGGAGCTTGAGGCGCTTGAACCCTTCGGCGCGGGCTGGCCCCGGCCGGTCTTCGTCACGCGGAACTTGCGCGTCGTCGGCGAGCCGCGCGTGCTCAAAGAGCGTCACCTGAAGTTCGGCGTCGCGGCCGGCGGCCGCGTCCAGGACTGCATCTGGTGGGGCGGCGCCGAACGCGCCACAGCAACGCCGCGCCCCGGCGCGAGCATCGAACTGGCCTACTCCGTCGAGGCCAACCGCTGGAACGGCAACACGAGGCTTCAGTTGGTAGTCGAGGATTTAAAAGGCGTAAACCGTGAACCGTAAACCGTGACAAGATAAAAACAGCTTTTCACTCGTCACGGTTCACGGTTCACGGTTCACGGTTTTCTCATGCAAGAGATCAGGCGCAGAAAAGTATCGGGGCTGGGGCTGCGGATCGCGGCGCCGAAGCTGGGGCGCGCGCTGGCGCTGCTCCTGCTCGTGGCGGGCATCGCGGCCGTCGCCATCTCCTACTGGCACCTGAAGGACAACACGACGTTCCGGCTCCGGCCCGGCCAGGCGCAGCTCTCGAACGAAGTCGTCGGCGTCATCGACAACCTCGAACACCGCGAGATGAAGGGCGAGCGGCTGTGGGTCTACCTCAAGGCCGACAAGGACGTGAAGTACTCCGACGGCCATCACCAGCTTGAGAACGTCTACCTCGAAGTCTACCCAGACCAGGGCGACCGCCCCGACAAGATCAGCGCGCGGCAGACTTTGACGAACGAGGACAACACGCAGTTCCTCTTCACCGGCGACGTGCAGATCGAGACGCGCGACAGTTTGAAGGTCAAGTCCGAGTCGGTCGAGTACGAGGTCAAGACCGAGGCGGCGAACCTCACCACGCCCGTCAGCTTCGAGCGCGAGAACATCGCGGGCCGCTCCGACTCGGCGCACCTCGACGCGAAGGCGAAGAAGCTTGAATTGAAAGGCGCCGTCGAGATCACGGTCAACCCCGAGGCCGGCGCCGCCCAGCCGAACGCCGTACAGCCCGCCGTCATCCCGAAGATGAACCTGAAGCAGCCCCTGACCATCAAGTCGGCGCAGGCCCTCTTCGACCAGGGGGCGATGCAGATCGACTTCAAGGGCGGCGCCACGGCCGAGCAGGGGCGCGACGTGATGAGCGGCGACACGCTGACCGGCCACCTCAGCGAGCAGAAGCGCGTTAAGTTCATTTCGGCGAAGACGAACGCCTACCTGCGCTCGATGAACGAGGGGCACGCGGCCGAGGTCTTCGCCGAACAGCTCGACTTCTACTTCAACGACGAGCAGAAGCTCGTCTCGGCCCACGCGCTCAGGAACGTCCGCGCCAAGACCATCGACGCCGACTCGGACGCCGACCTGACGGCCTCCGACTCGGTGGACGTGGACTTCGCCGTGCAGGCCGACCGCAGCCTCGTCAAGGAGATGCGCGCGGGCGGGCGGCCCGTGCTGACGCTGGCCGCGCCGAAGTCGAAGGCCGGCGACCCGAAGGCGGCGAACAAGCGCCTGACCGCCGACGCCGTGCGCCTCTACTGGCGCGAGACGGGGCGCGACCTCGAACGCGCCGAGGCCAACGGCAACGCAGACCTCCTCGTCGAGCCCACGCAGCCCACCCCTTTGGCCGACCGCAAACGGCTCTACGCGTCGGCCTTCAAGTGCTACTTCTACGAGTCGGGGAATCTCGCGCGCAACTTCGACGCGGAGGGTGACGCGAAGGCCGTCGTCGAGCCGTACCAGGAGACGGAGCAGCGCGGCGTGCGCACGCTCACCGCGCACGAGATGGCCGCGACCTTCGTGCGCGAGACGCAGGACGTGGAGAGCTTCGCCGCCGCGGGCGACGCCAAGTTCACGGAGCGGCAGCGCACGCTCACCTCGCAGAAGATGACGGCCCTCTTCTCGCGCGCCACCTCCGCGTTGGAGACGGTCGAGGCCGCGGGCGACGCGAAGTTCAACGAACTCGACCGCAACGGGCAGTCGGCCAACATCACTTACACGGCCGGCGACGGCGTCGTGAAGCTCCGCGGCGGCGAGCCCGTCGTGTGGGACTCGCGCGCGCGCCTGAAGGCGACCGAGATCGACTCGGACACCGTCAACAAGGTCTCGAACGCGCGCGGGAAGGTCTTGACGACCTACTACAGCCAGGAGCAGACGGGCGGCGCCGCGCCGTTCAAGAACACGAAGAGCCCTGTCTTCATCGCCTCGAACGCGGCCGAGTTCCAGCACGAGGCGGGCGTCGGCGTCTACACCGGCAACGCGCGCGCGTGGCAGGACGACAACTTCGTGAAGGCCGACCGGCTCGTCCTCCGCAACCAGCAGAAGCGGATGGAGGGCGAGGGCAACGTCCAGAGCGCGCTCTACCAGGCGCGGAGGAAGGAGGCCGACGGCTCGCGGAGCGTCGTGCCCGTCTTCGCCACGGCGCGCTCGATGACCTACAGCGACCCCGAGCGCCTCCTGCACTACGCGGGCGACGTGGACATACGGCAGGGCACCGACCGCATCACGAGCGAGGTCTCGGACGTGTACCTGCTGAAAGACACCTACGAGGTCGAGCGCACCATCTCGCAGCGCAGCGTCGTCGTGACGCAGCCCGGCCGGCGCGGCACGGGCGACCGCGGCGAGTACACGGCCGCCGACGAGGTGGTCGTCCTCACGGGCGCGCCCGCGCGCGTCGAGGACGCCGAGAAGGGCACGTCCGAGAGCAACCGCCTGACCGTCTACCTCCGCGAGAGCCGCGTCGTCAGCGACGCCGGCCCCTCGCCGCAGTCCACCGGGCGCGTTAGAACAACACACAAGATTAAAAAGCAATGATGAGTGATGAATGATGAATGATGAATACAGTCGCGTGGTCATATTCATTATTCATCACTCATCATTCATCATTTGACGAAATGGCGACTGAAGAGATTATCGAGGCGCGGGGCGAGGCTGAGTCGGGCGGGCGCGAGGCGCGCGACCGACGGGTGGCGTCGGCGTCGGCGCTGGCGGCGTCCGACCTCGTGAAGGCTTACGGGCGGCGGCGGGTGGTGGACGGGGTGAGCGTGCACGTCGAGCCGGGCGAGGTCGTCGGATTGTTGGGCGCGAACGGGGCGGGGAAGACGACGACCTTCTACATGATCATCGGCCTTGAGCGCGCCAACGCCGGGCGCATCACGCTCGCCGGGCGCGACATCACGAAGCTGCCGATGTACCTCCGCGCGCGCCTGGGCGTGGGGTATCTTCCGCAGGAGCCCTCGGTCTTCCGCCGCATGACGGCCGCCGAGAACATCCTCGCCGTGCTTGAGACGCTCGGCCTCCGGCGCGCGGAGAGATTGAAACGGCTCGAAGAGCTGCTCACGGAGTTCGGCATCCAGCACGTCCGCCACACGCGCGCCGACGCGCTCTCGGGCGGCGAGCGGCGCCGGACGGAGATCGCGCGCGCGCTCGCCACCGAGCCGCACTTCATCCTCCTCGACGAGCCCTTCGCCGGCATCGACCCGAAGGCCGTGGACGACATCCAGCAGATGATTCTGTACCTGCGGCGGCGCGGCATCGGCATCCTCATCACCGACCACAACGTCCGCGAGACCCTGGGCGTCACCGACCGCGCCTACATCATGGCCGACGGCCGCATCTTCCGCTCCGGCGCGCCGCTCGAGCTCACGGAAGACCCCGACGTGCGCCGCCTCTACCTCGGCGAGAAGTTCCGGATGTGAAGGGGAGCAGGCAGTAGGCAGATGGCAGTAGGCAGCCGCCCCGCGTCTCGAACGTTGAAAGTTTAAAAAGATGGGTTCGGGCGGCAAAGTTTTTAACTGCCTACTGCCATCTGCCATCTGCCTACTGATTTCTGCTATACTCTCTCCCGAACCGCGTGACGGTTTCTTGAAATCAAATACCCGATAATTTAAGAAGCATTTATTCAGCAGACTTATGTCGGTCAAGCTCACCACCAACCTTTCGCAGCGACTCGTCCTGACGCCGCAGTTGCGCCAGCGCATCGAGATGCTGCAAATGACTTCCCTGGAGCTGGGCGACCTTATTCAGCAGCAGCTCCTGGAAAACCCCGTGCTCGAAGAGGTGCAGTCGCAGGACGAGAAGCGCGAGCTGGAGAAGGAGATTCTCGACCAGCTCGCCGGCTCGCACGACGACGCGCCGCCGGTCGAGGCCGTCGCGCCCGACTCGCTCAACGGCGGCGCGGCCGGCAACGGCGCCGGCGACGCCCCCGCCGTCACCGAAGGCTTCGACGCGCCCGAGACGTTCGAGGCCGCCGAGCCGGCCGAGCGCACCGACGAGTTCGGCGACGTGCATGACCCCGCCGAGGCGGCTGGCGACGCCTTCGAGGAGATCGACTTCGGGCGCGAGTTTCAGGACTACCTCGACCCCGGCTACAAGACGCAGGAGTACGAGTACAAGGAGGACGCGCCGACCTTCGAGCAGTTCCTGACGCGCGCGCCCTCGCTGGCCGAGCACCTCGAATGGCAGCTCCACATGACGCAGGTGTCCGCAGACCTCGTCGCGGTCTGCGAGTGCGTCATCGGCAACCTCGACGGCGACGGCCGCCTCAACGCGACCAACGAGGAGATCGCGGAACTCTCGGGCTGTTCACCCGAGCGCGTCGAGGAGGCGCGCCAGCTCGTCCTCCAACTCGACCCCATCGGCTGCGGCGCGCGCGACGCGCGCGAGTGTCTGCGCGTTCAGTTGAAGGCGTTGGGGCCGGACGCGTGCCCGCGCGGTGCGGAGCGTTGTCTGGCGGAGCGGCTTATCTGTCCCGAGATTTCGCTCGTGGATTTGCAGCAGCACAAGCTGCCGAACCTCGCCAAGCAGATGGGCGTCGAGGTCATCGAGCTGGTCGAGGAGCTTCAGCACATCCGCAAGCTCGACCCGTACCCGGGCCGCCGCTACTCCTCCGAAGAGCCGATCCTCATCGCGCCCGAGGTCTTCATCGAGAAGGTGGACGACGTTTACGAAATCTACTTCGCCGACGACGGCGGCCCGCGCCTGCGCATCAGCCGCGACATGCAGCACATGCTCAGCCGCGAGGGGACGACGAAGGAGACGAAGGACTTCATCAAGGAGAAGATGCGCTCGGCGGTGGACTTGCTGCGCAACATCGAGCACCGGCGGCAGACCATCTACCGCGTCGTCGAGTGCATCGTCCGCCGCCAGCACGAGTTTCTCGACAAGGGCGTCCAGTTCATCCGGCCGATGATGCTCAAGGACGTGGCCGAGGACACGGGGATGCACCTCTCGACCATCTCGCGCGTCGTCAACCGCAAGTACGCGCACACGCCGCAGGGCGTCATCGAGCTGCGCCGCTTCTTCACCGAGGGCATGCTGAACGAGGAGGGCGAGGAGGTCTCGACCCGCATCATCAAGCTCCGGATAAAGAAGCTCATCGAGGAGGAGGACTCGCACAACCCCATCACCGACGACCAGGTCGTCAAGATTCTCGCCAGGGAGGGCATCAAGCTGTCGCGCCGCACGGTGGCGAAGTACCGCGACCAGATGTCGATCCCCGGCTCGCGCGAGCGCAAGGCGGTCGTGTGAAAAGATGAAAGGTGAAGGGGCAAGGGTTTGAAAACCTTTTCCCCTTACCCCTTCCACTTTCCCAAAGGCTTTAGCAGTACACAACAAGGCAAAGGCCCGCGCGGCCGGGGGGAGAAGAAGCAAGCCCCCGTCCGCCCCGCGCGCGGGCGGAAAGGTCACGTATGGATTTCGAGTACACGGGGCGACACATCGACGTTACGCCCGCGCTGCGCGCGCACGTCGAGGAGCACTTCGGCAAGGTCGGGAACCTCTTCGGGAAGGCGAGCACGGCCCGCGCCCACGTCATCATCGACGTGGTCAAGAACCGGCACATCGCCGAAATCCTCTTCCACTGGCGCGAGCACACTTTGACGGCGAAGGACACGAACGCCGACATGTACCAGGCGCTCACGCGCTGCATCGACAAGATCGAGAAGCAGGCCCTCAAGCTCAAGAAGAAGATCATCGAGCGCAAGCAGGACGCCGTCCCGCTCTCGGCCGTCGCGCCGGAAGCCGCCACGGGTACGGCCGCGCCGGAGAACACGGAGCCGGAGCGGCGGGCGGGGCGCATCATCGCGGCGCGCCGTTACAGGGTGAAGCCGATGACCGCCGAGGAGGCCGTCATGTCGCTCGCCGAGGACGGCGACCAGTTCGTCGTCTTCCGCGACTCCGACACAGACCGCCTGAGCGTGCTCTACAAGCGCAAGGACGGCAACTACGGGCTCATCCAGCCCTGAACGCCGCCGGGAAGTATGAACGCTGAACGCTGAACTGAAAGGCAAAGGGATTTCAGTTCAGCGTTCGGCGTTCGGCGTTCAGCGTTCAGTTGATGAAGACGACACCCCACAGCGACGAGAGCCCCGCGATCACGGTCGCCGAGTTCGTCGCGCGCGCGCCCGAGGGGCTGCCGCTCCGTTTCCTCGCCGGGGCGGGCGGCGCCGCCGCGCGCCGGCTCGACACGCCGCGCATCCAGAAGCTCGGGCTCGCGCTCGCGGGCTTCCCGCACTACGTCCACGAGGGGCGCGTGCAGATCGTCGGGGCGAGCGAGTTGCAGTTCCTCGGGCAGCTCTCGTCCGAAGAGCGGCGCGCGGCCGTCGCGCGGCTTGAGCTTGAGAAGATCTCCTGCGTCCTCGTCACGAAGGGCCTCGTGCCGCCGGCCGAACTCGTCGAAGCCGCCGAGGCGGCCGTGCTCCCGCTCATCCAGACCACGCTCGTCAGCTCCACCGCCATCACCGCCGTCACCGAGTACCTCGAAGAGGCGCTCGCGCCGCGCGAGACGCGCCACGGCGTGCTCCTCGACCTCTACGGCCTCGGCGTGCTCATCGAGGG
Organism: Acidobacteriota bacterium; assembly: GCA_019242475.1. GTDB lineage: Bacteria > Acidobacteriota > Blastocatellia > Pyrinomonadales > Pyrinomonadaceae > QHXN01. Next base: position 60,912 of record JAFAVK010000010.1, on the reverse strand, counting down.
CAAGTCCGGCGTGGGCAAGTCGGAGTGCGCGCTCGACCTCATCATGCGCGGCCACCAGCTGGTCGCCGACGACCTCGTCGAGATCAGGCGGCGGCGCCCCGGGCTGCTGATGGGCGGCGCGCCCGACCTCCTGCGCGAGCACATGGAGATTCGCGGCCTCGGCATCCTCAACATCCGCGAGCTGTTCGGCGTCTCGGCCGTCAGCGGCCCGAAGCAGCTCGGGCTCGACATCAAGCTGGTGCGCTGGGGCGAGGCGGGCGACGTTGACCGGCTCGGCCTCGAAGAGCGGACGGTGGACATCCTCGGCGTCGCCGTCCCCTACTTCGTCCTGCCCGTCAGCCCCGGCCGCAACCTATCGACGCTCGTCGAGACGGCGGTGCGCGTACACCTCATGCGCCTGCGCGGTTACAATGCGGCCGAGAGTTTCGTGGCGCGGCACGACGCCGCGATGCGGCGCGGGGGTGAAGGGGCCGGGGATGACTGAGAAGCGGCGGCAGGGCGAGGGCGGCGGCGAGACGAGGGCGGCGGGCGCGCCCGACGTGGTCATCATCACGGGCCTCAGCGGCTCGGGGATGTCTTCGGCGACGAACGCGTTCGAAGACCTCGGCTACTTCTGCGTGGACAACCTGCCCCTGATGCTCATGCCGACCTTCGGCCGGCTCGTGCAGCCCGAAGACCACGACCGCCCGCACATCGAGCGCGCCGCGCTCGTCGTGGACATCCGCGAGGGGAGGTTTTTAAACGAGTTCCCCGCGCGTCTGAAGGAGCTGCGCGCGTCGGGCCTGCGGGTCTTCGTCCTCTTCTTCGAGGCTTCGGACGAGGCGCTCGTGCGCCGCTTCAGCGAGACGCGCCGTCCGCACCCGGCCGAGTCGGGCGACGGCCTGCTCGAATCCATCCGGCGCGAGCGCGGCGCGATGTCCGAGCTGCGGCGGCTCGCCGACCAAGTCATCGACACCTCCGAGCACACCGTCCACACGCTCCGCCGCCTGCTCGTCGAGCGCTTCAGCGGCGAGGCCGGCGGCGCCCGGATGCGCGTGCAGGTCTTGAGCTTCGGCTACAAGCACGGCAGCCCGCGCGACGTTGATTTGCTCTTCGACGTGCGGCACCTGCCGAACCCGCACTTCGTCCCGGAGCTGCGCGACCTGTCGGGGCACGACCGGCGCATCGTCAAATACCTTCTGGCGAGCGACGAGGTGGGCGAGACGCTGCGGCGCTTCACCGAGCTGATCGACTACCTGCTCCCGCTCTACCGGCGCGAGGGCAAGTCCTACGTCACCATCGGCATCGGCTGCACGGGCGGCCGCCACCGCTCGGTGATGGCGGCCAACTACATCGCGCGCCACCTCCGCCGCGGCGGTTACGAGGCCGCGGCCGTCCACCGCGACGTGGGGAAGACGAAGAAGCAGAAGGCGGGCGGGAAGTGAGAACGGAGCCGAATGATGCCTGACAAACCTAAAGAAGAGGGTGCGGCGGGGCGCGTGGCCGGGGTCATCGTGTCGCACGGGCAGGTGGCGAACGAGCTGCTGTCGGCGGCCGAGACCATCATCGGCAGCTTCAAGCACATCACGGCCGTCTCCATCGGCTGGCACGACGACGTGGAGGCCGCCAAGAACGAGATTCGACGCGCCATCGAACGCGTCGCCGACGGCGGCGGCGTACTCATGATGACCGACATGTTCGGCGGCACCCCGACCAACATCGCCTCGATGTTCTTACAGCAGGGCGAGGTCGAGGTGGTGACGGGCGTGAATTTGCCGATGGTCATCAAGCTCGCGGGGCTCCAGCCGGGCGTGCCGCTCGCGGAGGTCGCGCGCCTCGTGCGCGACCAGGGGCGGCAGGGCATCTACCTCGCGGGCGAGCTGCTCGCGGGCGGCGGGCGCAGGGGCACGGGCGAGTTGAAGGGGAGTTGAAGGGGAGCGCCGTTGGTCGAGTGCCGGGTCACCATCGTCAACCGCCTGGGTCTGCACGCGCGCGCCGCGGCGAAGCTGGTGCGCGCGGCGACGGCGTTCCGCTCGACGCTGAAACTCGTTCGGCTCGACCGCAGCACGGTGGCCGACGCGAAGTCGATCCTGAGCGTGTTGATGCTGGCGGCCGCGCGCGGCACTGAGTTGCAGATTACGGCCGAGGGGTCGGACGAGAGTCAGGCGCTCGACGCCTTGTGTCAGCTCATCGGCGGCGGGTTCGGGGAAGTTGAAGAGTGAGCGTTAAGAGGGACAGGAGTGAGCGGCGCTGGCGCGGCGTGGCCGTCTCGGACGGGGCGGTCTCGGGGCGCCTGCTGCGCGTCCACAGCGGCGGGCGCACGAGCATCTACCGCGTCAAGCTCGAAGACGGCGAGGTCGCGCGCGAGGTGCGCCGCTACGGCGCGGCCGTGCGTCTGGCGCGCCGGCAGTTGCTCGCCCTGAAGAAGCGCGCCGCGCGCACGCTCGGCGAGGAGCACGCCTACATCTTCGACGCTCACCTCCTCATGCTCGAAGACCGCAAGCTCAACGACGACGTGGAGGCCGTCATCCGCTCGGAGAGCGTCAACAGCGAGTGGGCCGTCAAGGTCGTGACCGACCGCATCCTCGCCGTCTACGAGGAGATCAAAGACGACTACCTGCGCGAGCGCAGCTCCGACGTCGAGGACGTGACCCGCCGCCTGCTCGTCGCGCTCTCCGGCGAGAGCATGCTCGGCCGGCGCCTGACCGAGGACGCCGTCGTCGTCGCCGAAGAGCTGATGCCCTCGACGCTCGCCGAGCTGGACTTCACGCACATCAAGGCGTTCGCCACGGACGTGGGCGGCTGGACTTCGCACACGGCCATCATCGCGCGCGGCCTCGGCATCCCCGCGGTCGTCGGCCTGCGCGACTTCTACCGCGCGGCGCGCACGGGCGACCCCGTCGTCATCGACGCCGGCCGCGGCGAGGTCACGCTCCACCCGGCGCACGAGACGCTCGAACGTTTCGCGCGGGAGAGGCGGGTCGCGAAGGAGGCGCCCGCGGCGCGCGCCGCCACGGCCGCCGAACTGCGCGCGCCTTTAAAGACGCGCGACGGCGTCGAGGTCACGTTGCGCGCGAACGTCGAGCTGCCCGTCGAGTACGACTGGGTGAACCGCTACGGCGCGCACGGCATCGGCCTCTTCCGCTCGGAGTTCCTGCTCTCGCACCGCGGCTCGGTGCCGAACGAGGACGAACAGCGCGAGGCGTACGAGGCGCTGTCGCGCATCGCGGGCGAGGACGGGCTGACGGTTCGACTCTTCGACATGGGCGGCGACAAACTCACGGGCTCGCGCCTCGACGCGGGCGAGGAGCGCAACCCCGCGCTCGGCCTGCGAGCCATCCGCTTTTGCCTGCAACGCCCCGACCTTCTGCGGACGCAGGTGCGCGCCGTCCTGCGCGCGGCCGCGCGCGGCCCGATTGACCTGGTCATCCCGATGGTCTCCGACGTGACCGACGTGCGGCGCGCGCGCGAAGTCATCGAAGACGAGCGCGCGCGGCTGGGCGGCGAAGGGAAGAAGGCGGGGCCGGTGCGCGTCGGCGCGATGATCGAGGTGCCCTCGGCCGTGCTCGTCGCCGAAAAACTCGCGCGCGAGGTGGACTTCTTCAGCCTCGGCACGAACGACCTCGTGCAGTACACGCTCGCCGTGGACAGGGGGAATGACGAGGTGGCCGGCTGGTTCCGCTCGCTACACCCGGCGGTGCTGATCTGCATCAGGCGTGCGCTCGAAGCCGCCGCGGCGGCCGGCATCCGCTCCGTGGTCTGCGGCGAGATGGCCGCGTCGCCGGCCTACGCGGCCGTGCTGCTGGGGCTCGGGGCGAGGGAGTTGAGCATGGCGCCGACGGCCATCCCGCGCGTGCGGCGGACGGTCGCGGGGCTCGAGCTTGGGGAGGCGGAGCGGGTCGCGAAGGAGTGCTTGGAATGTGCGACCGCCGACGAGGTCGAGGAGCTGGTGCGCGTGGGGCTCGGCGGGCGCTGGCCGAATCTTTTCCCCAAAGAAATCTTGCCACCCCCGAAAACCAAAGGGTAGAATCAACCAACGGGCAGCCGGCCCGCGTCTTTGACCTGTCCCCGACCTTCCGCCCGGCGCCGTCCCGACCGCCCGCGCAAACGAAAGCTCCGTCCGAACAGGTGGCTTCCCGTGAAAAAGGTGAGTTCTCTAAGAACCGGGGCCGCTTTAGCAGTTTATGCAAGGTGAGGGTCGCCGGGGCGTTCATGCCCCAGAACAGCCGCCGGCCGGCGCCCGTACGAACAAGGGGAAGAGTCCGAGTCATGTCAACGACGGTAGACGCCGTGCCCGGCGCACCCCGCTGACAGGCGGACTAGCAAGGAAGAGTGCCCGTATGAAGAAGTTCTTTTACGCCGCGGCCGCCGCGCTCGCCCTCTGCGGCATGGCGGGGCCTGACGCACGCGCCCAGGCCGGCGTCCGCGTCGGCCCGACCGCGGACGACGTGGCGGCGGAAGCGCCCGCCCAACCCCAGCCGAAGAGGGACGAGAAGCCCCCGGCCCCCAACGCGAACGACGCGAAGAAGGAGGCGAAGGGCTCCTCTTCCGAGAAGCCGCGCGCGGCCGCGAAGGAGCAGGGGAAGGGGCGGGAGTCCGCGCCGCTCTCGAACACGACGGCCTCCACGGTCGCGCCCGCACTCACGAACAAACCTTCATCGACCAGCGACGCGCCCCCGAAGTCGGCGGGCGAACCCAACGTCCCGGTCGGCTCGCCCGTCAAGACCTCCGCCGGCGCGGAAGGCGCCAACGACACGGCCAAGGGAAATAACAGCCAGCCCGCGCCGCCGCCCAACAACAACTCGATGGCACCTCCCCCCGCGCCGCGCCCGGCGAATGCGACTCCGGCGAATGCTTCGCCCGCGGCCGCGAGCCCGGCGGCGGTCGTCTCGCCCGCGAGCATCTACCGCATCGGCACCGGCGACGTGCTCGACATACGCCTGCTCAACGCGCAAGACCCACGGCAGAACACGCTCTACACGGTGGTCGCGGGCGGCGTGCTCGACTACCCTCTGCTCAAAGACCCGCTCACGGTCGCCGGGATGACGACCGACGAACTATCCGCCCAGCTCATCGCGGAGTTGCGCCACCGGAACGTCTACGACAAGCCGCAGGTGCGCGTCGGCGTCCGCGAGTACGCGAGCCACGCCGTGCTCATCAGCGGTCTCGTGAGCGACCCCGGCACCAAGATTCTCAGGCGCGAGGCCATCCCGCTCTACGTCGTCGTCGCCGAGGCGCAGCCCAAGCCCGAGGCCGGCCGCGCCGTCATCATCTCGCACGCGACGGGCAAGGTCATCAACGTTGACCTCAACGACGCCGCCGGCCTCAACACGCTCGTGATGACGGGCGACGTGGTGACGCTCACCGCCCGCCCGCCCGAGTTCTACTACGTCGGCGGCGAAGTGGGCGCGCCCGGGCAGAAGGACTTCCACTCCGGCATCACACTGACGCAGGCGCTGCTCGCCTCGGGCGGCGCGACGAGGCCCGAGGCCGCGCGCGTGCGCGTGCTGCGCGCCGGCCCCGACGGCAGACTCTCCCCGACCGAGTACAACCTGCGCGAGATCGAGAACGGCGGCGTGCCCGACCCGCAGCTCCAGCCCGGCGACCGCATCGAGGTCTCAGGCGCGCCCGTCAAGAAGAAATGAGGGCGGCCCCCTCCGTGCGGGGCCGCCTCACTTTTTCGACCCGGTTCTTTTGCGCCTTCGAGCGCCTTGTCCGCCGCGCCCGCGCGCTGTATTATCCTGCGCGGTCGGACAGAAAGGTTTCACTCTGAGAGCGCGACGCATGTGCGTCTCTCGCGTACGCGCCGGATCGTTCGACTCGTTTAGACTCGCACCTGCCCGTCGGAGGAACATAACTTTGAGTAAGTGCATTCGCATCGGCGCGGCCGCGCTCGCCGCCGCGCTCGTCCTGTCCCCCTTCGCCAGCACCGCCGCCCGCGCCGCCGCGCTCAACGCGGCGCAGCAGGAGGACGCCCCCTCACAGGCCGAACAGGAGACCTTCAACCGCGGGCGCGCGCTCTTCGCCAAGGCGCAGTACGAGCAGGCCGCCGCCGTCTTCCGCGACTTCCTGAAGGCACACCCCGACAGCTTCATCGCCGACCTGATGCTGCTCTGGCTCGGCCGCTCCTACATCGAACTCGGCAAGTTCCCCGAGGCCGACGAAGTCGCCCAGCGCCTGCGCGCTATCAAGGACACGCCCTTCACCGACATCTACGAGACCGAACTCCATACGGCGCGCGCCGAGGCGGCCACGCACCCCGCGCCGCCCGCCGCGACCCCGACGCCGCGCGCTACGCCTGCGCCCGCGACACAGTTGGCTCGCGCCACGCCGACGCCCGCGCCGCCGCGCCCACGCGCTACCCCGCGCCCGACTCCGACCCCGACCGAAGTGGCCGCGACCACCCCGGCGAGGGTGCCCGAGCTTTCCGTCCGCGGCGGGGGAGAGGCCGAGCGACCGCGCACCGCGGCGGGCCGTCGCAACCGTAACGTCCGCGGCAACGCCGCGCAGCCCGCCGCCACACAGCCCGACGTGACGCCGACGCCCGCGCCGACGCCCGTGCGCAGGCCGGCCCGCACCACCGAGACGACCTCCGTCCCGACGCGCACCACGCCCGCCGTCACGCCGACGCCCTTGCCGCGCCCCGTCGAGACGGCGGCCGTGACGCCTCCGCCGACGAGCGGGGGCGACGCACAGTCCGGCGGCGGCGGCTTCAGCATCACCGTCCGACAGGTGCCCGACTTGCAGTTGGCGCTCCGCCGCTCGGCGCTCGCCGCGCAGCCGGGGCAGACCATCCAACTGCCGCTCGCCATCACCAACACGGGCAACAAGGACGACCAGTTCCGGCTTGAGACAGACCTCCCGGCCGAGTACCAGCCCAGCTTCAGCCAGAGCGGCAACGACGCGGGCGGGCTGCCCGTCTTCGTCACCCCGCAGTTGCAGCGCGGCCAGACCATCGAAGTCGTCCTCAACGCGCGCGTCCCCGAGAACGCGCCCGACAACCAGCAGCAGCGCTTCTTAGTCCGCGCCGCCTCGCAGGCCGACGCCACCGTGACGAAGGTGACCGACGCCTCGCTCACGGTCGTCGCCGCCGCGCTCGCCGCCGCGTCGAACGCCTTGCAGGAGACCGTCCAGCCCGGCGAGACCTTCACGCAACGCATCAGCGTCCGCAACCAGGGGAGCGCCACCGCCAAAGTCACGCGCGCCGACTTCGTCTTCAACCCGGACTTCGAGCTGGTCTCCGCCACGCCCTCGCCCATCTCCTACGACCGCCCTTCGCGCACGGCCATCTGGTCTCTGGGCGACCTTGAGTCGCGCGACAACCGCGAGATCACGGTCACGCTGCGCGCCGTGGGCGAGGCGCTCGCCGGCTCGAACAAGCCGGTCGGCCGCGGCACGATGCGCACGCAGAGCCTCTTCATCCCTTCGAACTTCGAGGGGCCGACCATCTCGGTCGGGCGCGTCGCGGGCGCGCGCGTCGAGGCCGTCTCGAAGGGCCTGACGGCGACGCCGGGCGACACGATGTACGTCCCCTTCATCGTCCGCAACCCGAGTAACTACCCCGAGAGCTTCGAGCTGCGCATCGTCGCGCCGGGCGCGCCGCAGGGCACCGTCTACGCCGACCTGAACGGCGACGGCCGCCACCAGACGGACGAGCCCGCCGTCACGCAGACCGCGGCGCTCGACCCGCGCGGCGGCCAGTACCCCGTCCTGCTCGGCGTGGACATCCCGCGCTCGACGCCCGACCGCACGCAGTTCGCCTACAACCTCGTCACGCGCGCCATGAACGCCGCGGGGCGCATCGCGGGCGAGGACTCGACCGTGTTGACGGTCGCGACGCCGCGCGTGCGCGTGCGCGCGGAGCTTCCGAACACGGAGGTCAAGCCGGGCGACACGTTGTTCTACCGCCTCGTGCTCGTCAACGACGGCGGCGGCCTGGCGAAGGGACTTGTCGTGACGGAGCAACTGCCCGACGCCCTTGAGTTCGTCTCGTCTTCGCCGGAGCTGACGCTGCAAGACCTCGGCAACGGCGGCCGCGGGCTCGTCTGGCGCGTGGCCGAACTCGCGCCGGGCGACACGCAGGTCTTGCAGGTGACGGTGCGCCTGCGGCAGAACCTCGCCGCTGACGCGGTCATCACGCCGCGCCACACGCTCGCCTATCAGGACTCGAACTCGAACGCGTACCGCGGGCAATGAACGACGCCGCGGCGCGCGAGCAGACGGACACGGAGGCCGGGGCGTTTGAGCCCGGCCTCCGTGTTCCTTTTTCGGCGGACGAAAAGGCAGTCGCGCGGCGCGCGCGACTCTTGAAGCTCGTCGCCGCCAAGCTCGCGCTCGACCTCCTCTTCGTCTGCGGCCTCGCCGTCTACACGCACGCCGTCACGTACCGGAACGGCTTCGCGGGCGAACTCGAACAGGCCGACGGGCTGGGCGCGCGCGGCTGGGTCGAAGACCTCGAACAGCCGGGCGCGTCCGTCGAAGTCCAACTCTTCCTCGACGGCCGTTTCGCCGCCGCCGCGCTGGCGAATGAGCCCGCGCCTGACGCGCGAGGCGACTCTCAACACAACGACCGTCGCGCCTTCGTCTTTCAATTCGTGCAGCCGCGCTACGGCGTGCACGAGGCGCGCGTCTACGCCGTCCGCGCGGTGGGTGGCGGGGCGCGGCGCACGCTTCAGCAGTTGGGCGACCCGCGCCGCTTCGAGTGGAAATGAACGAGGGCATCACGGCCGAAGAGCGCGCGCTCGCCGCGTGGGAGATCGTGGCGGCCTCCGCGTCGGCGCTCGCGGCCGAGTGGGTCGTGGGCACGCTCTCGGGGCGCGGGCGGTTGCTGTTGTTGATTCCGGTGACGACGGCCGTCGTCTTCATGCTCCTCTCGCACCGCGCGCGCGGCGAGTCGGCGCGCGAGGTCGGCTGGCGCCTCGACAACTTCGCCGAGGCGGCACGGCTGCTCGCGGCGCCGATGCTCGTCGTCTCCGCCCTTCTGGTCGGCTTCGGCTGGTACGCGGGCACGCTCGACTTCGGGCGCTGGGAGGGCGGGCAGACGATCATGGGCGTGCCCGGTTTAAGTCTGATCTGGGGGCCGCTTCAACAGTACGCGCTTCAGGGCTTCATCAACCGGCGCGCGCAGGTCGCCCTCGGGCGAGGGAGTTCGAGCGTGCTGCTGGTTGCCTTCCTCTTCGCGCTCTTTCATCTGCCGAACCCCTGGCTCACGTTCGCGACCTTCGCGGGGGGCCTGCTGTGGGCCTGGGTCTACCAGCGCGCGCCGAACATCCTCGCCGTCGGCGTCAGCCACTCGCTGATGACCTGGGTCATGATCTCCTCCGTCCCCGCGGGCGCGCTCCACAACCTCCGCGTCGGCTTCAAATATTTTGGCTAACGCCCCGCCTCACGGCCGGGCTTCTGACTTCGATTTCATCAAAGTTGTACGGTGGACGCCTTTGGACTGTACCTGTTGAACGGTGCTTTGCTATAATCCGCGCCGCGGATTTGAGAACAGGTCGGGCGGTCGCTGCCGCGCGTTCCTTAGGGGGCGAGCGGGAGAGGAAAGTCCGAACACCGAAGGGCAGCGAGCCCGCTAACGGCGGGGCGCCCGGCGTTAAAAGTCTGCGAGAGCAGACGCTTTGACGCCGTGCGACGACAAGTGCAACAGAGAAGAGACCAGCCAGCGGGCCGGCTCCTTCGGGAGTCGCGCAGCGGGTGATGGGTGAAACGGTGCGGCCCTCACGGGCTTAAAGTAAGAGCGCACCGGCGCGTCTGGTGACAGGCGCGGCCAGGCAAACTCCTCGCGGTGCAAGACCAAATAGGGAGGCGGGCAAAGGGCGGCCCGTCCGAACGCGCGGCCTTTAACGAGGTCGCGCCACGCCTCCGGGTAGGTCGCTTGAGCCGTACGGCAACGTCCGGCCTAGAGGAATGATCGCCCATCCGTGAATCGTCCGCGGTTCACGGTGGACAGAATTCGGCTTACAGACCTGTTCTCGAATCCGCGGACATTCAAGTTCTTTCACCTCGGCACCCGATGACCCCGAGCCTCACGGGACTGTGCAAGGTCTCAAAGGCGACAGGAGAACCCGAGAATGGCGAACCGTAAAGGCGTCTTCATCGGCGCTTACGTCCCCGCGGAGTTGAAGCGTGCGCTCCAGCAGCGGGCCACGAGCGAGCACCGCACGCTCTCGCAGGAGATCACGCGCATCCTCGAAGAGGCGGTCAAAGGCCCGCGCCTCCCGCCGAACTTCGTCGAGCGCCGCGCGCCGGGCCAACTCCCGCGCCGCCGCGACTCAGACCCTCTGCCGCGGCGCCGCCGCGACGACCTCCCATACAAAGGGCCGCAGGGCGGAGGCACCGGCGGCGGGGGCGGAGAGGGTTAGGCCGCCGGCCGTCAAACGAACGAGCCCCTGAGTCGTCGCGCCCACGGCGGCGGCTCAGGGGCTTCTGTCTTTCCGGCGGGCGCCCCGCGTCGCCTTCGCACGCCCTTTCTGCTAAACTTCGGCGTCGAAAGCTCGGATTCCAGCGATGCCGGATAACCCTTCCCTCAACAAGAGAGTTCTCATCGTCGGCGCCCTCGGAGTCGTCCTCGGGTTCCTCGCGGGCTTCTTCCTCGCGAACGGCATCAACCGCGAGGAGCAGGAGAAGCTGCGCGCCGAGCTGGCGACCACGCGTGCGGGACGCGAGACAGCGCAGCAGCAGGGAAGCGGCGCGGGCAAGACCCAACCGACCTCCGCCCCCGGCGGCGACTCGTCCCCGTCTCTCAGCGAGGAGCAGATCGTCAACGCGATCAAGAGGGCCGACCAGTCGCCGCAAGACCCGGAGATGCAGAAGAAGGTCGGGCAGGGAATCTTCCTCTACGCGTCCGAGACGGGCAACGCCTCTTACCTGCCGGACGGCGCGCGCATCCTGAAGCGCGCGCACGAACTCGACCCGAAGGACTATAAGACGACCGTCATGGCCGGCGACGCGCAGTTCCTGGCCGAGCGGCAGGGCGGCGGCGACGCGAAGTTGATCGCGGAGGCGCGCAAGCTCTACGAGGCGGCGCTCGTCTTGAAGCCCGACGACGCGGTCGTCCGCACGAAGCTCGGGCTCACGTACTTCTACGACAGCCCCCCGAACCCGCAGCGCGCGGTCAACGAATACCGCCGCGCGCTCCAGGCAGACCCGCGGCAGGAGATGTCGCTCCAGAGCCTCGCCGCCGCCCTCGTCGAGACGGGCGCGTTGGACGAGGCCGCGCGGCGCCTCGACGAGTTGGAGAAACTGAACCCCTCGAACGCGGAGCTGCCCGGCCTGCGCACGCAGCTCGAACAGAAGAGGAACGCCGCGAAGGAGAAGCCTTGAAGTACCTTTTCGTCCTTGCCCTCTTCGCGGCCGTGGCCTTCATCGTCTACTGGCAGCTGCGCCCTTACATCCGCGGCCTGCGCCGCTTCCTCGGCGTCGTGCGCGAGATGAGAAGCGTGCGCGAGGGCGCACCGCCGGGAAGCACCCCGCAACAACAGCCGGGCCGGAAGAGAGCGGCCAACGAAAAGCTCCTGCGCTGCGCCGCCTGCGGCACCTGGATGCCTGCCTCCCGCGCCGTCTCTCTGCGCGGCGGCGCGACCTACTGCTCGCACACCTGCCTCGAACGCGCCGCCGACACACCCCGCCGCGCGCGCAAGTCCGCTTCATAAGAATTAACCACGGAGACACGGAGGCACGGCTTGAAGAGATATGACTTCAAGCCGTGCCTCCGTGTCTCCGTGGTTAATTCTTCTTCGACCTGCCGACCTGTACGAAGGAGCTGGACTGACGTAGCGGCGCGTCCACGTCGCCGCACGTCCCGCAGCCGGTCGCGCACGAACCGCCCTTGCTCGTCCTGAACGAGCGCAGGCGCGCGAGCGCCCGGCGCCCGACGTAGAGGAGCGCGCCGGCGATGATGAGCGCGACCGCGATGGTCTGCCAGTCGAAATTCATAACCGCTAACTTAAGCCCAAAAGCTTCCCGCCCTGGTACGTCACGAACGACGCGACGTAGGCGATGACGAGCATGTAGGCCACCATGAAGAGCGGCCAGCGCCAGGAGTTCGTCTCGCGCCGCACGACCGCCACCGTGGACATGCACTGGCACGCGAGCACGAAGAAGACCATCATCGAGACGGCGACGAGCGGCGTCCACGCCGGGCTCCCGTCCGGCCGCTTCGCGTTGCGCACGGCCTCGATGAGCGAGGGCGACTCGGCGTTCGTATCCTTGCCGACGTTGTAGACGATGGAGAGCGTCGAGACTATCGTCTCGCGCGCCGCGAACGACGCGACCAGCCCGATGCCCATCTTCCAGTCGAACCCGAGCGGCGCGATCAGCGGCTCAAGGACGTGCCCGAGCCTGCCCGCGTAGCTCTGCTGCAACTGCGCGCCCTCGTCCGCCGTGTCGCCCTCGGCCTTCGCCGTCAGGGGCGCCGACTCGCCCTTTCCTTCCAGGCCCGTCTCGCGCATCTCCTGCACGGCCGCGCCCTCCTGCGCGTCGGGCACAGGCTTGACGGCAGAGCGCGGGAAGGTCATCAAGGCCCAGAGCAGAATCGAGATGGTCAGAATCACCGTGCCCGCGCGCTTGACGAAGAGCCACGAGCGCGTCCGCATCGTGTAGAGCACGTTGACGAGGCTCGGCACGCGGTAGGGGGGCAGCTCAAGGACGAGCGGCGGCGGCGGCGCCTTCAAGATCGTGTGCTTCAGTATCCAGGCCACCACGATGGCGACGACGATGCCGAGCAGGTACATCGAGAGCATGAGCAGCACGCCGACGGGCACGAAGCCGAAGAGTCGCACGTCCGTGAAGAAGGCCGCGATCATCAGCGTGTAGACGGGCAGCCTCGCCGAGCAGGACATGAAGGGCGCAATCAAAATCGTCGCCAACCTGTCCTTCGGGTTCTCGATGGTGCGCGTCGCCATGATGCCGGGGATGGCGCACGCGAAGCTCGACAGCAGGGGCATGAACGCCTTCCCGTGCAGCCCCACGCCCCGCATCAGCCTGTCCACCAGGAACGCCGCGCGCGACATGTAGCCGCTGTCTTCCAACAGCGCGATGAAGAAGAAGAGCAGGAGAATCTGCGGCAGGAAGACGAGCACGCCGCCGACGCCCGCGATGACGCCGTCCACGACGAGGTCGGTCAGAAGTCCCACCGGCATGTGCGCCCGCACCGCCTCGCCGAGCGCGCCGAACGCGCGGTCGATCAAGTCCATCGGCAAAGTCGCCCAGGAGAAGATGGCCTGGAAGACGACGGCCATCACGAGCAGGAGCAAGATCGGCCCGAAGAACCTGTGCGTGACGAAGCGGTCGATGCGCTCGGTCGAGCCGGGGCGCTCGTCCTTCACGCCGCGCACGGCCCCGCCCGTGACCTCTTCGATCCAGCGGTAGCGCGCCGTCAGGGGCTCCTGCCACCACTGCGGGTCGGAGCCGGAGAGTCGCGCGCGCGCCGCCTCGACCGCCGCGCGCCGCTCCGGGTCTGCGGGCAACTCGTCCGAGTAGAGGTCGCGCAGGGCCTCCTCGCGGCTCGGCGCGCCCGCGGCGTAAAGCCGGCGGACTTCGGCCTCCGCCTTCGGCGACAGCCGCCACAGCGCGCACGGCGGCTTCGAGCCGACCGCTGCGAGCACCGCGCGCGCCAGCTCGTCCAGCCCGCGTTTAGTCTTCGCAGTGATGGGAACTACAGGGATGCCGAGGGCACTTGAGAGCCCGTCCGCATCAATTTCAAGCTTCGAGCGCTCGGCCAGATCGACCATCGAAAGGGCGACGACGAGCGGGCGGCCCGCTTCGAGGAGCTGTGTGACGAGGTAGAGGTTGCGTTCGAGGTTGGTCGCGTCAACGACCGCCACGACCACGTCGGGCGCGGGCACTTCTTCCATGCGGCCCGTGAGGATGTCGCGCGCGATCTCTTCGTCGATGGAGGCGGCGTCGAGGCTGTAGAGTCCTGGGAGGTCAACGAGGCGCGCGGGCGGCAGTTCCGCGTCGAGCGTCCAGAGACCTTCCTTGCGCTCGACCGTGACGCCCGGGTAGTTGGCGACCTTCTGGCGGAGTCCCGTCAGTGCGTTGAAGATGCTGGTCTTGCCCGCGTTCGGGTTGCCGGCCAGCGCCACCACCAACTGCCTGGTCTCGGCGCCTGCTCCCGCGGGCGCGTCCGCCTGCGGCGGGGATTCGAGAATACTGCTCATAAGAGGAGTGATGAATTAGGAATGATGAATGATGAATTAACGATGGTTCTTAATTCATCATTCATCACTCATCATTCATCACTACTGAAACGGTCTGGGCCTCGCTGCGGCGGAGCGCAAGGTGGTAGCTGCGCACGCGCACTTCGAGGGGGTCGCCGAGCGGGGCGGACTTGACGACGCGGACGGGCGCGCCGGGGACGACGCCCATCTCCATCAGGCGGCGCGCCACCGCGCCCGAGCCGCGCACGGCCGTCACGCGCGCGTGACGGCCCGCTTCGAGCGCGTCGAGCGAGACGGCGGCCGGGCCGGCCGTGTCGGCCCGCTTCAGCACCTCAACGATCTGTTCGGCTGCGGCGTAGGCGAGACTCATAGACGTTCACCGATGATGACGAAGGGTTCAAGATCAAGGCGGCACGAAATGCTGTGTGCCACGGTGAAGACTATACTCCACTTGAAAATAGATTTCAATTTCATCTTGGGGGGTTCAATTTTGCACGGACTCCGGCGCGGCCGTCCTTATTGCAGAGTGGTCGGGATGATGGCGAGGTCGGCGCGCACCTGGCCGAGCGGGGTCACGGCCGTGAGGCGCAGCGGCAGGCGGCGCTTGTCCGTGCTGACCCAGAGGCGGAGCGCGAGGCGGTCGCCGGCCGGGTCGCTCGTCGTGAGGGCCAGCTCGACCGCGGGGATGTTCTGCCCGCCGAGTGGCAGCGGGGCCGTGCGCAGCGCCGTGATGAAGAGCACCCGAGGCCGCTTGTTGAGAAGCAGGGAGACCGAGTTGCGCTTGCCCGGCGTCAGGTCGAAGGAGCGCAGCGCGTAGAAGACGGAGAGCAGGTCGTGCGTACCGAAGGGCACCTCGACGCGCGTCCCGTCCTCGAAGAGCGCGGCGCCGCCCTGCTGGTCGGCCGAGACGACGAAGCGCGCGCGCCGCTTGCCTTCCGCGAGCGTCAGCTCCGTGCGGAAAGGGAGCACGGACGACGCGTCCACGTAGGAGTTGATCTGGTCGCTGACGGGGAAGAGCGTCTGCACGGCGCCGGCCGACTGGAGGTTCGCCGTCAGCAGAAGCCCCTCGCGGTTGAAGTAGCGGGCGCGCGGGCGCACGAGGAACGAGGCCGAGCCCGCGGGCTGCGCGTTCGGCCCGAGGAAGAAGTTGAAGTTCAACTGCTCACCCGGCTTGAAGGGGAGGTCGGCCGGCGGCGTGACGGGCGCGGCGCCGGGCGTCGGCGTCACGGCCGGCGTCGGGGTGGCGCGGGGCGGGTTGTTGCCCGCCGGCTGTTCGGGCGGGAGGCGTATGCCCGGGTCGTTGGGCGTGGGCGTCGCCGCGGCGAGGGGGTCTAGCGTCTCGCCGACGAACTCCGCGCTCGCCAGCTCGATGTGAATCTCGCCGGCGCTGTGGCGCGCGCTGATGAGGACGGGCACGTGCCGCTCGTCGTCGGTAAAGTAGATGTGGACGCGGTAGTCGTCGGCCTCCTTGTTGCCGCGCACGCGCACCTCTGTGACGAGGGTGTTCGCGGAGCCGACGTTGGTCTTGAGCGTCTCGCGCCCCGTCACCTTCACCTCGGCGTCGTAGACGGTCTCGTTCTGCCTGACGCCGAGCGCGTAGGTCGAGCCGGGCGCGAGCGGCAGCGCGCGCAGGCGGTAGAGCGCCGAGAGAAAGTCGAAGGTGCCGGCCCAGACCGGCACATTACGCCCCTGCGCGGACGCCATGTCTACGAGCGGCGCGTTGTAGTCGGTCACCACGTCCCGCACGCTCGTGTTCTGGCTGAGGGACTGCTGCGAGCGGTAGGGGAGACCCGTGGCCGGATCGACGAAGGTCGTCTGGTTGATGTTGAGCGCCAGCAGCGCGGCCGAGACGACGCCGATGGTCTCGACGTGACCGCGCAACTCTATGCCGTCGCGCCCGTGCAACTGCCCGCGCCCGGCGACCTGCGTCTCGACGTGGGCGGCGGTCGGGAAGTTGGAGAAGGAGACCGTGTAGGTCAGGCGTTCGCCGATGCGGTAGGGCGCCTGCGAGAACGGCGCGTTCGCGGCGCCCGTGCGCCCCTGCCCCGACGCGGACGCGCACAGGCACAAGGCCGCGAGCGCCGCCGCCAGCCAAACCCTCGCCCTTGAAACTAGAACCAAAGAGAGTGCCCCCTTCGCCTGCCCGCCAGACATCTTCGCAAATAAAGCCCGTGCGCGACAAACGCCCGGGCGCTTTCTGTTTACACGCCCGCCGCGCGCCTTCGTTCCGGCGCCTCAGGCGCGGCGGCTCAAATCGTCTCGAACTCCCCGAGCCACTCGCGCACGCGCACGCGCCCCGAGAGCAGCGCGACGTGCCCCGTCCCTTCCAAAAGCTTGAGGCGCGCCCGCGGGAGCAGCGCCGCCATCTGCCGCGCGGCCGTCGCGCTGTCGAGGAGGCGGTCGGCCGTCCCCGCGACGACGAGGGCGGGCGTCTTCAAGTTCCCGAGCCGCGGGCGCAGGTCGGTGTCGCGGATGATGCGCAGGCGCGAGACGTAGCCCTCGCGCCCCACGTCGGCCGTGTGCTCGCGGAAGAGCCGGCGATCCTCTTCGCACACGTCCGGGCTGAAGAGGACGTGGCGCGCGCCGCGCGTCCGGTGCGCCTTGAGCATCGGGTAGAAGGCGCGGAAGAGGACGCAGCCCGCGTGAATCTTCAGACGCTCGCGGAAGTGCGGGAAGGTGTTGACGAGGATGATGCGTTCGAACAGCTCGGGGTGTTCGAGCGCGGCGGCCATCGTCAAGAGCCCGCCGAACGACTCGCCGAGCACGGTCGCGCGCCCGCCGGCCTCGCGGATGACCCACGCGAGGTCTTCCACGAGCCGCGACATCCCGTACCAACCGTCCCTGCGCAGGGGGAACGAGACGACCGCGTGGTCTTGCGCGAGGTCTTCGGCCTGCTTGTAGAAGAGTTTCCCCGAACCCTCGATGCCGCAGACGTAGACGAAGGCCGGCCCGCTACCCTGCTTATGATATTCGACCATTCTCCATCTCTTCGACGACGGCGCGGGCGGCCCGTCTGGGGTCTGGGGAGTTGAGGATGGCGCGGCCGACGACGACGAAGTCTGCGCCGCGGCGGACGGCCTCGGCGGGCGAGGTGACGCGCTTCTGGTCGGCGTAGGCGGCGGCCGAGGGGGTGATGCCGGGCGTGACGACGAGGAAGCCCGCGCGCCCGACCGACTCGCGGACGGGGACGATCTCGTGCGGCGAGGCGACGACGCCGTCGAGCCCCGCGGCGTCGGCGAGACGCGCCAGGCGCCGCACCTGCTCCTCGACGCTGGCGGCCTCGACGCCCGTCTCGGATAGCACGTCCGAGTCCATGCTCGTCAGGACGGTGACGCCGATGAGGCTCGGCTTCTGCACGCCGAGGCGGGCGGCCTCTTCGGCGGTCGCGTCGGCGGCGCGGCGCATCATCTCCGTGCCGCCGGCGGCGTGGACGTTGAAGAGCGCGACGCCGAGGCGGACGGCCTCGCGCGCGGTGGCGGCGACGGTGTTCGGGATGTCGTGAAATTTGAGGTCGAGGAAGATGCGCGCGCCTTCATTAACAAGACGCCGGACGAGGTCAGGCCCGGCCGTCGTGAAGAGCTGCGAGCCGACCTTGAACATGCCCGCCGCGTCGCGCAGTTCGCCGTACAGTCTTAAAGCCTCATCGGCGCTCTCGAAGTCGAGCGCGACGATGAGCTTCTCTTTCGCGGAGACGGTCTCGGCCGTGCCGGTGTTCATCGTTTCTGCTCCTCTCCTTTTCTCGAAGGCTGTGAGTCCAAAGTTACAGCGGCGCGAACTCTTCGGCGCGACAGCCGACGGCCTCGTCGAGTGTGCGGAAGCCGTGCCGCTCGACGAGGGCCGCGAGCCCTTCGTCGATGCGCCGCGCGACGCCGAGCCCCTCGTAGACGAAGCCCGTGTAGAGCTGCACGAGGCCGGCGCCCGCGCAGATTTTCTCCCAGGCGTCTTCCGCGTTAAAGATGCCGCCGACGCCGACGATCTCGACGGCGCCGCGCGTCAGCCTGCGGAGCGCCGCGACCAAGCGGGTCGAGCGCTCGCGCAGAGGGGCGCCGCTCAAGCCGCCCTCGCCGCACGCGGCGACCCGCGCGGCGTCGCTTCGAAGTCCCGCGCGCGAGGTCGTGGTGTTGGTCGCGATGATGCCCGCGACTTCGGCCCCGCGCGCGGCTTCGACCAGCAGCTCAAGGTCGCCCGCGCCGAGGTCTGGAGCGATCTTGACGAGCAGAGGGACGAGGCGTCCGCCCTCCGCCGCGGCCAGCTCGCGGTTGCGGCGCTGGAGTGCGTTGAGCAGCTCGCTCAGCAAGTCCCCGCGTTGCAGCTCGCGCAGGCCCGGCGTGTTGGGCGAGCTGACGTTGACGGTCACGTAGTCCGCGTGCGGCCTGACCGTCTCGAAGCTGGCGAGGTAATCGGCGGTCGCCTCCTCGACGGGCACGGCGCGGCTCTTGCCGATGTTGACGCCGAGCACGCAGTCGGGCTTTGCCTTGTGCAGCCTGCGCGCGAGCGCGGCGGCGCCCTCGTTGTTGAAACCCTGCCGGTTGACGAGCGCGCGGTCGAGCGGCAGTCGGAAGAGGCGCGGGCGCGGGTTGCCGGGCTGCGGGAGGTTCGTCACCGTGCCCACCTCGACGAAGCCGAAGCCGAGGGCGGCGAGCTGCGGCGCGACCAGCCCGTTCTTGTCGAAGCCGGCGGCGACGCCGACCGGGTTCTGAAAGCTGAGGCCGAAGCGGCGCAGCTCCCCGGAGCGCGCGCCGTGCGTTCGTCCCCCCGCGAGGCGGCGCAGTACGCCCGTGCCTAGCCTCAGCGAGAGCGCGTGAAGGGCGAACTCGTGTGCCGTCTCCGGCGGCAGCTTGAAGAGCAGGGGGCGCAGCAGCGAGCGATAGAGCATCACGTGGCGCGAACAGGGGAGTGAGCCAAAAAGCGAGTCGAGCGTAACAGAGGCGCCGAAAGGCTGTCAAAAACTTCGGAAGCCAACCGACGCCGGGAGCGCATCCGTTTGCACGTCGCCGTAGCTCGCGGCGGGAGATATTGCCCGACGGCTCGGCTTTTCATACCATATTACGGAGTTCGACCGAGTGATTCGGCTTTCGCGGCCTCATTACGTAATTGTGCCGAACGCTTCGGCAATGCCCGCGCTATTGCGGAGTTTGACCGAATGATTCGGCACAATAGTAGTTCGGCGGCTCGCCTAATTTCCTTGGCATAAGGAGTTTCAATGTGGCAAATGAATGGACGCGGGCTGAAAGGCTTGCTTTATATTCCCTACTAGTTGCTATCATAGCAGTCATAGTTGCGCTGTTCATTCCAGAATTTCGGCGTATTCTTGGTATATCCTCTGAATCTGTTAAAGGCTCATCTCAGGTAGAATCTAACGCAAGGGGTTCATTACCAGAGTCATCTGTGCCGATCTCAAATTCGTTTCGCTTCAGCGTTAATCGAACTGGCCCGCACTTTTCTTCGACGTTGCCACTAGTCGGTGGTTATGAAATCGCCATTCCTGGTGACAACAAGTGGCATGACACAAATATTGTGGTTCGTCCTTCATACCAATTGCAGATTGACTTCACGGACTTCACCCAAGGTCCGGTGAATATTCAGGTTGGTGAGATTTCTGGTTTCATGCAAAATGCGTTTCAGAACGGTGCTTATTACGAATACAACTTCGTTGCGCGACTTCGCAATAATCCATATGATCATGTGTTGGCGCATGAGGCAAATCTGAAGGTTCGTTCCACCAACGGAAATATCTTCATCAAGGTTGACGTTAGGCAAGGTGATCTTTACTAGGACGCCGCCCAACAAGCGCATGCACCCGACCGCGGACACGAGGGCTGTTATGTAAATCGGTGGGACCGCGCGGCGGGTGATGCGCGGCATTATACTGCTTGCTTGAATCCCACATGAACAATTGACATCATGTCCTGGGATGGACTTCGAGATAGTCAGCGACATTACCGCTGTTGAAACCATTGCCGTCGGCACGGGTGTTCGGGATCGCGCGCGTTTGCGTAGGCAGTATGGCAGAGGCAGGTGGCGTAAAATGAAAGGCATTGCCAAGGTGCGTCTGCTCAGTGGCAGGGTACGTTTGGCTGAAGTACATTGGTATGAAGCCCACGGCGTGGGGAAGAGAGAGTTCAAGCTGAAGTTGCCATTTTTAGATTAGCCATGAAGAGAACAGAAAAACAGTCGGCGCATTTTGTTGTCTGCCTCAACAACGAAGGCTACAAAGCCTCGCTTGAGGTCGGGAAACTGTACCGCTTCATCCCCGACAAGGAGGCGGAGGCGGAAGGGCTGATTCGCGTGGTGGACGAAAGCGGCGAGGATTACGCCTTTGACGTAACCCGTTTCCATCCCGTGAATCTGCCGACGACGGTAGAAAAGGCATTATTAGCTGCGGCCCTCACCTAAACGCCGCAGCTAACATGGGCATGCACCCGATGAAGAGAGTTGAAACCGAGCCGGAAGACGAAATGCGGCCCGAGTACGATTTAAGTGCGCTCCCGGCGGGGCGAAGCCCTAAAGCGCCTTGACCCGGCGTTCGAGGTCGGAGGTGATGGCGGCCGGGTCTTCGTCCGAAGCATAGGTGACGGGCTCGCCGAGGCGGATGGTGACGCGGTGCGGGGAGGTGAAGCCGCGGCGGCCGGAGAGTTTCAATTCAATCAGGCCGTCGATGCGGACGGGCACGACGGGGATGCCGAGCTGCGAGGCGAGGAGGCCGATGCCGGGGCGGAAGGGGCTCATGCCGAGGCGTTCGGCGCGGATGCCTTCGGGGAAGACGAGCAGGTTGTAGCCGCGGTCTACGGACTCGCCCGCGTAGGCGAAGCTGCGGCGGAAGCCGCTCGCTTTGGGGAGCGAGAAGGTGTTGAAGATGACGACGATCAGGAAGTACTGAGCCAGCCAGCGCAGCCTTTGCAAAAGCGGGGCGCCGGCCGGGGGCTTGCGCCACCAGCGCAGGCGCTCGCCCTCCTGCGCGATGGCGAGGCGGCGGCGGAAGCGCCCGGGCATGGCCGACATGATGAGCGCGTGGTCGAAGTAGGTGACGTGGTTCGAGACGAAGAGCGCCGGGCCGTCTAGGTCGCGCAGCCGCTCGCGCCCCTCCACGCGCGACCAGCAGAGCACGGAGGTGATGGGGAGCACGACCGCGTAGTAGATGGCGACGCGGAGCCAGCGGACGGGCGCCGTCTGTGCCCACGCGGGGTAAGGGTACTGCGCGGTCTCCTCCGCGCGCGCGCCGCCCGCGCTGACGATGCGCTCCACGTCGCCGACGGTCGTCGCGGCCGTGAAACTCGCCTCGTCGATCTCAATCTGGTAGCGGTCTTCGAGCGCGCTCAAAAGCTCGACGCGGCCGAGCGAGTCGAGGTCTGAGGGCGAAGGGATTGACGATAAATCTATTGACGGGGAGAGTGGGAGACGGGGGGACGGGGCGACTGTGCCGCACGTCCGCAGACCGTTCCCGTTTCCATTCCTGCATCTCCCCGTCGCCCCGTCACCCCTTCTCCCCATCTCCGCATTCACGGCGGCAAGGATGTCGCGCTTGCGAATCTTCTGCGTCGCGGTGCGCGGGAAGTCCGAGTCGGGCCAGACCTGCCAGCGGCGCACGTGCTGGTGGCGCGCGAGCGAATCGTTGGCGCGTTCGACGACCGGCGCGGGGTCTGCGCCCGCGTCGTTCATGATGAGCAACGCGAGCGGCTCGGGGCCGCGCGGGCCTTCGACGCCGACGACGGCGCTCAGCTTCACCTCCGGCTGGCGGTTGAGCGCGGCCTCGATGTCCTCGGGGTAGACGTTCAGGCCCGCGGCCGTGACGATCACGTCCTTCTTGCGGCCGCGGAAGTAGATGTTGCCGGCCGCGTCCACCGAGCCCAGGTCGCCCGTGCGCAGCCAGCCGCCTTCGCCCAGAGGCTCGTGCGCATTGTCGCCGCGCCAGTAGCCGGGCGAGACGTTCGCGCCGCGCACGAGAATCTCGCCCGACTCGTCGAGCCGCACCTCCTGCCCGCGCAGAGTCTTCCCGACCGAGCCGCGCCCGGTCTTGAAGGGGTGGTTGACGGTGACGAGCGAGGCCGTCTCCGTCATCCCGTAACCCTGCACGACCGCGTACCCGAGCCGCCGCCAGAAGGTCTCCGTCTCGGCGTCGAGCGTCGCGCCGCCCGTCACAAACGCCCAGAGCCGCCAGCCGAAATATTTGTGTATGCGCCGCGCGAGCCACATCCGCCTGGACGGGTGCGCGCCCGCGGCGCGTTCGACGCGGCGGCGCAGATCCGCGAGCAGCCCGCGCGACTCCTCGCGCCGCTCGACGTGCTCGCGCAAAGAGTCGAGCAGGCGCGGGACGGTGACGACGACGTTGACCTTGCGGGTCTTGATTGTGTGGGCGACCTCCGAGGGGTTGAGCGCGTCGTTGAAGATGACCTCGCCGCCGAGCAGTTGCGGGACGAGGATGCCCATGAACTGCCCGAAGACGTGGCCGAGCGGGAGCAGGCAGAGGAACCGCAGCGGGCGCACGAGCCGCACCCACTTCGAGTACTTCCGCATCCCCTCTTCGAGCGGCGCGAGGTTCGCGAGCAGGTTCCCGTGCGTCAGGCAGACGCCCCGCGGCTCGGCCGTCGTCCCAGACGTGTAGATGATCTCGACGAGGTCGTCCGCCGAGATCTCTTCGTCCCTGTAAGGCGTGGCGGGACGGCCGGCAAGAACACTCTCAAGCTCTTCGAGCGCGACGGCCGGCGGCCCCAGTTTCGCGGCCTGCCGCATAGTCTCCGCGCTGTAGAGCACGAGCCTGGCGCCGGTCTGCGCCTGCACCCTCGCGACGAAATCCGGCGCGCTCTCCACGTCGAGCGGCACCAGGACGGCCCCGCGCAGCGCGCACCCGTAAAAGACCGCCACCCACTCCGGCCCGTTCGCCGCCCACAGCAGAACCCGCTCGCCCTTCGAGATGCCGCGCGCCTCCAACTCGCGCGCGAAACGGAAAGCCGCCTCCGCCACACGCCGGTACGACCAACGCACCAGACGCAGCCCGCGCCTGTGCGCGAACGCAGTCGCCCCGCCGCGCCCCAGGTAATCTTCCAGATAACTATTAATCGTCGAACGCATAAACCCCTTGCCTGAAGAGCGCCACGCGCTGTGACTTCAGCCGCGGGCGTACACAAATTTTCCGCCCCACGCGACCTATTGTCGAGCCCGCCAGCCCCCGCCCCGGGGCGCACTGTGACACTTTCTCATCTGGCCGGCTGAGGTGCGACCTCGAAACCTTTTAAGAGGTGAGGGCTCTGTGGTAGTATCCGCGCCGATGGAATTCGTCGAGAAGGCGCGCATCATGGACGGCATGCGCATCAACCGTGCGCTGGCCCGGCTCGCGTCCGAGATCGTGGAGGAGAACCACGGGGCGGGCCACCTCTACCTGATCGGCATCCAGCGGCGAGGCGTGCCGCTCGCGCAGCGGCTCGCCGACAAGGTCGCCGACATCGAGGGCGAGCGCCCGCCCGTCGGCGTGCTCGACATCACGCTCTACCGCGACGACCTCTCGACCGTCGGCGCCAACCCGATTGTCAACCGCACCGACCTGCCGATTGATGTCGAAGGCAGAAACGTCCTGCTCATCGACGACGTGCTCTACACGGGGCGCACCATCCGCGCCGCGCTCGACCAGTTGATCGACTTCGGACGGCCGCGCCGCGTGCAGCTCGCCGTTCTGGTTGACCGCGGGAAGGAGCACCGGGAGCTGCCCATCCAGGCCGACTTCGTCGGGAAGTTCGTGCCGACGAAGAAGAGCGAGATCATCAAGGTGATGCTCGACGAGTTCGACGGCGAGGAGGCCGTGGTCATCGTCGAACGACCCCAGGGTCAGGAAGAGGAGAGTTAACGAAGGCGGCCGCGACTGGCCGCCTTTTTCGTATCCAGCCCAAAGATCGACCGGTTTCACATGACGAGCGCCGTGCTGAAGCAGAGAAACTTGCTCGGGATACGCGGGATGAGCGCCGCCGAGATCACGCACATCCTCGACACGGCCGAGACGTTCCGCGAAATCTCCGAGCGCGAAATCAAGAAGGTGCCGACCCTGCGCGGCCGCACCCTCATCAACCTCTTCTTCGAAGCCTCGACGCGCACGCGCACCTCCTTCGAGATCGCCGGCAAACGTCTCTCGGCCGACGTCATCAACATCAGCTCGTCATCCTCGTCGGTCACCAAGGGCGAGACTCTCTTGGACACGGCGCGGAACCTTGAGGCGATGGGGCCTGACCTCATCGTCATCCGTCACCCTTCGGCCGGCGCGCCGCACCAGCTCGCACGCGTCTGCCGCGCCGCGGTCGTCAACGCCGGCGACGGCGCGCACGAGCACCCGACGCAGGCGCTCCTCGACGCGCTCACCATCCGGCAGCGCAAAGGGAGCTTCGAGGGGCTGCGCGTCGCCATCCTCGGCGACATCCTCCACTCGCGCGTCGCGCGCTCGAACGCGCACCTCCTGACGACGCTCGGCGCGTCCGTCACGGTCGCGGGGCCGGGGACGCTCGCGCCGCCCGAGTTCGCGGCTCTGGCCGGGGAAGGGGGATTGACCGTCGCGCGCCGCGTCGAAGAGGCGGTCGAGGGCGCGGACGTGGTGATGGTCTTGCGCATTCAAAGAGAGAGGCAGGACAGCGCCTTCCTCCCCTCGTTGCGCGAGTACGCCGTGCATTACGGACTCAACCTCAAACGTCTCAGCCTCGCCAAAGCCGACGCCATCGTCATGCACCCGGGGCCGATGAACCGCGGCATCGAGATCGCCTCGGACGTGGCCGACGGCGCCCGCTCGCTCATCCTCGACCAGGTCGCCAACGGCCTCGCCGTCCGCATGGCCGTCCTCTACCTGCTCGGCGGCGGCGCGGGCGTGACGACGGCGACGCCTAACCCTGCCGCCCAAACCAAGCCGGAAGTTGAGCCACAGCCCGAGCCGCTCAGCAGCGCCGCGGCCGCCGCGCACGCCGACGGCTCCAAGTAGAAGATGAGACTGCTTATCGCCAACGGCTACGTCGTAGACCCGACGCAGAATGTGAACGGCGGCCGCGACATCCTGATCGAGGACGGCCGCGTGGCCGCACTGCTTAACAGTGGAGAGCCGACGCCCGAAGGCGTCGAGGTCTTCGACGCGACGGGGCTCGTCGTCGCGCCCGGCTTCATCGACCTCCACACGCACCTGCGCGAGCCGGGGCAGGAGTACAAGGAGACCATCGCCTCGGGCGCGGCGGCGGCCGTCGCGGGCGGCTTCACCTCCGTCTGCGCGATGCTCAACACAGACCCCGTCAACGACAACCCCGCCGTCACGAGCTTCATCGTCGAGCAAGCCGCCGCGGCAAAACTCGCCAACGTCTTCCCCGTCGGGGCCATCACCAAAGGCTCGAAGGGTGAGGAGCTGGCCGAGATGGGCGAGATGAAGCGCGCCGGCATCGTCGCCGTCACGGACGACGGCCACCCCGTCCCTTCGCCGGGTCTGATGCGCCGGGCGTTGGAGTACGCGCGCGGGTTCGACCTCACGGTGATGGATCACTGCGACGACAAGACGCTCGCGGCCGGCGGCGTGATGCACGAGGGCGAGTGGTCTCTGCGCCTCGGCCTGCGGGGGCGACCCGCGCTCGCCGAGGAGTCGGACGCGATGCGCGACTGCGCGCTGGCCGAGCTGACGGGCGCGCGCGTCCACCTCGCCCACGTCTCGACGCGCGGCGCCGTCGAGGCCGTCCGGCGCGCGAAGGAGCGCGGCGTCGAGGTCTCCTGCGAAGTCACGCCGCACCACTTCACACTCACCGACGCGGCCTGCGAGGGCTTCGACACCAATACGAAGATGAACCCGCCGTTGCGCAGCCGCGAACACCTCGACGCGATACTCGAAGCCATCGCCGACGGCACCGTGGACGCCGTCGCCACCGACCACGCGCCGCACCACGCCGACGAAAAGGAGCTTGAGTTCGACCGCGCAGCCTTCGGCATCACGGGGCTTGAGACGGCCGTCGGCCTCGCCTTCGAACGCCTCGTCCACGGCGGGCTCATCACGCTCGAACGCCTCGTCGAACTCTTCGCGGTCAACCCCGCGCGCATCTTCCGCCTCGAAGGCCGCGGCACGCTCCGTCCCGGCTCGCACGGCGACGTGACTATCCTCGACCCAAGCCTCCGCTGGACGTTCGACGCCGCCCGCTCCAAATCCAAAAGCCGCAACACGCCTTTCGACGGCTACACCTTCCACGGCGCCGCCGCCGCGACGATTGTCGGCGGCCGCGTCGTCTACAAGTTTGCTGCTAAAACGGATGGTATAATGGCCGCGAGTAAAGGCGTGGACAGATGAAACAGCCATCCGAACGGTTCGAGCCTGACCCGGTAATCGAGGCGTACAAGCGCCACGTTGACCGGACGCTGATTCGCGAGAATCTGCGGCTGACCGTCGAGGAGCGCTTCGACGCCCTGATGAGGCTCCAGCAGTTCGCCGAAGAGTTGCAGCGCGCGGGCAGGGAAGCGCGGCAGCGTAATGACTAACTTTCGTTTGCTGCTGACTTTGCTTACGGGCGCCAACGTCGAGTTCATCATAGTCGGCGGAGCGGCGGCGACGGCTCACGGCTCCGCCCGCTTGACGCAAGACCTCGATGTAGTCTACCGGCGCACCCCCGAGAACCTCTCACGCCTCACCCGAGCGCTCGCGCCACACGAACCATACCTGCGCGGCGCCCCTCCCGGCCTCCCTTTTATCTTCGATGACAAGACTATCAAGAGCGGTTTTAACTTCACGCTCACGACTACCCTCGGTGCACTCGATCTGCTTGCGGAAATTACCGGCGGAGGTCTCTACGAAGACCTGCTCCCGCACTCAATCCGGTTGAGTCTCTACGGCGTCGAATGTCTCTGCCTGGGTTTGGAGAGGCTCATTCATGTGAAGCGAGCAGCCGGCCGTCCGAAAGACCTCGAAGCCTTGGCGGAATTGGAGACGATTCTGGAAGAACAAGGCGGCGTCCGCTGATTCCACAAGACTAAAAAGAAGAGGCCCGCTGCGCTCTCCCCTTCGCAGCGGGCCTCTCCTTGTGCGGTCGCTCACTTACGTCCTGACAGGGGCGACCGAACCCTTGGATGGCCTTTCAGTTGGCTCTCAAATTTCGGGGGGAAGCCCGCCCGCGCTCTCCCCTTCGCTTGCGGGCTTCCTCCGATACGGCCGCCCCGCGAGGGGGAGACCGATCTCGTCAAAGTCTTACTGCGCCCTGTACTCGGGCAGCGACACCGCGCGGTTGAGGATGACGCCGAACGACGTGCCCGACTTCACCTCGGCCTCCTGCTCCTTCTCGTAGACGCGCGCGCCGGTGCCGGCCGCGCCGCCGAGGATCATGCCGATGGCCGCGCCCTTGCCACCGCCCGCGATGGCGCCGATGATGGCGCCCGTCGCCGCGCCGCCGCCGATGAAGACCGCGTCGCGCTTCTGGTTGTTCTTGCCCGTGACGGTGCTCTCGTTGTCGGCGTTCACGGCGTCGCTCTGGAGGCTCGACAAAGAACCGTTGATCGGGTGACGTACGCCGTTCGGCAACTCCACCTGGTTGAAGGTCACGGTGATGCTGCCGGGCGTCCGCCTCTGCGCGCGCCTTATCGAAGCGACGCGGCCCCAGATTTTGCTCCCCACCGGGATCACGTCCACGCCGCTGCCGCCGCCGTAGACCGGCTCGGTCACGGTCGTCGAGAAGCGGTCACTGATGCGCGCCGTCCGCGAGTTCAGCTCCGTGTCCATGCGGACGCGGACGACGGTGTCGGCCGGCACCGTGAAGTAACGGGGTGGCGGAGGCGCGGGAGTCGTCGTGCGCGTCGTCCGCGTCCGGCGGACAGGCCGCCGCGCGCGGCGGCGCTGCGCCGAGGCGTCGGGCGCGACGGCGCCGAGCAACAGCGCGAACAGGGCTGCGAGAACCGTCGCCCTGCGGGCGAAACTCTTGCCGTGTGTCATCTTCTTCAAGCCTCCTCAATCGGCGTGCCGACGGGCGGACAGGGTCGCGCGTTGGCCGCCGCTCATAGGTTGAGCAACGTGTGTGCCACAAGATGTGCGAGGCGGTTTTCTGTTTGCGTGACAGTATTTAGCCCATTTCACGCGGAAAAGCCAGCGACCCGGCGAGGCAGCTTTGAACACCCGGCGAGCTAAATGCGGCGCGGCCTGGCCTAAATGGTATGCCTCGCGCCGAAAGCAAAAAGCGCGGGGTGCCTCAACTCGCCGCGGCAGTTTTCAACACCCTCCGGCAGTTGAAAACGGGCGAATTTCGTGTAAGCTTGCGCCAAGCAAATTCTCGCAGGAGTTTTTAAGGACGGCGGCCGAACGCCGCCGCAGCCATTTCAGGCCGGACAACATTTCACCCGCCCACAAATTTTTGCAGACAAGAGGAGTCGAGTTATGAGCACAGCACCGACGCAGGCGACGACGGCGAGCCTGCCCCGCATCAACGACACGGCGCCGGACTTCGAAGCCAAGTCCACGCAAGGCCCCCTGAAGCTCTCCGACTACAAGGGCAAATGGGTCGTCCTCTTCTCGCACCCGGCGGACTTCACGCCGGTCTGCACGACCGAGTTCGTCGAGTTCGCCCGCCGCAGTGAAGAGTTCAAGGAGCGCGGCGCGCAGCTCGTCGGGCTCTCCGTCGATTCCGTCCCGGCGCACATCGCGTGGATCAGGAACATCGAGGGCCACTTCGGCGTCAAGATTGACTTCCCCGTCATCGCCGACCTCGACACGCGGGTCGCGCAATCTTACGGGCTCATCCACCCGGGCGCGTCCGAGACGGCGACCGTCCGCGCCGTCTTCATCATCGACCCGCAGCAGAAGGTGCGCGCGCTCATCTACTACCCGATGAGTCTGGGTCGCAACATCGACGAGGTGCTGCGCGCGCTCGACGCCTTGCAGACGGCTGACCAGAACGCCTGCGCGACGCCGGCCAACTGGCAGAAGGGCGACAAGGTCGTCGTCCCCCCGCCGCAGACCGTCGAGGACGCTTCGAAGCGCATGGGGGACGACTTCAAGTCGAAGAACGAAGTCACCGACTGGTATCTTTCGAAGCGCGACCTCGGTCAGTGAGCGTCCGCGAGACGGGCGGCGCGGGGGCTTGAGTTGAGGAAGGAACCCACGGGGCTGCTTGAGAACGTCGGCGGGACGCCGCTCGTCAAG
Organism: Acidobacteriota bacterium; assembly: GCA_019242475.1. Classification (GTDB taxonomy): domain Bacteria; phylum Acidobacteriota; class Blastocatellia; order Pyrinomonadales; family Pyrinomonadaceae; genus QHXN01. Next base: position 31,653 of record JAFAVK010000010.1, on the reverse strand, counting down.
CTCCCGCGGCTCGCGCGGGGGCTGCCGGGCGGCGTCGAGGTCTACGCGAAGGCCGAGCACCTGAACCCGGGCGGCTCGGTCAAAGACCGCGCGGCGCTCGCGATGATTCTCGACGGCGAACGCACGGGGCGGCTCACGCCGGACAAAATCCTGCTCGACGCGACGAGCGGGAACACCGGCATCGCCTACGCGATGATCGGCGCGGCGCGCGGCTACCGCGTGCGCCTGTGCCTACCCGGGCATTCGAGCGTCGAGCGCAAGCGCATGCTCCGCATCTACGGCGCCGAGCTGGTCGAGACCGACCCGCGCGAGGGCAACGACGCCCCGCAAAGGCTCGCGCAGCGCCTGGCGGCCGAGGAGCCCGACGCGTACTTCTACCCGAACCAGTACGACAACCCCGCGAACTGGCGCGCGCACTACGAGGGCACCGCGCCGGAAATCTGGGAGCAGACCGCGGGCCGCGTCACGCACTTCCTCGCGGGCGTCGGCACGTCGGGGACGTTCACGGGGACGGTTCGGCGTCTGAAGGAGCTGAACCCGAGCCTGAAGGCCGTGCTGATGCAGCCCGACTCGCCCTTGCACGGCCTCGAAGGGATGCGCCACGTCGATACCTCCATCGTGCCGGGCATCTTCGACGCGACCCTCGCGGACGAGCGCGTGGAGGTCTCGACCGAGGAGGCGCAGGAGACGGCGCGGCGCCTCGCGCTGGAAGAGGGTCTCTTCGTCGGCGTCAGCTCGGGCGCGAACGTGGCGGCGGCGTTGAGGTACGCGGAACAACTTCCGGCGGGCTCGGTCGTCGTCACGGTTCTGTGCGACGGCGGCGGGCGTTACCTGAGCGAAGAGTTCTGGGGGGAGGGCGTTTGATAAAGCTAAGCGCGGCCTTGCGCGCGGAGGTGGAGCGGCACGCGGAGCGCGAGTACCCGCGCGAGTGCTGCGGGCTGCTCGTCGGGCGCATCGTGGACGAAGGGCACACGCGTATAATCCACGCGACGTACCCCGTGAAGAACGTCTTCGCCGACGAGGGCGAGCATCACCACCGGATGGCAATCGAGCCGCTCGAATACGCGCGCGCCGAACGGCGCTACGCGGCCGAGGGTTTGGGCGTCGTGGGCAACTACCACTCGCACCCGGATCACCCGGCCGTGCCCTCGCAGTACGACCTCGAACACCTCGCCCCGTGGCCGACGATGTCCTACGTCGTCGTCTCCGTGCGGGAAGGGAAGGCGTCCGACCTGCGCTCCTGGGAGCTTGAGGCCGACCGCTCGCGCTTCGAAGAGGAAGAGGTTGTCGAAGGCGTGGAGGCGTCTTGATGAGAGTGTTGCTGACGAGACCCCTGACGGCGGCGCTCCTGGCAGTTATCTGCCTAGCGTCCGCGGCCGGCGTCGCCTCCGGCCGGGAACCGAATGACGGCGCGCAGAGTGCGCGGAAGGTGGACGAGTTCGGCCGGCTCCACGGGTGCGACGGCGGCGCGCGCCTCGACAACTTCGCAATCGAGTTGGAGAACGTGCCGGGCGCGAAGGGCTACATCATCGCGCACGACGCGGCCGACAGTCTCCGCGGCGCCGCGCACGCGTGGGGCAAGTACTTTCTTAACTACGTCGTCGAGATGCGCGGGATCGAGGAGTCGCGCTTCGTGCTCCTGGACGCGGCCGACGTGCCGGGCGACGACTTAAGGATGGAGCTGTGGCTCGTGCCCGAGGGCGCGGAGCCGCCGGCCTTCAAGCCGCCGGGGAAGAAGGAGGCGCGCCCCTTCAAGGGGAAGTACGCCGCGCTGGGCGTCTTCAGCGACACGGTCTTTTACGACACCGACGGGGACGAGGCGGGGTCGTTCAACGACGGCATCATCCACACGGCCTTCGCCGACCTGCTGAAGCGGCAGAAGGACTCGCAGGGGTACGTCGTCGTCTACTCGCCGCCGGGCGCGGCCCGCGGCTACTGGCGCCGCGCCGGCACGCGCGAGCGGCAGAAGGTCTCGGGCGACGAGGTGTCCGCCGACCGCCTGACCGTCATCAACGGCGGCACCGTCCCGGTCAAGAAGAAGGTCGCCAGGGCTGAAGGCGTGGATGAGGAGGAGACGTACGGCCAGGTCGAGTTGTGGGTCGGGCCGAAGGACAAGCCGCCGGTCAGACACGTCGAGGAGGACTCGACCTTGACGGAGGCCGTGCTGCTCGGGTCAAACTCCTTCACGTGGGAGGAGAAGGAGGTCGCCGACTGGATGCTTTCCAACCTCGCCGAGATGATGCGCGAGGACAAGCGCAACGTCGGCTGCATCGTCGTCTACCCGGGCGACGGCTCGGGCGTCCCGACCGGCGAGGGCGGGGCCGACCAACCCGCGCCGGACGTTTTCAAGATCGCCGAAGGTTGGAAGGCCGAACTGCTGAAGAAGCACGGCTTCGACGCGCAGCGCGTGGTGGTCTTGAGCGGCCCGGCGGAGGATGACGGCTCGGGCCGGCTCGAAGTGTGGGCCGTGCCTAACGGCGCGCCGCTGCCCGACCCCTTCAAGAGCCGGGACGACGCGGGCGGCGAGGCCGAAGAGGAACAGGACGGGGGCGGCGGGGCCGTGCAAGCGCCCCCGCCGGCGGTTCGATAAAGAGGAGTGAATCCGAAATGGCAGTGACAGTTTTCATCCCGACGGCGCTCCGGCAGTTCGCCGGCAACAAAGCCGAGGTCGCGGTCGATGCGTCAACCGTCGGCGAGGCGCTCGACAAGGTGACGGGCGAGCACGCCGAGCTGCGCCGGCACCTCTACGGCGAGCAGAACGCGCTACGCAACTTCGTCAACGTCTACGTCAACGACGAGGACATACGCCACGCGCAGCGGCTCGACACGCCGGTCAAGGACGGCGACACCGTCTCCATCATCCCGGCCATCGCGGGCGGCGCGGCGACCGAGGCGGAGGTGGGAACGGGTTCGGCCGTCGGCGCGCAGGCGTTGCCATCCCTCTCGAACGAAGAGATCGCGCGCTACAGCCGCCACCTCATCATGCCCGAGGTCGGCATGGAGGGGCAGCGGAAGTTGAAGGCGGCGCGCGTGCTGATGATCGGGACGGGCGGTTTGGGCGCGCCGACGGGGATGTACCTCGCCGCGGCGGGCGTCGGCACGCTCGGCGTGGTGGACTTCGACGTGGTGGACGCGTCGAACCTTCAGCGCCAGATCGTGCACGGGACGAAGGACGTGGGCCGGCCGAAGATCGAGTCGGCGCGCGACCGCCTGAGCGACATCAACCCGCACGTCAAGATCGAGGCGTACGAGACGCGGCTGACGAGCGAGAACGCCCTGGAGCTGTTCCGCGAGTACGACATGGTCGTGGACGGCACGGACAACTTCCCGACGCGCTACCTCGTCAACGACGCGTGCGTGCTGACAGGCAAACCGAACGTCTACGGCTCCATCTTCCGCTTCGAGGGGCAGGCCAGCGTCTTCTGGGCGGCGCGCGGCGCGTGCTACCGCTGCCTCTACCCCGAGCCGCCGCCGCCGGGCCTCGTCCCCTCTTGCGCGGAGGGCGGCGTGCTCGGCGTGCTGCCCGGCATCATCGGCGCCATCCAGGCCAACGAGGCCATCAAACTCATCCTCGGGGGCGGCGAGCCGCTGATCAACCGCCTGCTCCTCTTCGACGCGTGGAAGCTGCGCTTCCGCGAGCTGAAGCTGAGGAAAGACCCCGCCTGCCCCGTGTGCGGCGAGAACCCGTCGGTGAAGGAGCTGATCGACTACGAACAGTTCTGCGGACTGACGCCGCCGCCCGCAGTGCAGGCGACGAACGAAACTGAAGGAGGAAGGATGGAAGAGATTACTGCGTCCGAGCTGAAAGAACGCATCGACCGCGGCGACGATTTGCAAATCATCGACGTGCGCGAGCCCAACGAGTACGAGATCGCGCGCATCCCGGGCACGAAGCTCATCCCTTTGGGTCAGGTCACCGAGCGCGCGGGCGAGATCGACGAGGGGCGCGAGACGGTCGTCCACTGCAAGGGCGGCGTCCGCAGCGCCAGGGCCATCGAGGCCCTCACGCGCTCCGGCTTCAAGGGCAAGCTCGTCAACCTCAAGGGCGGCATCACCGCCTGGTCGAACGACGTAGACCCGAGCGTGCCGAAGTATTAAGAGCAGTAGGCAGTAGGCAGTTGAAGGCAAGAAGCCTTTTGAGAAACTGGCCTTAATGAATCGGAGGCAGCGAGTCGCAACCTCGCTGCCTCCGATTCATCCGGGCGGCTTACAGTAGACGATCCGAACTGCCTACTGCCGTCTGCCTACTGCCTACTGATTCCCGCCCGCGGCGCCGCGGCCCTGCTGGCTGCCGAGGTGCGTGGTGAGCAGTTGCTTGGCGCGGTCGGCGCGGCGCTCGTACTCCTCCTTGGCCTCGCGGAAGAACTGCGTCAGCTCCTGGTTCTTCTCCTGCTCCGCGTCGGCGATGTAGAGCGCCGTCGTCTCCGCGCCCTGGAGCGCGTGGTAGATGACGCTCACGAGGTCGTACGTGATGTCCCGAGTCCCGGTGTCGCCCTGGCTGTTGTCACTTCTTTGTGCAGACATACTTCACCCCTTAAAATTAGAATTAGCAACCGGGGGACTGTTCGGGGAACTTGTCGCCGCCGATTGTAGGAACGGCGGCGGGCGAGGTCAAGGAGGCGACCGCGTTGAGAATCGAAGGGATCAGGCCGGAAGAGGCCGACGACTACGCGCGCCGGGTATTCGAGGCGCAGGCGAAGAAGTGGGGGGCGCCCCTCGTCAATCATCTCGTCCACGCGCGGCGGCCGACCATCTTCCGCGGCGTGCGCGCGATGTGGGCGGGGCTGGACGGCTCGGGTCTCCTCGACCCGCGGCTCGTCTCACTCCTCAACCGGCGCGTGGCCTGGCACAACGGCTGCGAGTTTTGACAGGACATCAACGCTGCGGTCGGCAGCGAGCTGGGTGTCCCGGACGAGAAGATTGACGCGCTCCACGACTACGAGACGAGCCCGCTCTACGCGGAGGCCGAGCGCGTCGCGCTTCGATACGCGGACGCGATGACCGTGACGGGCCGGGACGTTTCGGACGAGCTGTTCGCGCGGCTGCGCGAGTTATACACGGACGACGAGATAGTCGAGCTGACCGAGACCGTCGCGTGGGAGAATGCTTCGAGCAAGTTTAACCGCGCGCTGCGCATCCCCTCGCAGGGACTTTGGAAGAGGAAAGGCGGCTGAAAGGATGGACGACGTGATAGAAGCGGCGGAGGGCGGCGCGACGAAGCCGGCCGGCGAGGACTTCTCCCCCACCGCGCGGACGACTCTCAGGCGTCTGCCGAAGCGCGGCTCGTTCGAGCGCGAGACCGTCAACGCGATTCTCGACGAGGGCTTCGTCTGCCACGTCGGGTTCGTCATGGACGGACAGCCCTTCGTCATCCCGACCGCGTACGGGCGCAAGGACGACGTGCTCTACATCCACGGCGCGCGCGCGAGCCGGATGCAGAAGGCGCTCGCGGCCGGGGCCGACGTGTGCGTCACGGTGACGCTCGTGGACGGGCTGGTGCTCGCGCGCTCCGCCTTCCATCATTCGATCAACTACCGCTCGGTCGTCGTCTTCGGCCGCGCGCGCGCGGTCGAGTCGGAGGATGAGAAGACGGCAGCGCTCGAAGCCTTCACCGAGCACGTCATGCCCGGCCGCTGGGCCGACGTGCGCTGGCCCACCGCGCAGGAACTGGCCGCGACGACCGTCCTCGCCATCCAGCTCTCCGAAGCCTCGGCGAAGGTTCGGACGGGGCCGCCCATCGACGACGAAGAAGATTACGAACTCGCGGTCTGGGCCGGCGTCCTGCCGCTCGGCGTCGAATCCGGAGAGCCCGAGGCAGACCCGCGGCTGCCCGCAGAGACGCCGCTGCCTGCGTACATCGAACAGTTCGACCTCACAGAGAGACATTAAGCCTGACGCGACTCTTCCAAGTTGAACTGAAGGGTGAAGCGAATGAAGATGATGAAAGTCGCCGTGTTGTCCGTCGCGGTCTGCCTGGCCGCGTGTGCGTTAGTCGTGGTCGGCTCTTCCGCGCAGTCGAAGCGCGCGCCGACGGAGCTGCCGCCGCTCCCCGTCAGGGAGAAGGGCTTCCCCGCCGCGCTCGCGCCCGTGGTCGGGGCCGAGCACGCCTTCGCGCAGCACTCCATCGACCACGGGATGAAGCCCGCCTTTCTCGCCTACGCCGCGCCCGACGGCGTCGTCGTCAACCGGCGCGGGCCGGTCAACGCCATCGAGACGTGGAGGCAGAGGGAGCCCGCGCCGACGGGCCTGCTGACCTGGTGGCCGACCTACGCCGACGTGTCGCGCGCGGGCGACCTGGGCTGGACGACCGGCCCGTTCGAGTTCCGCGAGAAGCCGACGCAGGAGAAGCCCGACGGCACCGGCCATTACTTCACCGTCTGGCGCAGGCAGCCGGACGGCTCCTGGAAGTGGGTGCTCGACCTCGGCATCCAGCACCCCGCGCCCGAGACGACCGAGACCGTCCTGACCTACCCGGCCTCTCTTAAGAAGAACGTCCGCGCCGCGGCGGCGCCGTCGGTCGATGCGGAGGCCGCGCGGCAGACGCTCCTGGAGGCCGAGCGCACGCTCTCCGACGCCTCCGCGTCCGGCGGGTTCAGGACGGCGCTGCTCGCGCGCGCCGACGAGTCCTTGAGGCTCTACCGGCAGGGCACCTTCCCCCTCGTCGGCAAAGAGTCGGTCGCCGGAGCGGTCAAAGTCCTGAGCGAGTACATCGCCTGGAAGCCTTTGAAGGCGGACGTGGCCGCCTCGGGCGACATGGGCTACGCCTACGGCACCTACGAGCTGCGGACGAACCAGTCGGACGAGAAGCCGGCCGAGCGGGGCAACTACGCGCGCGTCTGGAAGCGCGAAGGCAACGGCCCCTGGCGCGTCGTCTTCAACGTCGCCAATCCCGCGCAGTGACGCCCGCAACATACGAAAGAGGAGGCGCAGACAGAACGGTCTGCGCCTCCTCTTTCATCTTCAATACCGGGGGCGGGACTCGAACCCGCACGGCCTTACGGCCAACGGATTTTCTTACCACCACGGCTTTCGCCGCCCGCCACAGAACGACGGTTCGTGGTCTGGACTATACCTTCACCTTTTATCACGCTCGGGGCGTAACAGTCAGGCGGGGGCCGTCTAGTCTCTACACTTTCCCGGGGCGTTGCCGCCGGGCTTAGCTCGGTGTTGCCAGGTTAGAGGGTTCACCGAATTTGACCCCATTCACGTTGGAGATTTCGCTCCAGGTGCTCAAACATCTAAGTCCGTTGCGTCTACCGATTTCGCCACCCCGGCGCTCGGGGGTTGAAGATAGCACGGGGCGCGGCGGGGTTCAAAATTCGGGGCTTGGGGCGGGGCCGGGTCGTGTTAAAATGGGCGCACAGCAGAACCTCGTAAGGGCGGGCCGAAGCGGGCGGCGGCACATGACTGAAGAGAAAGAGATTTTCCACCGGCACATCCAGCGCGCGGGACTGAAGCGGACGGCGCAGCGCGACACCATCCTCGACGTCTTCCTCCGCACCGAGAAGCACCTGTCGAGCGAAGACCTCTACCACCTCGTCAAGGAGGAAGACCCCAACGTCGGCCACACGACCGTCTACCGCACTCTGAAGCTCCTGGTCGAGGCCGGCCTCGCGCGCGAGGTGCGCTTCGGCGACGGCCGCACGCGCTACGAGCACAACTACAACCACCCGCACCACGACCACATGATCTGCACCGAGTGCGGCAAGACCATCGAGTTCTTCTCGGCCGAACTCGAAGCCATCCAGGACGCCATCGTCGCCAAGCACAAGTTCCGCCCGACCCAGCATTCCTTGCGCATCTTCGGCGTCTGCGCCCAGTGCCAGCGCAAGGCCGGCGCCCCCACCGACGAGTCGGCCGCCGAACCCCGCATCCGCTTCGCCTCGGCGCCGAATACGCAGTAGGCAGTAGGCAGATGGCAGTAGGCAGTTGAAGGCAAGAAGATTTTAAAGGTATAGGGCTTAACGAAGCGGAGGCGGCGAGATTTGCAACTCGCCGCCTCCGCTTCTTTCAATCCGGCCTTTTTGTATTAACTGCCTGCTGCCATCTGCCTACTGCCTACTTCCTTTTGCCTTTCCCCCCCGCCTGATGTACTTTGCACCTGTCTCCCTGATGACAAATCGAGTGCGAGGTTTTGTATGACCGTCAACGTCGAGTGGAAGACCGCGGAGGGCGGGCACACGGGGCTGGTCGCGGACGGGACGTGCCTGCTGGACGCGGCGCGGCGCCACGGCATCGCGCTCCCCACGGAGTGCGGCGGGCGCGGCGAGTGCGACACGTGCGCGGTCGCCGTCGAGGCGGGCGCGGCGCTCCTGTCGGCGCCGACCGAGGCCGAGCGCGTGCGCCTCGGGGCCGAGAGGCTGGCCGCGGGCGAGCGGCTCGCGTGCCAGGCGAAGGCCGAGCGCGCGGGCGACCTCGTGCTGCGCCCCGTCCCGCAGGCCGCGCGCGAAGAGACGACCGAAGAGACCGCGCGCGACTTCAAAGAGGAGTTCAAGCGGCTGCCGCTGCGCAAGAAGCTGGCGACGCTCGCCGGGCTCGAAGCCGAGATGGCCTACGAGACCCTGGTGCGCGCCGTTGACCTGCCCTTCGAGCTCATGGGCAAGGGGCTCGACCTGATCGCCGGCCGCGGCCGCAGGCTCTCGCAGGCCGACCGCACGCGCGCCAAGCCCGCGGCCGAGCCGACCCGGCCGCCGACCCCGGGCAGCGACCCCGGCCACGAAGGCCCGGCCATCTGAGGCAACGCGCGCCTGAAGAACTGCAAAGCCACACACCAACCAGCATGAGAGCCAAGCTCCTCGCCCTCGCCGCCGGACTCCTCCTCGCCACGGCCTGCGTGTGGTCGGCGCCGAACGCCCGCGCGCAGGCGCACGGCGCGGCCGCGACCTTCAGCGGCCAGCGCGCCTACGAAGACGTGAAGAAACTCGTCGAGTTCGGCCCGCGGCCCTCTGGCTCGAAGGAGCTTGAGCGGGCGCGCAAGTACATCGTCGAGCAGACCGGGGGGACGCTCGAAGAGTGGGTGGCGGACACGCCCGCGGGCAAGGTGAAGATGGCGAACGTCGTCTTGGAGTTGAAGGGCCAGACCGACGACACCATCGTCATCGGCGGCCACTACGACACGAAGCGCTACAAGGAGTTCGCCTTCGTCGGCGCCAACGACGGCGGGTCGTCGGCCGGCGCGCTCGTCGAGATCGCGCGCGCCCTCCGGGCCTCGAACGCGCCGCACCGCTTCACCTACCGCCTCGTCTTCTTCGACGGCGAGGAGGCCGTCTGCCGCGAGTGGGACGAGTGCGGCAAGCCCGGCGCGCCCGATAACACCTACGGCAGCCGCTACGAGGTCGGCCGCCTGAAGGAGCGCGACCGCCTGAAGCGCGTGCGCGCCTTCATCCTGCTCGACATGATGGGCTACGACAAGCTTGAGCTGGGGCGCGACGACATGAGCACGCCCTGGCTCGTGGACGTTTTGTGGAGGACGGCGCGCGAGCTGGGCTACTCGAAGCAGTTCGTCGAGCGCGTGGAGGGGGTCGGCGGCGACGACCACGTGCCCTTCCTGCAAGCGGGCGTGCCTTCGGTCGATCTCATACAGCTCTCGACCTACCCGCACTGGCACACGCCCGAAGACACGCTCGACAAAATCTCCCCCCGCAGCCTCAAGGCCGTCGGCGACGTGGTGCTCGCCAGCCTGCCGCGCGTCGAGGAGAAGATTCTCGGGGAGAGGGCGAAGGGGAAGGAGGAGACTTCGAAGCAGTGAATGCCGTCTTAACTTTTCACCCCGCGCCTTTCGCCCCTCCCCCCGTTTCGTTGGAGGTCTCCCATGTTGCAAGCTCCTGACATACTCGTCCCCGTGGACTTCTCGCAGACTTCGATCAACGCCGTGCGCGTGGCGCTGCGGATAGCGGAGCCGGGCGGCGACCTGACGCTCTTGCACGTCATCGACAAGGACTTCGTCGAGGACGCCGTCGCGGCCGGGATGGGCTCGACCGAGGAGATCACGGCGCGCATGCGCGCGCAGGCCGAGTCAAACTTCGACGCCGCGCTCGAAGGCGTCCAGACCGGCGACGTGGACATCGAGCGCATGATCGTCGTCGGCAGCCCCTTCGTCGAGATACTCAAGATCGCGCGCGACCTCGACCTGCCGATGATCGTGATGGGCGTGCGCGGCCGCTCGGCCGGCGCCGAAGAACTCCTCTTCGGCTCGACGGCCGAAAAGGTTCTGCGCGGCGCGCGCGTGCCCGTGCTCTGCGTGCCTTTCTGAAAAGCAGTAAGCAGTAGGCAGATGGCAGTAGGCAGTTAAGAACTTCTTGCCTTAACTGCCTACCGCCATCTGCCTACTGCCTACTATAAAAAGACGATGACAAACGCGGTGAAGAGAGTCGCGGTCGTGCCGGGCGACGGCATCGGGCCGGAGGTGATTGAGGAGGCCGTCGGCGCGCTCGAACGTCTGCGCGGGACGCACGGCGTCGAGTTGGAGCTGAAGCACTTCGACTGGGGTGCGGAGAAGTTTTTAAAAGAGGGCGTGACGCTGCCCGAGGGCGCGCTCGAAATGCTCTCGGAGGAGTTCGACGCGATACTCTCGGGCGCCTTCGGCGACCCGCGCGTGCCTTCGAACCAGCACGCCGAAGACATCCTGCTCGGGATGCGCCGCGGCCTCGACCTCTACATCAACCTGCGCCCCGTGCGCCTCCTCCACGAAAGGCTCACGCCGTTGAAAAATCGCGCGGTCGAAGACGTTGACTTCGTCGTCTTCCGCGAGAACACCGAGGGCGCTTACACGGGCATGGGCGGCCTTCTCAAGAAGGGAACGCCCGACGAGATAGCGACTCAGGAAGAGATCAACACGCGCAAGGGCGTCGAGCGCATCGTCGTCGCCGCCTTCGAGTACGCCCGGAGCCGCGGCCGCAGGCGCGTGACGATGTGCGACAAGTCGAACGTGCAGCGCTTCGGCGGCGACCTCTGGCAGCGCGTCTTCAAAGAAGTGTCGTCGCGCTACGAAGGCATCGAGGCGAACCACCAGTACGTGGACGCGGCGGCGATGTTCATGGTCTTGAACCCCGCGCAGTACGAGGTGGTCGTCACCAACAACCTCTTCGGCGACATCCTGACCGACCTCGGCGCGGCGCTCCAGGGGGGGCTGGGCTTAGCCGCCTCGGGCAACATCCACCCCGGCCGCGTCTCGCTCTTCGAGCCCGTCCACGGCAGCGCGCCGCCGCTCGCGGGCAAGAGCCAGGCCAACCCGGCAGGGGCTATCCTCAGCACGGCCCTGATGCTAGAATACCTCGGACACGAGGAAGCGGCGGCGGCGGTCGAACGCGCGGTGCGCGAATGCATCGCCGCGGGCGAGACCACCCGCGACCTCGGCGGCCCGCTCTCGACCCGCGAGGCCGGCGAGAAGATCAAGGCGAGAATTAAATGATGGATGATGAGTGCTGAATGATGAATTGAAGATCGCAGTTAATTCATCATTCAGCACTCATCATCCATCACTTCAAGATTATGTCGAAGGGGCAGGAGACGGCGCAGAGGCTGATCGCGGTGCTCGTCATCATGGCGATGCTGGCCGTGATGGGCATCCCCGTGACCGTCATCCTCTTCTTCGCGACGGTCGTCTACTTCGTCTGGCGCGCCGTCCAGCGCTCCGAGCAGCAGGACGTGAAGAACATCTTCGACTTCTACGTCGCCGCCAACGAAATCCTCCGCGACGAGGAGAAGCGCTGGTACGGCTTCGAAGTCCACCGCGTCATCGCCGAGGGCGAGCGCGTCCTGCACATGATGGCCGACCCGCCCCCGCTCGTCTACTTCACCCTCGGCGCGCTCTACCACCGCGCCGGCGAGCACGAGGCCGCGGCCGAGCACCTCGCCTACGTCCTCGAAGACGAGGGCGGCGACGAGGCCGCGCGCACGCAGCCCTCTTCGGAGCTGCGCCGCTACGTGGACGTGCTCCGCCGCATCGAGCGCGAGCCGAACGAGGCGCCGCAGACGACCGCCGCCATGCGCGGGCTGGAGCGCGCCCGCCGCGCCCGGGCCGCCGCCATGCTCGAAGAGAGCCGCGCGCGCCTCGCCTCCGCGCAGCCGCAGCAGGCCGCCATCCCGGCCGCCGCGATGCACAGGCAGGAGGAGGGCGGGCTCCACACGCTGGCGGGCAAGCGCCCGCTCGGGCCGCCCACGCCGACGCCGGTCGTGCCGCAGCCCATCGCCGAGGTCTTGCGCGACCTCTACGACGAAGAGAAGAAGACGGCTTGAGCGACGAACCGGACTTCGCGGAGCGCGGCGGCCAAAGGGTAAGGCCGCCGCGCTTCGGCGTTTATAAAGAGTTGGATTTGGTACGGCGGCGTCCCCCGCGCCCCCGAGTTGTTAATGCCGCGTTAATGCCGTCCGCCCCCGTTTCTGCTATAACGAATTTCAGCCTTACGATTTGAGCCCCTCGCCGGTTAAGCGCCCCAGCACGTTTCCGATGGAGACAGGGAAGAGGGTCGGGAGCTACGTCATCGAGGAGCCCGTCGGCCGCGGCGGGATGGGTGTCGTCTACCGCGCGCGGCACGAGAAGCTGCCGCGCGTCGTCGCCGTCAAGTCGATCAACCCGCGCGGCACGCACGACCTCCGCCGCCTCCGCCACCGCTTCGAGCGCGAGGCTTACGTCCAGGCGCAGCTCGACCACCCGGGCGTCGTCAAAATCTACGACTACATCGTCTCCGAACAGACCTACTACATCGTCATGGAGTACGTCGATGGGCGCTCGCTCGCGCAGTGCATCGCCGAGCACCCGGGCGGCCTCGGCACGGAGCGCGCGCTCGACCTCTTCGAGCAGATACTCGAAGCCGTCTCCTACGCGCACACCTTCGTCTACCGCGACGAGTCGGGGGCGACGCACCAGGGCATCGTCCACCGCGACCTCAAGCCCCCGAATATCATGGTGACCGACGGCGACCGCATCAAGGTCACCGACTTCGGCATCGTCAAACTCGTCGGGGCTTCGGCGACCGACACCTCGAAGATCGCCTACGGCTCGCCGCGCTACGTCTCGCCCGAGCAGGCCGCGGGCGAGCACCTCGACCAGCGCTCCGACATCTACTCCTTAGGCGTCATCCTCTTCGAGATGCTCACCGGCGAGCCGCCCTTCGGCGGCCGCGTCGGCGCGAAGGACGGCTGGCCGCGCACGGAGATTCTGCGCGCGCACCGCGAGATGCCGCCGCCCGCGCCGACCGCGCTCAACCCGGAAATCCCCGCGGCCGTCGAGAAGGTCGTGCTCCGCGCTCTGGAGAAGAAGCCCGAGCGGCGCTTCAACACGGCCGCCGACTTCCTGCGCGCCGTGCGCAGGGCGCGCGGCCGCGACACGTCTCAGCTCGCGCAGGAGGGCGTCGGCGTTTCGCGTCCGGCGGCCGCGAAGGGGACGGGCGTGCTCGGCGAGGCGACGGACGAGCTTTCGGGCGACCCGTACCACACGCAGCCGATCTCGGCCGACACCTCGGGCGAGACGAAGGTCTGCCGCGTGTGCGGCGCGACCGTCGATGAAGGCGCTGCGGTCTGCAACGTGTGTGGGCACGACCTGACCGCTTCGCCCGCGACGGCCGAGCTGGCGCGGCAGGAGGCGACGGCGCGCCACCGCGGCGGCCAGGGCCTGAAGCTCGCCGGCGTCTCGGTCGCGCTGCTCCTGCTGCTCGCCGCGCTCGTCTACCTCGTCTCAAGCTTCGACCTCTCCGGCCAGAAGGAGCAGACGACCTCGCAGACCCCGACGCCGCAGCCGACGCCCTCGCCTACGAATGCGCCGCAGGCGCCGCCCGCCGGTGTCGCCACGCTCGCCGCGTCGGCGAAGGTCGATTCGTCGTACGACGGCTACAACGCGCGGCCTTTGACGGACGGCGTGACCGACGTGCGCGAGATCGCCGCCCAGCGCTACAACCAGGGCAACTGGGTCTCGGCCGAGAGCCCCGAGCCGCACTGGATCGAGCTTGAGTTCAAGAAGCCCGAGCGCGTGACGGCGGTCTACGTCTACTGGGGCTTCGACAAAGACCGCTACATGCCCTCGCGCACCGTCGAGCTACAGGTGGCCGACGGCGACGGCTGGCGCACCGTCTCGACGCTTGAGCCGGGCGGCAACTTCGACCGCGCGGCCTTCGAGTTCGCCCCCTTCGTCGCCGAGCGCGTGCGCCTCTTCCAGCCCGCGCAGGCCGGCCCGCAGAACCGCCCCTTCGTCATGTGGGTGCGCGAGGTGCAGGCGTTCGGCGCGCCCGACTGACGCGCCCGTGGAAACACCCGCGCCCGCCGCTTCGTACACAGTCCCGAAGGCAATTCCGAGCTAACCCGAAACAGAGTCCTTCGGTTATCATTCGCCCGACATGCTCACAGCAGAGATCATCGCCGTCGGCTCCGAGCTGCTGACGCCGTTCCGCACGGACACCAACAGCCTCTGGCTGACCGACAAGCTCAACACCGTCGGCGTCGAGGTCAGGCTCAAGACCATCGTCGGCGACGACGACGCGCGGCTCGAAGAGACCGTCCGCGACGCCGTCAAGCGTTCGGGGGTCGTCGTCCTGACCGGCGGCCTCGGCCCGACCGAGGACGACATCACGCGCAAGATTGCCGCGCGCGCCCTCGGCCGCCGCCTGCTGCTCGACGAAAAGGTTTTGGACGACATCAAGGCGAAGTTCCTCCGCTGGGGGCGCAAGATGCCGGAGATTAACGCGCGGCAGGCGATGGTCATGGAGGGCGCGGAGGTGCTGCCGAACCCGAACGGCTCGGCGCCGGGCATGTACCTTGAGCACGACGGCCGCGTCGTCGTCCTCCTGCCCGGCCCGCCGCGCGAGATGAAGCCGATGTTCGAGGGGCTCGTGCTGCCGAAGCTCGCCGAGCGGTCGGGCGGCGTGAAGGTCGTCCGCCGCGTGCTGCGCGTCGCGGGCCTGGGCGAGTCGGCCGTGGACGAGCGCATCGCGCCGGTCTACACGCAGTACAAGAACCCGCAGACGACCATCCTCTTCAACAGCACCGAGATCGAAATTCACCTGACGGCGCAGGGGAAGACCGCGGCCGAGGCCGAGCTGCTGCTCGACGGGCTGGCCGGGCAGATCGAGGAGCGTCTGGGCGACGCCATCTTCGCCTTCCGCGGCGAGACGATGGAGGAGGTCGTCGGCCTGCGGCTCGCCGTCGCCGGCTTCACGCTCGCCACGGCCGAGAGCTGCACGGGCGGGCTCGTCGCGCACCGCCTGACGGAGGTGCCCGGCTCCTCGACCTACTTCATGGAGGGCGTCGTTACCTACTCGAACGAGGCGAAGACGCGCCTACTGGGCGTACCCGCGGAGCTGATTGAACGGCACGGCGCGGTCTCGGCGGAGGTGGCCGAGGCGATGGCCGTCGGCGTGAAGCAGCGCGCCGAGACGGACTTCGGCCTCTCGGTCACGGGCATCGCGGGGCCGGGCGGGGGGACTGAGGAGAAGCCGGTCGGGCTGGTCTACGTCGCGCTCGCCGACGACGCGCACACCGAGCACAAGCGCCTGATGCTGCCCGGCGACCGCTACCTCATCCGCACGCGCGCCTCGCAGTTCGCGCTCGACCTCTTGCGCCGGCGCTTAATCTGAAACGGGAGGACTTCGATGTTCTGTCCACAGTGCGGGAATAAACAGGGCGAGGAGCTGAAGTTTTGCAAGCTGTGCGGGGCGAATCTGTTCGCCGTGCGGCAGGTGGTGGGGACGCGCGAGGCGGACGAGAAGTTCGACTGGAGCAAGACCTGGGTCGCCGAGATGTTCATGTCCGAGGCCGAGCGCAGGCGGCGGACGGCGGAGCTTGAGCGGCGGAGCGGCGTGACCCCCGAGATTAAGCGCTACAACGAGATCAAGGCCGGCGTCATCACGTCGTTCGTCGGCGTCGGCGTGATGATCTTTCTGTGGATCATCGGCGCGGCCCTCGCCAACGGCGGCAACAACCCGCCCGGCGACGTGCTGCTCCTCCGCAGCCTCTGGGTCGCCGGCGTCATCCCTTTCATGGTCGGCCTCGCGCTCGTCTTCAACGGCCTCATCGTCAGCAGGAAGACCGTCGAGCTGCAAAAGCGCGCGCTCGGCGCCGCGCCTGAAGGGCTGCCGAAGGGCTCGGAGCAGCCCTCGCTTAAATCCGCCGACACCTCCGAGTTCATCCCCACCGGCTTCAGCGTCACCGAAGGCACGACGAAGCACCTGACAGTTAAGGATGAACTGAAAGAGAGTAGGCAGTAGTCAGTAGAAAAACAGGCGGCGCGTTTTGACCTTTAGGCCGGGCGCGCCGCCTTTGTCTTTCTACTGACTACTGCCTACTCTCTTACTTCATACTTCCGAGAATCAACTGCGCGGCCTGTTCGACGGCGGGCGTGACGATGTCTTCGCCGGCCGATTTGGCCTTCGCCTTGAACTGGCTCGAAGCGGCGGGCGTGGCCGCGCCGGGCGCCTGGAGCCTCACGTCGAGCGTCAGCTCGTCCTTCGCTTTGACGTTGGCCGTGGCCGAGCCGCCGGACGCCCCGCCCATGCCGCCGAGCCCCGTCGCGGCCGCGCCGACCTTGCCGAGCATCCCGCCGAAGCCGCCGCCCCCGCCCTTCTTGTGCGAGACGTTGGCGTAGACGATGTAGTCGCACTGCTTCCGCTTCGCTTCGGCCTCAGCCTCGGCGTACGAGTCAATCGGCACGACCTCGACCGTCGCGCTCGTCAGGCGCGTGGAGAGCGCGCCGCGCACCGCCGCCGCGAGCTGCGCCGCGTTCAGGTTGTCGCCCACCGCGCCGGTCTGCACGCCCGCGAGTCCGATTCGCACGACGCCCGGCCTCTTCGCGCCGACCTCGGCCGCGGACATCTGGGCCTGGCCGGGGCTTGAAGGCTGCGCGGGGTTGTCGTCGTCGTTGCCGTGCGAGTTCATCCCCCCCATCGCGGCCATCATCGAGGCGGCGGAGAAGTCTTTGACCTCGCGGTAGTCGGCCGGCGGCTCGAAGAGCGAGGCGTCGAGCGTGGCCTGCGAAAGCTCGACGACCTCGTTGACCGTCGAGAATTTCTCGCCGCCGCCCTGGTCGTACATCGTCGTCTTCTCCCACACGGGGAAGCCGCGCCGGGCGGTGCCGACCACCTTCGACTCGTGGCGGTCGCGGCAGCCGCCGCCCGCCGGCTGCGCGTTGTAATAACGCGCGAAGCGCTCCGTGTCGCATTCGAGTTGGAAGGCCGCGTCGATGTACCAGCCGTCGGTCTCCATCTTCGAGTCCGAGGGGTTGCAGGCGTCGGGCGAGGATTTCGTCTCGATGGTCGTGATGAGGTGGCGCGCGGTGTAGCCGAACATCTGCTTGCGCTCGCCGGTGTCTCGGGTCGTGACGGTCGAGGTGACGAGGCCGCCCTGCGTCCGCTCGGTCGTCGTCTTCGGCCGCGCCGCGGGGGCCGGGGCGTTGACGGGTTCGGTGCCGGTGTCGTAGGGGTTGACGGTGTAAGACTTCATCGCCGGCATGAGCTGGAGGTCGCGGCGCAGGTCGCACTGCTGGATGGTGACGGACTGGCCGCCCATCTGCTCGGTGCGCTGGCGCTTGCCCTTGATGTAGACGGCGTTGTCGAACGTGTGCCCCTGCACGGTCTGGCGCGACTTGATCTTCACGTCGGCGCGCGCCTCCGCGCCGAAGGCCGCGGCGCAGAGCAGGATGAGCGCGACGCGGCCGGCACGTAGTAAGTTGGTCATGAATGAATTCTCCCTCTGTGAATCGTGAAGTGGACGCGGCCGGGGCACACGGAGCCCCGACCATCTAACGCGCGAACGTTCGAGGACAAGGATCAGCTTAACCCGGAGGGCTGACCGTAAGGCAGGGCGAAAGCTTAACTCAAAAGGCCGCGGGATGAAAGAGGGCGTCTCTTTCATCCCGCGGCCTTTCAATGTCAGACGTGCGCCCTCCCTCGCGGTCGGGCTTTCGCCTCACGGGCGGAGGACGGGCGGGGCCGGGGGCGTCGGGAGCTTGGGCGGGATGCGGTTCAACTCCTCCAGAAGGTACTTGACCGCGGCTTCGAGCGTCGGGTCTTCGCCGCGCGCGAGGGCTTCGGGGCGGTCAACGACCTCGACGTCGGGGTCAACGCCCTTGCCCTCGACCTCCCACTTGCCGGAGACGTCGAGGAAGCGGAAGGAGGGCGTCGAGAGACTGCTGCCGTCTTCGAGGTTGGGGGTGCCGGTGAGCCCGATGAGGCCGCCCCAGGTCGTCGTGCCGAAGATGCGGCCGAGGTTGCGCTCGCGGAAGAAGTAGGGCAGGGCGTCGCCGCCCGAGCCGGCGTAGCCGTTGATGAGCATCGCCTTCGGCCCGATGTGCGCGAAGGCGGGCGAGGCGGTCAGCTCGATGCCGCGCCGCACCCAGTAGTTGAGCGGGCGCCGTTCGAGCAGCTCGATCATGCGGTCGGGGATGAAGCCGCCGCCGTTGTAGCGGTCGTCGATGACGAGCGCGTCCTTGTTGGCCTGCGGGTAGAAGCCTTTGAACAGCTCGCGGTTCCCCTCGACGGCCGTGTTCGGCACGTGGATGTAGCCGATGCGCCCGCCCGAAAGTCTTTCGACGAGCGCGCGGCGCGACTGCACCCAGTCGAGGTAGCGCAGGTTCGACTCGCTCTTGACGGGTCGCACGCGCTCGTCGTGCGAGCCCGCGGAGTCGGCCCTGTCGTTCAAAGTCAGCGTGACGACGCGCGACGCTTTGCCTTCCAACATCTCGTAGAAGTTCTTCTCGCCGCGCGTGGTGCGGCCGTCAACGGCGAGGATGAGGTCGCCGACTTTGGCCTTCACGCCCGGCTCGGTCAGGGGCGAGCGGAAGGACTCCTGCCAGTTCTCGCCGGGGAAGATTTTGGCGATGCGGTAGTAGCCCGAGGCGTCGGGCACGATCTCCGCCCCGAGCAGTCCGCCGTCAACGCGCGTGACCTTCGGCGGGTCGTCGCCGCGCTCGGCGTAGATGTGGCCGGCCATCAGCTCGCTCCCCATCTCCGTGAGCAGGTAGGTGAAGTCCTCGCGGTTGGCGACGTAAGGAATCAGCGCGCCGTACTTGTCGCGGATCGCCTTCCAGTCCATGCCGTGCATGTTGGGGTCGTAGAACCAGTCGCGCATCGTGCGCCAGGCGTCGTTGTACATCTCGGCCCACTCGGCCTTCGGGTCGAGCTTCATCGTCAGGCCGTCGAGCTTGAGCAGGCCGGCGTCGGGCTTCTGGCCGGGCGCGACGGGCGCGATGCCGTAAGCGTCGCGCGTCTGGAAGACGACGTGCTTGAGGCCCGCGGCGAGGTCGTACTCCTGTATGCCCTCGATGATGGGCTGCTCGGCCTTGGCGTCGATGTTGTAGAGCATGAGCCGGCCGGGGCCGGAGAGGTAGAGCACGCCCTCGTTCGTCGCCGAGAGGTGCCGGTAGTTGCTGTTCGGGCCGGGGATGGCGCGGACGCGATTTTCGAAACCTTCAAAATCAATCTTGACGTTGACGGCCCCGCCCGCGTTCTGTGCGGCGGGCGTCGGGCTCGGCTGCGCGGCGGCCGCGTCCGGCTGCGGCGAAGGCGTTGCCGCCGGCTGCGTCATCTGTCCGCCCTGCCCCTGCGGCTTCCCGCCCTGCGCGGGCGGCGCCTGCGCGGGGTTGGGCGGCTGCGTGAGCGGCGTCTCCTTCGTCTTGGCGCGCTCCTCGTCGCTGCCGGGGAGGAAGAGCGCCGGGCCGTCCGCGGCGAGCAGTCCGACGTAGACGCGCGTCGGGTTGGTGTAGAGGTAGTTGAACTCGAACGCGGAGAAGGTCAGGTTGAAGTCGCGGTTCGAGAGGAAGTAGAGGTAGCGGCCTTTCGGGTCGAAGACCGGCTCGGTGTCGCTGTACATGCCCCCGCTCAGGCGTTGTGTTTTGTTCGACGCGAGCGAGTAGACCCAAATCTCCGAGAACTGGTTCGCGCCGAGCTTGGTGTAGGCGATCCAACGACTGTCGGGCGCCCAGTTGTAGCCCGTGATGTCGTTGCGCGTGCTGTGGTCAACGTCGGTGGTCTTGCCCGTGGCGACATCGACGATGCGGAGCCGCTGCTTCTTGTCGCCGTAGGCGAGCATCCGGCTGTCGGGCGACCAGACGGCCGGGTAGCGCCACACGTCGCCGTCGGTCGAGACGCGCCGCTCCGCGCCCGTCCCGTCCGACGGGCGGACGTAAAACTCGTACTCGCCCGTGCGGTCGGAGAGGTAAGAGACCCAGCGGCCGTCGGGCGACCAAGCGGGCGCCAGCTCGCGCACGCCCTGCGAGTCGGTGAGGTTGCGCACCTCGCCCTCCTTCGCGGGCGCGGTGTAGATGTCGCCGCGCGCGCCGAAGAGCGCGCGGGCGCCGCTCGGCGAGATGGAGAAGCTCTCGACGAAGTCTTTGACGTTGACGAAGTAGGGGACGGTGTCGGGGAAGTCGCCGTAGACCTTGATGGGGACGCGCTCGGACTTGCCCGACTTCGCGTCGAGGCGGTAGACGTAGCCGCCCTGCTCGTAGACCAGCTCGTCGCCCGAGCCCGAAGGCCACGCCGCGTCGTAGTCGGTGTGGTTCGTCACCTTCCGCGTCTTCTTCGAGCGCGTGTCGTAGGCGAAGACGTTCATCGTCCAGTCGCGGTCGGAGACGAAGTAGATGGTGTCGCCGAGCCAGACGGGCAGCATGTCCTGCTCGCGACCCGTGGTGATCTGCTCGCTGGTGTTGCTCTTCAAATCGTAAATCCAGACGTCGGGCGACTGGCCGCCGCGGTAGCGCTTCCAGCCGCGGAACTCGTTCGAGATGGGCGTGAACGCGACCTTGCTCCCGTCGGGCGAGTAGCTGACGCCGCCGGCCTCCGTGATCGGCAAGGGCTGCTCGGTGCCGCCGTCAAGGGGCACGAGGTAAGGGCGGCCGAGGCGGTCGCTCTGCGCGACGCGGTTGGCGCGGAAGACGACGTTCTTGCCGTCGGGCGTCCAACCCAGCACGCGGTTGTCGTAGCCGCCGCGCGGCGGAAGCGCGGCCACCTCGTTGTAGAAGGTGAGCTGGCGCGGCTCGCCGCCCTCGGTGGGGATGACAAAGACCTGGCGCGTGCCGTTGTACTGGCCCGAGAAGGCGATCCAGCGGCCGTCGGGCGAGAACTTCGGGAACAGCTCCAGCCCCGGGTGCGAGGTGAGCCGGCGCGCCGTGCCGCCCGCGGCCGGCACCGTCCAGATGTCGCCCGCGTAGACGAAGGCGATTGTGTCGCCGTTGATGTCCGGGTAGCGCAGCAGTCGCGCGAGGTCGTCGCCGCGGCGGGGCTGTGCGGCGGCGGGCAAACAGAGCAGCAGTAAGAGGACGAGTAAGAGAGACCTGTGCATTCCTTCTGACTCCTTCGACGGGAGGGGTTTTAGACGCCCGGGAAAACGGGTCGTCTGTTCAAGGCTTCGGCGTGGAAGTTCGAGTTGATTATACCCGAGCGGGGGCGAAAAGGTTTCGGGGTGAATTCACATGGGTGGACAGGATTGACGGGATAGGCAGTTTCAAATCCAAATCCTGTCCATCTTGTCCATCCACGTGAACTCCCTCTCGACTCGCGGCGGGGCGGGCGGCTGCGAAGAGACACGGTCTCTGCTAAAGTGTTGGGCATTCCCTTTAAAGCGTCCGCGGAGGTGAAGCTTGAGAATCCTGTTTACGCTCGCGCTGGCGGGGCTCGCCGCCTCGAACCTGCTGGCGCAGACTTCGACGCGCAGGCCCGCGGCGAACACCCTGCCGCCGGGCTACTGGCCCGAGGAGAAGAGCCGCGCCATCATCGAGAAGACCGGCGAGGTGCGGCTCGCGCCCGACACTTCGCACCTGACCGAGGGCGAGCGCCGCGCGGTCGCCAAGTTAATCGAGGTCGGCCAGATATTCCAGACCGTCTACGAGGAGCAGCGGCACGCGCGCGCCGCCGAGTCTCACGCGGCGCTCGTCGCGCTCGACAAGCGACTCGGCTCGCCCGAGTCAACGCGCGACCTGCTCGAACTCTACAGGCTCTTCCAGGGGCCGATTGCGACGACGCTCGAAAACAAACGCGAGCCCTTCGCGCCCGTCGAGCTGACGGCGCCGGGCGCGGCCATGTACGGCGGCGCCACCAAGGAGGAGGTCGAAGCCTTCCTGGGCGCGCACCCCGACAGGCGCGATTCAATCCTCAACTCACGCACGGCCGTCCGCCGCGCGACCGCGGCCGACCTCCGGCGCGATCTGGCGAGGCTCAGGCAGTACCCCGTGCTCGACACTTTGCACCCCGGGCTGCGCAAAGAGTTGGAGGCGACGCGGCCGGACGCGAAAGGCTTCTACGCCGTGCCGTACTCGGTCGCGTGGGCCGACGAGATGGTGCGCTCGCACGCGCTTTTAAACGAGGCGGCCGACGCCGTCGAGAAGGACGACTGGGAGTTCGCGGGCTACCTGCGCAACCGCGCGCGCGACCTGCTGTCGGACGACTACGAGTCGGGCGACGCGGCGTGGGTGACCGGCCACTTCAAGAATCTCAACGCGCAGATCGGCCCTTACGAGACCTACGACGATTCGCTCTACGGCGTGAAGACCTTCTACTCCTTCAACGTGCTGAGCAACCGGCGCGAGGAGACCGACCGCCTGCGCGCGGCGATGAAGGGCTTGCAGGCGCTTCAGGAAATTCTGCCCTTCAAGTTCGAGCGCCGCGTGCGCGAGGAGATTTCGGTCGGCGCCTACGACGTGGTCGCCGACTTCGCGCAGTCGCGCGGCGGCAACACGGCCACCATCCTCCCGAACGAGGCGTACCTCGCGCGCCGCTACGGCCGCACGATCATGCTGCGCGCCAACATCATGCGCGACCCCGAACTCTTCCAGACCGGCAACGTCACGACCTGGGAGGCGGCCGTTGACCCGCGCCACAAGGCGGAGCTGACCCCGGACGGCAACTTCTACCGCACGCTCTGGCACGAGGTCGGCCACTACCTCGGCGTGGACGTGACGAAGGACGGGCGCGACCTCGACGTCGCGCTCCAGGACGACGCCGACCTGCTCGAAGAGATGAAGGCCGACCTCGTCTCGCTCTACGTCGCCGAGCCTTTGCGCAAACAGGGCTACTACACGGACGCGCAGTTGCGTGCGGTCTACGCCTCCGGCGTCCTGCGCGTGCTCCAGAACGTCAAGCCGCGCCGCGACCAGCCGTACCAGACGATGGAGCTTATGCAGTGGAACTACTTCCTCGAACACGGCCTGCTCTCCTTCGACCGCGAGACGAAGCTGCTGCGCATCGACTACGGCAAGTACCGCGATGTGGTCGGCGGCCTGTTGGAGCGCGTGCTCCGCGTGCAGTACGAGGGCGACAAGGCGGCGGCCGACCGCTTCATCGACGAGTACGCGAAGTGGGACGACAGCTTGCACGGCGCCATCGCCGCCAGCATCCGCCAGCACCAGCGCTACCGCTTCCGCCTCTTCAAATATGCCGCGCTTGGCGAATAGCGTCAGAACCGCCCGCGGCGCGGAAATCGGCAGCCATTGGTGCTTTATTAGGGTATCATTCGCGGAAAGCCGGGAATCCGGGGGGATTTTATGGAAGACTTTTTCGGGGAGCGGGGGCTTGAGCCGGTCGAGCGGCGGGGACTCCCGCGCGTGACGGGGCCGCAGAAGCTGATGGCGGCCGTGGACAACCTGACGCGCCACGAGATGCTGGGCACGGCCGAGGTCGCGGACTTCAGTTGTCTGGGAATCGCGCTCCGGAACCTGCCGGGCGACCCCGTGGCGGCCGCGGGCGACCTGCTCTGGGTCTCGCTCATCGCGGAGGAGGGCATCATCCCGCTCACCGCCAAGCTCGTCCACATCAAGCGCAACGGCCTCTACGGGCTGCGCATCGACACCCCTTCGGCCGCCGGCCAGCACTTCCTGCTCCGCCTCTACGACCGCGTCGCGGCGCAAGCACAGACCGCGCCCCCCATCGACGCCGCCTGACGGCGCAGATTAACTCACCACAGAGACACGTGGGCTTGATTTGAAATTTCAAATTTCAAATCAAGCCCACGTGTCTCTATATGGAATCAACGGGCGATGTTGGCGCTCTCCCTGACCGCGGGGTAGCACTCGCAGGCGGTGGCTTCGAGCGCCGCGCGGTCGGCGATGCGGATGTGGCCGCGCGTATAGTCGATGACGCCGCGGTCGCGGAGCATCGTCGCGGCGCCGGTCACGCCGGCCCGGCGCGTGCCGAGGTGGCGCGAGATGCGCTCGTGCGTCAGCGCCAGGGGCGCGTCGCCCGCGCGGTCGTACATCATGAGGAGCCAGGTGCAGAGCCGCTCCTCGACGCGGTGGTTGCCGTTGCAGACGGCGCGGCGCGAGAGCAGCGCGATGCGGGCGGCCGCGTACTTGAGGAGCACCTGCTGGAAGGCGCCGCCGCGCGCGAACTCCTGCCGCAGCACCTCCACGCGCGCGCGCAGGGCGCTGCCCGAGAGCGCCACCTCGGAGACGTACGAAGGCGGCGGCACGTTGAAGACCGCCGACAGGCCCGTCAGCCCCTCGCGCCCGACCATGTCGGCCTCGGTCATCCCGCCCTCGGACAGGATGTAGAGGTGCGAGACGACGGCCGTC
The DNA here is from genome assembly GCA_019242475.1 of Acidobacteriota bacterium. Classification (GTDB taxonomy): domain Bacteria; phylum Acidobacteriota; class Blastocatellia; order Pyrinomonadales; family Pyrinomonadaceae; genus QHXN01. Next base: position 7,166 of record JAFAVK010000010.1, on the reverse strand, counting down.
TCAGGGAAGTAGGCGTAGCGCATCTCCTCGTCGAGCTTGTAGAGCACCTCGCCGGCCGCGAGCGAGACCGGTTCGAGGTGCGGGAAGAGGTGCGAGAACTCCTCCGCGGGCAGCGCGCTCAAAAGCCTGTTGGCAAGGAGCAGGTTCAAAGAGTCGCCCTCCGCGCGCCGCCAGTCGGGGCCGGAGGCAGACGAGGGGGCGCGCTGGGCCGCGCCGTCGGCCGCCGCGGCCGGTGCCGGTCGCGCGTCGCGCGGCTGCTTGCGAATGTAGCCGTCAGTCTTTCCGATGTGGTTCTCCATAACTTTCTCCCGGGCCGCGGCCCGCCGTGTGAGGGGATTGTCCAGCTCTTGGGAGAGCGGGAAGAAGGGTCAATTCGCCCTCCTGATGTGCACCAGAATTGACTTGGTCACGTCCGCCTGCGAGCGCTCGCGGATGCGCGCGAACAGCACGCGGACGTAGACGGGGCCGTCCTCGTAGTCGCAGGTGAAGTCCGTGCTGTGCGCCGGCTGCGGCCCCCGGCTGAAGTCGTCGAACAGGCTCCTGAACTCGGCGACGTTTCTGAAGGGCGCGACCTCCGTGTAGAAGTTGAGCCCCGTGTAGTTCGGCGCGACGCCCAGCGGTGCCGCGCCGTCCGCCTCGAAGCGCGTGTAGAGCACCGTGCCCGCCGAGTCCAGCTCGACGAGCCCGAACAGCTTCCGCTTCGAAGCGCCTTCCCGTTTCGCCCCGCCGCCCGTGCCGGTTCTCGTCACCGTCTGTGTCATGCGTCGCTTAAACCTCCTCGCCGTGACGCCCCCCGCGCCCGCGGAGGTGTCGGTTCAAGAGCGTGTCGAGCCGCGCGAAGTCTAAGGGCTTGACGAGATACTCGTCGCAGCCCGCGGCGAGCGCGGCCGCCTGCGCCTGCGGCTCCGCGTGCCCGGAGAGGAAGATGATGGGGACGCCCGAGAGCGCGGGCAGGCCGCGCAGGCGGCGCGTCGCCGCGACGCCGTCGAGCAGCGGGAGCCCGCCGTCCATCAGGATCAGGTCGGGGCGCTCGCGCTCGGCCGCGGCGACGGCCTCTAAGCCGTCGCCGGCCTCGACCACGGCGTAGCCCCGCCGCTCAAGGAGCATGCGCAGCAGGGCGCGCGTGTCCTCGTGATCCTCCGCCACGAGCACCTTCGCCCCGCGCACACGCCAGAGGGCGTGCGCATCCGATGCCAGTAAGGCTGACATGACCTGGCTTACCTTTTTGTTTGCCGGTGTCGGGGATTACGGCTGTCGGATTCAGCGCGGGGGGCACACGCCCCTCGCGAATTCGCCGGGGCCGGCTCTTAAGTGTGGCGGTCGTGAATGCTGCCGCCGCGAACCACCGCGCGAAGTATTTCAGGCGCCCCGCTCCTGGGCAGGCGAACGCGGAACGCCCTTCCTCCTGTGGACGCCGGAGAGTTTCACACGTCGGTACGCCCGCGGCTATTGGGAAGATTGGAAAGGCGGGTAGGGGAAAACCCTTAGAAGCGTCCGGGGCTCAGCCTTTCGGCCGGACGGCGGCCGATGGCTTCCTCTACTCGGCCGTGAGCCGGGGGCGCGGCCCGTGGAGCCGCGTCGAGTCTTTCATGCAGGTGACATTTTTGCTTGGGGAATGAATGTGCTAATAATCTACACGAACGAGACCAGTTGAAAATCCGCCTCCGTACACGGCAGGAGGAGTGAGCTCCCTTTATGTCATCCGCCACGCAAGACCGCCTCGCCGAGAACAGGCTGCTGGCCCTGCTGCCCGCCGCCGAGCTCGACACCCTGCGGCGCCACGCCGAAGTGGTCTCGCTCCGCCACGGCGACCACGTCGTCATCCCCGACCGCCCGATTCACGAAGTCTACTTCCCCCTGACGTGTCTGCTCTCGCTGGTGACGACGATGGAGGACGGCGCGACGGTCGAGTCGGGCACCATCGGCCGCGAGGGCATGTCGGGCATCCCCGTCGTCCTCAATGCCGGGCAGACGACGATGCCGACCTTCACCCAGATACCCGGCGAGGCCGCCCGCGTCCGCACCGAGCACGTCAGGAATTTGTACGAGCAGAGCGCCGGGGCGCGCCGCCTCTTCAACCGCTACGTCCACACGGTCGTCGTCGTCGGCTCGCAGTCGGCGGCCTGCAACGCCCTGCACCGCGTCGAGGCGCGCATGTGCCGCTGGCTGCTGATGTCGAGCGACGGCGTCGCCTCCGACGAGGTGAACCTGACGCACGAGTACCTGGCCGCCATGCTCGGCGTGCGCCGCCCCGGCGTGACCGAGGTCGCGGGCAAGCTCCGCTCGGAGGGGCTCATCGACTACACGCGCGGGAGCATCCGCCTCCTCGACCGCGCCGGGATGGAGCGGCGCGCCTGCGAGTGCTACGGCCGCGTCAAGGGCGAGTACGAGCGCCTCTTCGGCGGCGCCTGAGCCCGGCTCCCGATTACACGAGAGGTCTTCGACCCGAGGGCGATGCAGGACAACCCGGCCCGACCACACACCCCCGCAGAGATCGAGCGCGCGCTGCGCGAGAGCGACGAGCGCTACCGCTCGCTCCTCGAGAACGCCAACGACATCATCTACTCGCACGACCTGCTGGGGAACTACCTCACCATCAACCGCGCGGGCTCCGAGGCGACCGGCTACACGCGCGAGGAGATTCTCGGCGGCCTCAACATCGCGCAGGTCGTCGCCCCCGAGCACCTCGAACTCGCGCGGACGATGACCGGGCAGAAGCTGCGCGACCCTTCGAAACCGACGGTCTACGAGGTTGACATCATCTCGCGCGACGGCCGCCGCCTGACGCTCGAAGTCTCGACGCGCATCGCCTACCGCGACGGCCAGCCCGTCGCCGTCGAAGGCATCGCGCGCGACGTGACCGAGCGCGCGCGCGCCGCGCAGGAGCGCGAGCGGCTGCTGGAAGAGGCCCGCGCCGCGCGCGACGAGGCGCAGGAGGCGCTCGCCCAACGGCGCGACGTGGAAGAGAGGCTGCGCACGCTCGTGGACGCCTCGGCGAGCCTGCTCGGCTCGCCGCAGACGGAGGTCGTGCTCCCGGCCGTGCTCGCGCTCTCGCACCGGCTCGTGGCCGCGGACGCCTACGCCATCTGGCGCTACTTCCAACAGGAGTCGGCCTGGGCCGTCGTGGCTTCGAGCGGGCTGAGCGACGGGTACAACGAGCACATCGAAGTGACCACGGACACGCCGCGGATGCCCGACCACCCGCTCGCCGTCGGGGACGTGTTCGCCGAGCCGATGCTCGAAGGCCGCCGCGAGATTTACCGACGCGAGGGCGTCCGCGCCATGCTGACGCTCCCGCTCAGGGCGCACGGCGAGGTCGTCGGCACGCTCGTCTTCTACTACCGCGAGCCGCGCCGCTTCGCCGAGACCGACGTGGCCGTCGCCACCGCCCTCGCCAACCTCGCCGCCTCCGCCGTCCGCACCGCGGAACTCTACGACGAGCAGCGCCGCCTGCGTGGCGACGCGCAGGCGGCCGAGCGCCGCGCGACCTTCCTCGCCGAGGCGACGACCCTGCTCTCCTCCTCGCTCGACTACGAGAAGACGCTCGAAGCCGTCGCACACGCCGCCGTGCCCTGGGTCGCCGACTGGTGCGGCGTGGACATCCTCGGCGAGGACGGCGCGGCGCGGCGGCTCGCGGTCGCGCACGTTGACCCGGCGAAGGTCGAGTGGGCGCGCGAGCTGAGCGAGCGCTACCCGTATGACCCCGACGCGCCGCAGGGCGTGCCCGCAGTCCTGCGCACGGGGAGGTCGGAGATTTACTCGGAGATACCGGACGAGCTGCTGGTCGCGGCGGCGAAGGACGAAGAGCACCTGCGCATCATGCGCGAGATCGGCTTCAACTCCGCGATGGTCGTCCCGCTCGCCGCGCAGGGCCGCACGTTCGGCGCCATCACCTTCGTGATGTCTGAATCGGGCCGCCGCTACGGCGCCGAAGACCTCGCCTTCGCCGAAGACCTCGCGCGCCGCGCCTCGCTCGCCGTCGAGAACGCGCGCCTCTACCAGCAGGCGCAGGAGGTCAACCGCATCAAGGACGAGTTCCTCGCCACGCTCTCGCATGAATTAAGAACGCCCCTGACGGCGATCCTCGGCTGGGCCTCGATGCTCGCGGCCGGCAACCTCGGCGCGCACGAGGCGACGCGCGCCGTCGCCGCCATCGAGCGCAACGCGCGCGCGCAGCGGCAGATCGTCGAAGACGTGCTCGACGTGTCGCGCATCATCACCGGCAAGTTACGTCTGGAGATGCGCCCCGTCGAGCTGCGTGCGCTCGTGCAGGACGCGGTCGAGAACGTCCGCCCGGCCGCCGAGGCGAAGGGCGTCTACCTGAGCACGCTGCTCGCGTCCGAGGTCGGCGAGGTGACGGGCGACCCCGACCGCCTGCAACAGGTGATGTGGAACCTGCTCTCGAACGCGGTCAAGTTCACGCCCGCCGGCGGGCGCGTCGAGGTCGAGCTGCGCCGCGACGGCCGGCACACCACACTCCGCGTCAACGACACGGGCGAAGGCATCGCGCCGGAGTTCCTGCCGCACGCCTTCGACCGCTTCCGGCAGGCCGACATGGGCACGACGCGCAAGCACGGCGGGCTCGGGCTCGGGCTCGCCATCGTCCGCCATCTGGTCGAGCTGCACGGGGGCGAGGTGACGGCCGAGAGCGCGGGCCGCGGTCTCGGCTCGACCTTCACACTGCGCCTGCCGCTCGGGCCGTCGGCGCGCGGTCAGGAGCTTTAGCCCGCGCGGGCTGTCGGTTGAAGGCGACGCCGATGATTGTCCTTCCCGAATCCGACGAGGAGCTGCTGCGCGAGTGCGAGGTCGAGACCTTCCGCTCGGGCGGCCCCGGCGGCCAGCACGTCAACAAGGTCGAGACCGGCGTCAGACTTAAACACCTGCCCTCGGGCGTCGTCGTCAACTGCCGCGAGGAGCGGAGCCAGCACCGCAACAAGATGAACTGCCTGCGTAAGCTCCGCGAGGAGGTCGCGCGCCTCAACTACCGCAAGCCCAAGCGCGTCCCCACGCGCCGCACGCGCGCCGCCAAAGAACGAACCCTCGAAGAGAAGACGCGCCGCGCCCGGGTCAAGCGCCTGCGCTCGAAGCCGACCCGTGACGACTGACCTGTTACCGCTCTCAAACCTTGTCGGGCTCTTTCCTTGCTTGCTATAGTCGCAAAGCGTTAAAGCCCCCAATAGCCCACGCCCGGAGCCTACGGATGCTTCACGCAGCGGTCGTGTCCCTCGCGTACCTGCTCGGCTCGATCTCGTTCGGGTACCTGCTGGTTCGCCTGTTCGTCGGCGGCGACGTGCGCGAGACCGGCTCGGGCGGGACGGGCGCGACCAACGTCACGCGCCGCGCGGGCAAAGGGGTCGGCGTCCTGACGCTGCTGCTCGACCTTTTGAAGGGGACGGCGGCCGTGCTCATCGCAAGGGCTTTGCTCGGCGCCGGCGAGGGCGCGCAGTGGTGGGTCTGCGCGGCCGGGGCCGCGGCCGTGCTGGGGCACGTCTTCCCCGTGTGGCTCAAGTTCCGCGGCGGCAAGGGCGTGGCGACCGGGCTCGGCGTCTTCCTCGTGCTCGCGCCGATAGCGACGCTGTGCGCCGCGTTGGTCTTTGTAGTTGTCGTCCGGCTGTGGCGCTACGTCTCGCTCGGCTCGATTGTGGCGGCGGCACTTTTGCCGCTGGCCGTCTGGTCTTTGAGCGCACTCGGCGTCGGCGACCGCGCGCCGCGCCCGCTGCTCGCCCTCTCGACACTCGGCGCCGCGCTCATCGTTTTCATGCACCGCGCCAACGTCGGCCGGCTCCTCCGCGGCGAGGAGAACAAGTTCAGGTGATGGTTAAGCGCGTGGCTGTCATCGGGGCTGGCGGGTGGGGGACAGCGCTTGGCATCGTGGCCGCGCGCGCGGGGCGTGAAGTACGTTTGTGGTCGCGCAACGTTTCGGTCGTCGAAGATATTAACGAGAAGCGCGCGAACAGCGCTTACCTCAAAGGGCACGTCATACCGGGGGGCGTGACGGCGACGACGGAGGCGGGCACAGCTTTAAAGGGCGCGGAGATGGTCGTGCTGGCCGCGCCCTCGCACGCGACGCGCGCCGTGCTCGAAGGCATGCGCGGGCTGTTCGAGACGGGCGCCGTCTTCGTCAGCGCGACGAAGGGCGTCGAGGTCGAGACGGGCAAGAGGATTTCCGAGGTCGTCGCGGAGGTCTTGGGCGACGGCGCGGCCGAGCGCTTCGCGTGTCTGTCGGGGCCTTCGTTCGCGCAGGAGGTGGCGGCGGGGCAGCCGACGGCGGTGTCGGTCGCGTCCCGCGACGAGTCGCTCGCACGTCTCGTCCAGCGGGCGCTGAGCGCGCAGAGCTTCCGCGTCTATACCAACCCGGACGTGGTCGGGACGGAGCTGGGCGGCGCGTCGAAGAACGTGATGGCGCTGGCCGCAGGGATGATCGCGGGGCTCGGGCTCGGGACGAACACCGTCTCCGCGCTCGTCACGCGCGGCCTGGCCGAGATGACGCGGCTGGCGCTGGCCGAGGGCGGCCGGCTCGAAACATTGATGGGGCTGGCGGGGCTCGGAGACCTCGTGCTGACCTGCACGGGCGGCCTCTCGCGCAACCGCTTCGTCGGGCAGGAACTGGGGCGCGGGCGGACTCTCGAAGAGGTGCTCGCGGGGATGCACGAAGTTGCCGAGGGCGTCCGCACGACGCGCGCCGTCCGCCTCCTCGCCGCCCGCCGCGGCGTCGAGATGCCCATCACCGAAGAGGTGCACGCCGTCCTCTACGACGGCAAATCGGCCCGCGCCGCGGTCGAAAGTTTAATCTCGCGGCCGCTCAGGGAAGAGTTCGAAGGGAAGGAGAGTAGGCAGTAGGCAGATGGCAGTAGGCAGTTCAAAGCACTGCTGTCGAAACTTCGGGATTAACCCTTCAACGTCCATCACGCGGAGCGACTGCCTACTGCCATCTGCCTACTGCCTACTGACTCATGACTGAAGAGAAAGTGCTCGTGACGAACAGGGCGGCGCTGCACGAGTACCACATACTCGACAGCGTCGAGGCCGGCATCGCGCTCCAGGGGACGGAGGTGAAGAGCATCCGGGCGGGGCAGATACAGTTGAAAGAGTCCTACGTCTCCGTGCGCGACGGCGAGGCGTGGCTCTTCAACGCGCACATCTCGCCCTACTCGCACGGCAACCGG
>JAFAVK010000067.1 GCA_019242475.1 Acidobacteriota bacterium | reverse complement strand
CTTGAACTTTCATGGCCCGCTCCACGGCGGCCTCCGAGTAGTACGGCATGGGCGCGTCCTCCTGCCCATAAGCCTTTACTCGTTACCGCCCGAAAGCGGACATCTCATGTGCTACTGAGACCGGACATCTAATGTGCTACCTACAGGACTCGCCCTCGCCATTGACACCGGCCGCGCGCGGGCATATCTTCTCCCGCACGCCACTGTCAACCTTGCGGCCATCTCCCCGCCGTTAAGAAGGAGCCGGCGGTTCACGCCTTTTGAAAAGCTGTCAAGCGCCCTGCCTTTTAACGATGACGATTTCCACCCCGCGCGCTCGCTCCTACGGCGCGCACTCCGACCCGCCTTCCGAGATTGAAAGGAGACCCGAATGAAGTCACACACGCCCCCGCCACATCGCACGACAACGAAGACGACTAGCACGCTCCGGAGGAGACACCGCCTGACCGCGCTCGCCCTCGCGCTCCTGCTGCCCGCTGCCCTGTTGGTCTGGTCGGGCGCGGCCGCCGCCGCCTGCAACTTCCTGATGACTGTCGCCAGCATCGGCTCGGCCAACGGGCAGGTCTTAGCTCCCAGGGGACTCGCGACCGACAGCGCCAACAACGTCTATGTCGCAGACCAGGCGAACAACCGCGTGCAGAAGTTCAATTCGAGCGGCGGCTTCGTGCTCAAGTTCGGCTCCGGGGGCAGCGCCAACGGCGAGTTCCTCAACGCCTTCGGCGTGGCGCTGGACTCGGCGGGCAACATCTACGTGACCGACTCGGCGGTCGAGCCACGCACCACCGGCTACGTGCAGAAGTTCGATTCGAGCGGCGCCTTCCTGGCGGCCTGGGGTACCAGCAGCCAGTTCCCCAACGGGGCCGGCGGGGTGGCCGTCGATTCCGCCAGCAACGTCTACGTCGCACAACCCTCCGGCAACCGGATATACAAGTTCACCTCCACGGGCACGCTCATCACGACTCTGGGCAGCGCCGGAGCCGGCAACGGGCAGTTCAACGGGCCGACGGGCCTGGCGATTGACGCCGCCAACAACCTCTACGTCTCCGAGACCGGCAACAACCGCGTGCAGGTCTTCGACTCCACGTTCACGTTCGTCAGGAAGTTCGGCACCGCCGGGACTAGCGACGGGCAGCTCAACTCGCCGTACGCGCTGGCGGTGGACGCGTCGGGCAACGTCTACGTCGCCGACAGCGGCAACAACCGCATCCAGAAGTTCGACTCCTCGGGCGCCTTCGTCTCCGCCTGCGGCACCCTCGCGGGCGGCACCGGCAACGACGAGTTCTCCTTCCCGCAGGGCATCGCGGTTGACGGCCTGGGCAACACCTACGTCGGCGACACCGGCAACGACCGCGTGCAGAAGTTCGGCCCGGCCGTGGCGACTCCGCCCACGGCCAACGCCGGCCCGGATCAGACCGTGGAGTGCGCCGGCGCGACGACCCCCGTCATGCTCGACGGCACGGGCTCCACGGCGGGCAGCGGAAGTATCAACTCCTACTCTTGGAGTGAGGGCTCGAACCCGCTGGGCACCGGCGCGACGCTCTCCGTCTCGCTGCCCGCGGGGTCGCACACCATCACGCTCACCGTCACGGACACGGGCGGCGGCACGGACACGGACGACGTGGTCGTCAACATCGCGGACACGGTCGCGCCCGTCATCCACGTCAACGGCGCCAACCCGATGACGGTCGAGTGCCACACGACGTTCACAGACCCCGGCGCGACGGCCACGGACACCTGCGCGGGGAGCGTGCCCGTGAGCTCTTCGGGCACGGTTGACGCGAACACGCCGGGCACCTACACCATCAACTACTCGGCCACGGACGGCACGCACACGGCGACGGCCTCGCGCACGGTCAACGTGGTGGACACGACGCCGCCGGTCATCTCCTGCCCGGCGAACATCGTCGTCACGCTGCCGCCGAACTCTCCGGCCACCTCGGCGGCCGTGAGCTACCCGGCGGTGACGGCCACGGACAGTTGCTCGTCGAGCGTTTCGGTCACGAGCAGCCCGGCCTCCGGCTCGGTCTTCCCCGTCGGCACGACCACGGTCAACGCCACCGCCGACGACGGGAACGGCCACACCGCCTCGTGCTCGTTCACCGTGACGGTGCGCTACAACTTCACGGGCTTCTTCCAGCCGGTCGCGAACCCGCCGACCTTCAACCTCGTCAACGCGGGCCGCGCCATCCCCGTCAAGTTCAGCCTCAGCGGGAACAAGGGGCTGAACATCTTCGCCCCCGGCTCGCCCTCTTCGGGGCCGGTCGCGTGCAACTCGTCCGACAACGCGGTCACCCTCTTGGAGACCGTGACGGCCGGCGGCAGCGGCCTCAGCTACGACGCCGGGTCTGACCAGTACGTCTACGTCTGGAAGACCGAGTCTTCGTGGGCCGGCACCTGCCGTCAGCTCGTCGTCCAGTTGAACGACGGCAGCGTCCACACCGCGTACTTCAAGTTCAAGTGAGGTGACGGCTGCCGAACCTCCTCAAGCCGAGGGGCCGCGCTCACGCGCGCGCGGCCCCTCTCCCTTTCAGGCCGGCCGTTGCGTTCACGTCTCGCGCAGGCGCGGGTTGCTGAGGGCCGCCGTGAGGCCGACGGTGAGGACGATGAGCCCGCAGGCCGCGAGCGTCGGGCGCGGGCCGAAGCGGTCGGCCGCCGCGCCCGAGAGGAAGCCCCCGAGGGGCATCGTCCCGATGAAGGTCAGAATCCACATGCTCATCACGCGCCCGCGCATCTCGTCCCTCACGAGCTGCTGCAAGAGCGTGTTGCCGAGCGCGAAGAAGCAGACCATCGACATCCCCGTCGCGAAGAGAAAAGGGAGGGCCACGCGCGGCGACGGCGCGCACGCCTGCCCCACGATGCACGTCCCGGCCGAGGTCATGGCCGCGAGCTGGATGAGCCCCTTCCGCGGCACGTCGCCGAGGTACGCGAGCCCGAGCGCGCCGACGAGCGCGCCCGCCCCGGCCGTCCCGATCAAAAGCGACAGCCCGCCCTCGCCCCACCCGTACACGTTGCGCGCGAAGAGCGGCAGCAGCACGAGGTAAGGCGCGCCGAAGAGGCCGACCACCGCCGAGCCGACCAGCACCGCGCTCACGCGCGGGCGCCCGCGCACGTACCTGAAGCCCTCGGCCAGGTCTTCCCACATCGAGCGCTGCACGAGCTTCTCGCCGACGACCGGCCCGGCCGGCCCCGCGCCCCTCTTCTCGAACCTCACGCGCGAGAGCGCGGTCACGATTGCCACGTACGAGAGCCCGTTGGCGAGGAAGCAGCCGGCCATCCCGAACATCTTCATCGTCAGGGCCGCCAGCGTCGGCCCCGCCACGCGCGCCAACTGGAACTGCGAAGAGTTGAGCGCGATGGCGTTCGCCAAATCCTCCCGCTCGACGAGGTCAATCATGATGGCCTGGTACGAAGGCCCCGAGAGCGCCCAGCAGCAGCCCGTCACGAACGAGAGACAGAGCACCATCCACACGTCCGACGGGCGCCGCGCGGCGCCCTGCCATTGAATCGCGCCCGACCAGACGAGCGTCGCCAGCGTCAGCGCCGAGAGCCCCGCGCCCGTCTGCGTGTAGATGAGCAGGCGCTTGCGGTCAACCTTGTCGGCGATGACGCCGCCGACCAGCGTCAACGCGAGCCCCGGCGCCGTCGCCATGAACGTGTCCACGCCGAGCCACGTCCCCGAGTCGGTCAGCTGCAAGACGAGCCAGCTCTGCGCGACCGTCTGCATCCACGTCCCCGCGTTCGAGAGGAAGGCGCCCGCGAAGAAGAGGCGAAAGTTGCGATGCCCGAGCGCGCGGAACATCCCGCCCGCGCGTGTCGTTTGTGGTGTGCGTGTGTGAGCCGGGGCCGTGGACATGAGTCTTGCGGGAAGCGCGCCGAAAGTGAATAATGCTCGCCGCCGAAGCAAAGCAGTGCGGCCGGTCTAAGATGCCTACGCGGCGGCGAAACCGCAAGGAGCGCGTGTGATCAGGGAGAGCCTGTCGAAGAGGGAGGCGGGGGTGCAGAACGGCTTCCGCCTGCGCGGCCTCGGCGAAGTCTCGCGCGTCGAGGCGCTCTCCGACGGCATCTTCGCCATCGCCATCACGCTGCTCGTCGTCTCGCTCGAAGTGCCGCGCACGTTCGACGAGCTGCTGGTGACGATGCGGGGCTTCCTCGCCTTCGCCATCACCTTCGCGATGCTCTTCCACGTCTGGCTCGTCCAGTACAAGTTCTTCCGGCGCTACGGCCTCAACGACAACTTCACGATCTGGCTGACGGCGCTGCTCCTCTTCGTCGTCCTCTTCTACGTCTACCCGCTCAAGTTCGTCTGGACGTACATCGTCAACGCGCTGCTCGGCCTCGGCACGACCGTCCAGACCGCGGCCGGGCGCGTGGAGCCGGTGGTGCGCGGCGAGCAGGTGCCGACGATGCTCGCCGTCTACGGCGCGGGCTTCGCCGCCGTCTTCGCCATCTTCTCGTTGCTCTACCTGCACGCCTACCGGCGGCGCGGCGCGCTGGGGCTGAACGAGCTGGAGAGCTACGACACGGTCTCCGAGGTTCAGGAGAACGCGCTCATGTCGCTCGTCGGCGTGGCGTCCATCGCCATCGCGCTCACGCGCAACCCGCGCTACATGACGCTGGCGGGCATGTCCTACTGGCTCATCGCCCCCGTCCTCTTCCTCCACGGCTCCCTCCGCGGTCGCCGCCGCCGGCGCCTCGAACAACACCTCGCGCCCGAACAGGCGCCTCCACTCCACGTCACGTCCGACTGATGAGAATCACACTCGACCCGCTCGCCACGGCGATCTTCGCCTTCGTCGTCCTCTGCTGGGTGGCCTTCGCTGCGTCGTTCGCCTTCAGGAAGAGCCCGCCGCGGAATGACGCGCCCGAGCGCAAGCGCGAGCGCGCCTCGCTCTTCGGGATAGGTTTGCAGGGGGCCGGCTACGCCCTGGCGTGGGGCTTCCACCGCCGCTACTTCACACCGCCGACGGGCAGCGAGGTCTTTAACCTCGCCGTCGCGCTCCTCGCCGCGGCGCTCGCGATCTCCTCCGTCTGGTTCGTCGTCGCGGCGGCGCGCACGCTCGGGCGGCAGTGGAGCTTCGCCGCGCGCGTCATCGAGGGGCACAGGCTCGTCACCGAAGGCCCTTACAGTTTAGTCCGCCACCCGATCTACACGGGGATGCTCGGGATGCTGCTCGCCACCTGCGCCGCGACGACCCTCCCGCTCGCCGTCCCCTTCGCCTTGGCAGTCTTCGTCGCCGGCACGCTCGTCCGCGTCCGCAGCGAAGAGAAGCTTTTGCGCGAGACCTTCGGCGCGGAGTTCGACGCCTACGCGCGCCGCGTCGGCGCCTTCATCCCCGGCGTGCTTTAAGTGTGAAGTTCAGGAAGGTCAGGGTCGCAAGCGCCACACGCTCTCCGCCGGCTTCGCCTCCTGGCTCAACGCCCCGCCGGCTGACGACACACCGAGCCGGACCGCGGCAGCACCGCGCGCCTAACCGGCTATCTCTTCTTCTTCTTCCCCTTCTTCCCCGCCGGCTGCCTAAAACCCTGCCGCAGCGGGTTCGCGAGAAACTGCTTCATCGCGTGCTTCAGCCGCGCGTAGTACGGGTGATTCTTAGGCAGCCTGCTCAAATACTCGTTGAGCAGGCTGAAAGCTTCGGTACGCTGCCCCTGCTTGTACAGCACCACCGCCAGATTTAGCGCCACGCTAACTGTTTCCTGGTGTACATCCCCGAGGTGCGTGTGCATAATTGTTAGACTTTTTCTCAGATACTCTGTCCCAAGCTCATGCTGTCCTAATGTGTCATAAGCCACACCGACGTTACTTAGTATTGGGCCATTTCTGGGATGGGATTCCATCCCAAACCCGCGCATAATTTCTAAGGACTTCAGTGAAAGCTCCAACCCCTTAGCAGGGTCTCCCAGCGTTGCGAAGACTTCAGCTAGGTTGTTTAGCGTACTCGCCGTTTCGGGATGCCACTCTCCGTAAACCTTTTGCGTTATAAACAGAGCTTCCTCATGATACGTTTTCGCCTCGCTATAATTGCCTAGGTCGTGGTGGCACAAGCCTATGAGATTTAACGCCCGAGCTGTCTCAGCAGCCTGCTCGCCGTAATGAGACCGTGAGATCGCTAGGGCTTTTTGGGCGTACTCTAAACTGCAGCGGTAATCACATAGGTCATAGTAGATCGAGCTAAATTTACTGATCGTTGTTGCGACTTCTCCGCTATCTTGACCAAACACCTTCTGCTTAATCTCCAGTGCCTTCTCAGCGTAGCCTAAAGCGGCATCATAGTCGCCCAAGGTATCCTCAATATTGCTGAGATCATCAAATAGATTGGCTTCTAACTCGTGATTTTCAACCCGGCCCTGTTCTAACAGCTCAAGAGCTTTCTTCATTATTCTTTTACCCTCTTTGTAATCTCCGCGCTTGTTAGGTGGGTAAGCCTGTAGCCAAGTTAATCGACAAACATGCTCCGGAGCGTAGGTCGAGGCGTGCTCATACCAGGAATTTAAGTGGTCAATTTCCGCCTCGAATTGGAGCATCGTAGCGAAGTCTTGCCTCAACTTTTCAAACCACTCACCCAGCCTCTCACAGACCGTGTCCACCCATTCGGTGCGGCCGTCGAGTGAGTGGCTGGTGCGGCGCTGCTGGCGAACGAGGCGGTGGATAGTGTAGCTGCCTGCGCCGGGCGTTTTTTGAAGTAAGCGGAGAGCGCAGCCGAGGCCGAGGGCGTCGAGGAGGGGGCCGATGTCGGGTTCGCCGAGGAGGGCGCGGAGGAGCGAGTAGCCCATCGGGGCGGTGCCGCTCCATGTCAGCACGTCGAGGATTTCGACGAGCAGCGGCTCGTGCGCGACGACCTCTTCGCTCATGCGGAGCGTTGCCAAGAGATCGGCGTCGTGTTGTGTGCCGCCGCCGCCGAAGAACTTGTAGGGCACGGCCGACTTGAAGTCGTGGCGCAGGAGGTCTCGGTACTGCGCCCAGCCGACGGGCCGGTTGCGCAGGTACGCGCCAGCCAGCTCAAGCGCCAGCGGGAGGCCGCCGAGCGCCTCGACGATCTCTTCCGCCGCGCGCCGCTCCGCCTCGCTTGAAGGCTCCTGCTTCGCCTCCTGCGTCAGCAGGCGGAGGGAGAGTTCTTCGTCCAGCGGGTCGAGCGGAACCGAGACAAGGCCGGGCTGCTCGGTGCGGCTCGTGACGAGCAGGTATGACTCCACGCCTTGCTTCGGCAGGTAGTCACGGACGGCGTCGAGCGTCTCAAGGTTGTCGAAGATGATGAGGCAGTCCGGGTGACTCTGTACGCGCTGGCGCGCCACCTCCAGCTTGAACTTGTGCTCAACCTCGGGCGCGATCCAGCGCGCTCGCTCGGCCAGCTCGATGAGCTGCGCGTCGATGTCCTGATCTGCGTTGAGCCACACGACGCCGCCGGGGTACTCGCCCCTGTGGCGGAAGGCGTACTCGACCGCGAGCTGCGTCTTCCCCAGCCCGCCGAGCCCCAGCAGCGCCGCCGTCCGCCCGAGCCCCGTGCGCGTCCCGCGCGTGAGCTGCTCATGAACCTCGCGCAGCAGCTCTTCCCTCCCGACGAAATGATCCTCCTTCGACGCGAAGGGGACGAAGAAGGGCGTGTTGTGCGGGCCGTAGGCCGGCGGCGCGGCCGTCACGGCCTCGCCCCCGCCCTCAAGAGTTTCATCTTTCCCCTCTTCGGGCGGCGCGGCGGCCTCACCCAGCTCGCGCAGGAGCTTGACGAGCGGCGGGCCGAAATCTTCAAAAGTCAGAAGCTCCACGGGCAGGCCGAGCGCGCGCACGCGCGACTCCTCGGCGGCGTGGACGAGCGCGTAGTGCGGCCCGGGCGCGCCCTCGAAGATTTCATGCACCTCGGAGAGTTGGCGGACGAAGTGCGCGTCCTCCAGCCCGAAGCCGACGAAGAGGAAGGAGTGCGTGGCGAGGTACGTGCGGAGCGTCGCGAGCGCCGCGCGGTACTTCGACTCTGAGCCGTCGCGCGCCGGGTAGAGGAGGCCGAAGCCGCCCGGCGTGAGGATGATCTCCGTGGCCTTGTCGATGAAGCCGTGGAGGTGCCACACGACCGGGCGCTCGGCCGGCGCGCGCAGCGCCTCCACCTGCTCGAAGGCCGCCTCGATGTTCCAGTACGAAAGGTCTTCCGGTTGCGGGCAGGCCCAGTGCAGCACGCGGTCGAAGTTCGTCGTGATGACGAGCCGGCTGCCGAGCCCCCAGACGGCTCGCGCCGTCTCAAGGCTCTGTTCGTCAACGCTCTGCCGCGAAGGGTTCAGTTGAGTCTTCAGGAACCCGTACCAGGACGCCCCGAGCCCGTCCCTCGCGTGCTTCGCGGCTTCCAGATAGTTGTCCGACCCGCCCAGTTCCAGCAACCCGCGGACGACGCTCGCGCGGCTCGCCTTACGCTTGTCACGTTCGCCTTCCAGGCGCGCGGCCGCGCGCCCCAGCAGTTCCCGCCAGCTTGGGAAGAGCGGGCGCCCGGTCGTCCTGTCGCGCACGGACATCGACACGCCCGCGCCGACAAACGGCACGACCCTGCCTCCGGCTAAAAGCTGTTCGAGTGAATGAGGGCCGCTCATCGATGACCGTCCCGCCGACGTGACGTGAATGCGAATCGGCCGGCAGCGCCCCGGGATTTTAAAGCAACTCCGTCCGCCGCGCCTAGCGTTTTCGAGTTGCGCGGCCGAAGCCCACCCGGGAGCGGCGTGAGAATGAGGAGCAGTAAGACGTGCGCGTCACCCCCTGCGCCAAGCGGAGAGCGGCGCGCCGTTGCCGCCGCGGCGGTGCGCGACGACCTCCGCGAGGATGGCGAGCGCGACCTCTTCGGGCGAGACCGCGCCGATGTCTAAGCCGACCGGCGCGCGGACTTCCTTGAGGACTTCTTCTCCCAGGCCCGACTCGCGCAGGCGCCCGAGGACGATGTTGGTGCGGCGGCGGCTGCCGATCATGCCGACGTATTCGGGGCGTGCTTCGAGGACGGCGCGCATGCACTCCTCGTCCTCGTTGTGGCCGCGCGTGACGACCGCGACGTAGACGCCGCGCCCCGTCCCGACGACCTCCTTCAAAGTCCGCGTCCAACCCCGCGCCGCGATCAGTTCGACATCCTGTTCGGGAAAGCGGGAACGTGCGACGAACTCTTCGCGGTCGTCAACGAGCGTGACGCGGTAGCCGATGGCTTGTGCGAGCCGCGCGAGCGCGGCCCCGACGTGCCCCGCGCCGCAGACGACGAGGTGCGGCTCCGGCTCGACGCGCTCGAACAGCACGCGCGCCCCGCGCCAGGCTTCGAGCGCGGGCGCGAACTCCTCCGCGCGCAGCGTCCTCGCCTCCGCCCGGGAGGCGAGAAAGGCGCGCGCCTGCTCTTCCAACGCGTCGTCCAACGCCGCGTCTCCGGTCGTCCCCGCCCGCCCGCCCTCTGCCTCGAACAGAACCTTCGCGCCGACGCCCCGCGCCGCTTCGACGATTGTGACGAGCACGGCCACGCCGCCTGCTTCGATCACCCGTGCGAGTGCGCGTGTGAGTTCGGCGGAGTGGTTTTGAAGGCTGGGACTGTCCATCGGCGGGATTAATCTCAACGCGCGCGGCGGGGGGCGCGCGTCTACTTCTGAGTCGTGCGCACCAACCCGACGGCGGCGAGCGCGCGGCGCAGGAGCCAGAGGGGGCCGACGAGGAGGTAGACCGGGTTGCGGAAGAAGGCCGGGCTGTTCCCCTCGATGGCGTGCCCGAGGAACTGGAAGACCCACCCCACGACGAACAGCCCCAGCGCCCAGCGCCAGTCCCAGAAGAAGAGCGGCAGGCTCACGACGATCAAAGGGATGCCGACGGAGTGCGTCAGCCTGTTCAAAGGGTGCCGGTGCTTCGCCTTGTAGTTTTCGACGAAAGAACTCATGACGCTCACTCCGTTCGCGCTAAGTGATGAATAATGAATATTACCGGGTCGAGATATTCATCACTCATCATTCATCACTCATCATTCTTTGCCTCTTCCCCTCCCCACACGTCGAGGAAAATCTCCATCGTGCCGCCGCAGACCATGCCCTCCTCGCTGGCCTCGTCGGCGGTGAGGGTGAAGCGGTGCAGGGCCGGGCGCCCCGTGCGTAGCGCCTCGCGCGCCTCGGCCCAGACCTCCGCCTCGACGCAGCCGCCGCCCACCGTCCCGGCCGTCCCCCCGCCCTCGAAGAAGAGCATCTTCGCCCCGCGCCTTTGCGGCGTCGAGCCGCGCGTGTGCGCCACCGTGGCGACGACCACGCGCTCGCCGCGCGCCGCCGCCTCGCCGACCAGCCGGTAGAGTTCGAGTTTGGTGACGGAAGACATGACGCAAACCTAAATGTCCAGGATGACCATGCAGGTACTCCTGCGGCCCGTTGAGCGGAAGTAGGAGCCGCCGCTGAAGAGCCAGGGCAGATTTTGCAAAAGCTCCGGCGCACGCTCGGGGGTCAGGGACTCGACCACCTCGGGTGTGACCAGTCCGCGGTACCAGCGGCCGGACTGGGAGAAGAACTCGTACTCGACGAAGTAGCGGAGCCAGAGACTCCCGCAAGCCTTGCACGTCTCCAGGGTCACCTCGCCGCCGCGGCCCTTCGTCCCGTCCACGCCGACCGGCACCGCGTCGAAGTCCCAGTACATGAAGGGCGGCGTCATGCAGCGGCAGTCGGGCGGGGGCTCGTTCAAGGCTTCGGCTCCTCGCGGCGCGCGGGCTATTCGAGCGGCGGCTGCGCCGCGGGCGTCGGGGACGGGCTGGGTTGTGGCGCCGCGTCGGTGCCGGGCGTGGGCGGCAACTGCTGCCCCTGGTCGGCGGCCTCGACGCGCTGGCGCAGGCGCTCGGCCTCCGCGTCGGCGGTGGCGACCGAGGCTTCGAGGCGCGTGTGGCTGGCGCCCAGCAGTTCCAACTGCTTGTTGATGCGCACGCGCTCGCGCTCAAGCTGCTGCGCGATGGCGTCGCGCACGGCCGAGGGGTTGAGCGAGCCGACGAGCGCCGCGCGGCGCTGGATGGAGTCGGGCTGCGACTCGTAGTCGATCTCGGCCAGACGCTCCTGCAACTGGAACTCCTTGTCCGTGACCTCGCGGAGCTGCGTGCGGAGCTGCTCGGCGCGCTGCTCGGCGCGCGTGAGCTGTTCGAGGTCGTACATCGCGCGCTGGTCGGACTTCAACTGTTTGAGCTGTCCCGAAAGCTGTTCGACCTGGCCGGAGAGGTCGCGGACGGTGCCGCGCAACTGCTCGTTCTCGGCCTGCGTGCTCTGCTGCGTGCGGGTGCGGCTCGGAGTCCGCCGCGTCGTCGCGGGCGGCGTGTCGTCGGCGGTGCTGACGACGCTCGGCTCGTCGGGCAGGTCGGGCGCCTGCACCGGCTGCGGGCGCGAAGGGTGGGTCGTGCGGCGCGAGGTGCGCCGGCGCTGCGACTGCGCGTCCGTCTGCAAAAGCATGAGCGCGGCCAGCGCCGCGAGCGCCACGCGTGCCAGAGATTTCTTCATCACTTCCTCCTTGAAAACTTGCCGGCGTTTCTTCGGATGCGCGCCGCGCGCCCCGGGGTTTACACGCGCCGGCCGGCGCCCGGTTCCCCTCCCTCTCACGTTGACTGAATCTTGAAGCTGATGTCCACGGCGCGCGCCGAGTGCGTGAGCGCGCCGACGCTGACGAGATCGACGCCCGCCTCGGCGTAGGCGCGGACGTTCTCCAGCGTGATGCCGCCCGAGGATTCGAGCAGGACGCCGGGCCTTAAGTTTCGCGCGACCTCGACGAGGCGGCGCGTCTCCTCGGGCGTCTGGTTGTCGATGAGGAGGATGTCGGCGCCGGCCTCGACGGCGTCACGCAGGTCGCGCTCGCGCGAGACCTCGACCTCGATCTTGTGCAAATGTCCGACGGCCTTGCGCGCGCGCCCGACCGCCGTCGCCACGCCGCCCGCGAGCGCGATGTGGTTGTCCTTGATGAGCACGCCGTCGTCGAGGCCGAAGCGATGGTTGCGACCGCCGCCCGTCGTGACCGCATACTTCTCAAGCATCCGCAGGCCCGGCGTCGTCTTGCGCGTGTCCACGATGACGGCGCCCGTGCCCTCGACCGCCTCCACGTAACGGCGCGTGAGCGTGGCGATGCCGGAGAGTCTTTGCATGAGGTTGAGCGCGAGCCTCTCGCCCGCGAGCAGCACGTCCGCGAAGCCGGTGGTGCGCGCGATGACCTTGCCGGCCTCGACCTCGTCGCCGTCGGAGACGAAAGCCTCGATCTGCTGCTGCGAGTCGAGCGTGGAGAAGACGGCCTCGGCCGCTTCCAGCCCGCAGACGACCATCGCCTCCTTGGCGATGAAGCGCCCCTTCGCGCTCTGGCTGCGCATCACGGTGGACTGCGTCGTGATGTCGCCGCGGCCGATGTCTTCGTTCAGGAACGCGCCGACCTGCGAGAACAGCGCCCCCTCGTCGAGCCAGCTCATTCGCCTAAAGCCTCCAGCATCTCTCCCAAAGCCTTCATCCTCTGTCCGACTTCCGCCGCGCGGCGCCTCAACTCTTCCACCTTCTCGGCCGGGGCGCGCTCGACGAACTGCGGGTTGGCGAGTTGCGCCTCCGCTTTCTGCAACTCCTTCTCCTGCTTCTCGCGCTCGCGCGTGATGCGCGCACGCTCCTGCGCGAAGTCGATCAAGCCTTCCAACGGCACGGCCACCTCGGCCCCGCCCGCGAGCACGGCCCGCGCCGACGCGCGCGGTATCTCGCCGCCGCCGTTGGAAGATTTTTCGAGGCGGTCGGTCACGAAAATTTTCGAGGCGCGCGTGAGCCGCGTGATCTGTTCGGCGCTGTTGGCGAAGACGTAGCGCATCCCGCGGTCGGGCGTGCCGACGAAGAGGCGCGGCAGGTACTCGCCGGGCTTGACGGACAGCTCCGTGCGTATGTTGCGCACGCGCGAGACGAGCTCGATGACCGAGCGCAGCTCCTCCTCGGCCTGCTCGTCAATTAAAGACTCGTCCGCGCGCGGGAACTCGGCGAGCATGACGGTCGGCGTCACGTCGGCCGCGCGGTAGGCCGCGTGCAAAGAGTCTTTGCCCACGCCGGGCAGGCGCTGCCAAAGCTCCTCCGTGATGAAGGGCATGAAGGGATGAAGTAAACGTAGCGCCTGTTCGAGCACGGTCAGGACGCGGCCGCGCGCGGCGTCGCGCTCGGGCGAAGCGTCGGCCGCGGTCACGTCTGACTTCGACAGCTCGATGTACCAGTCGCAGAAGTCGTCCCAGAAGAAATGGTAGAGCGCGTAGACGGCCTCGTGGAACTGGTACGCCTCGACGGCCGCGCCCACTTCGCGCGCCGTCTTGTGCAGGCGCGAGACGATCCAGCGGTCGTGCAGCGCCCACGTCTTCGGCTCTCCTTCAAAGCCGTGGCCGACCCGCGCGCCTTCGGAATTCAAGAGGCAGAAGCGCGCGGCGTTCCAAATCTTGTTGGCGAAGTTGCGGTAGCTTTCGACCTGGTTGTCGTTCCAGCGCGTGTCCGTCGAGCCGATGGAGGCCAGCACGAGGCGCGTCGCGTCCACGCCGTACTTGTCGAACACGTCGAGCGGGTCAACGCCGTTGCCCTTCGTCTTCGACATGCGCTGGCCGTGCTTGTCGAAGATGGTGCCGGTGATGTAAACGTCGTCGAAAGCTTTCTTACCCGCGAACTTCATCCCCGTCATCATCATCCGCGAGACCCAGAGGAAGATGATGTCGCGCGCCGTGACGAGCACCGAGGTCGGGTAGAAGGTTTTCAGGTCGGGCGAGTCCTCGTCCGGCCAGCCCAAAGTCGAAATGGGCCAGAGCGCCGAGGAGAACCACGTGTCGAGCACGTCCGGGTCTTGCTCAAGCTCGTCGGTGCCGGCCTGCGCGCGCGCGTCCGCTTCGGTGCGCGCGACGTAGACGTTTCCCTTCCCGTCGTACCAGGCGGGGATGCGGTGGCCCCACCAGAGCTGGCGCGAGAGCGTCCAGTCGTAGAGGCCGGCGAGCCAGTTCTCGTAGACCTTCTCGTAAGGGTTCTCGGGGACGAAGCGCGGCTCGTGCTGCTCGCGGATGAGCCGGAGCGGCTCGCGCCCCAGCTCGGACTGCTTCAAAAACCACTGCGTCGAAATCAGAGGCTCGATGACCGTGCGGCAGCGGCCGCACTTCGTGATGGAGAACTCGTAATCGACGACCTTCTCCAACAGCCCAAGCTCTTCGAACTTCTGCACGACCTTCTCGCGCGCCTCGTAGCGGTCGAGACCTTCGAACTCCGCGCCGGCCTCCGAGGTCATCCGGGCGTGCTGGTCGATGACCGTGACCTGCGGGAGGTCGTGACGCTTGCCCAGGGCGTAGTCCGCGGGGTCGTGCGCGGGCGTCACCTTTACGGCGCCCGTGCCGAACTCGGGGTCTACGAACTCGTCGGCGACGACGGGAATCTCGCGGCCGACGATGGGGAGAAGCAACGTCTGGCCGACGAGGTCTGCATATCTTTCATCTTTCGGACTGACAGCGACGGCCGTGTCGCCGAGCATCGTCTCGGGGCGCGTCGTCGCCACCGTCAGGCGGCGGTCGGAGCCTTTGACGGGGTATTGCAGGTAATAGAGCTTGCCCGCCTGAGACTCTTTATCGACTTCTAAATCTGAGAGGGCCGTCTGGTCTTTCGGGCACCAGTTGATCATGCCGGGGCCGCGGTAGATGAGCCCCTCCTCGTAGCAGCGGACGAAGAACTCGCGCACGGCGCGCGAGAGGTGCTCGTCCATCGTGAAGCGCTCGCGCGACCAATCGACGCTCGCGCCCTCGCGCCGCATCTGCCGGGTGATCTCGCCGCCGTACTGCTCTTTCCACTTCCAGACGCGCGCGGTGAACTCTTCGCGGCCGATGTCGTGGCGCGTCTTCCCCTCCTCTTTCTTGAGTTGGCGCTCGACCATGATCTGCGTCGAGATGCCGGCGTGGTCGGTGCCCGGCAGCCAGAGCGTGCGGCGGCCGCGCATGCGGTAGTAGCGCGTGAGCACGTCCATGATCGTGTGCTGGAGTGCGTGCCCCATGTGGAGCGAGCCCGTCACGTTCGGGGGCGGGATGACGATGGAGTAGACGGGCGCGGCGGGGTCGCTGTTCACCTCCGGCGCAAAGCACCCCTCGCGCTCCCAGCGCGCGTAATGGCTCTCCTCGGCCTGCTTCGGGTCGTAAGTTTTCGGGATGTCCATGACCGTTCGATTATACGGAGGGCAGGGGGAAAAGGGAAAAGAGTAGGCAGTTGGCAGTAGGCAGTTCGGAAGAAGGCAAAGCGGTCAAAAGAATCGGGGCGGCGGGATTCACGACCCGCCGCCCCGATTCTTTCAGGCGTCTACCTGCCTGAACTGCCTACTGCCTACTCTTCTCCTCTTCGAGCTTCTGTCTGATGAGCAGCTCGGCCAACTCGGGGACGACCTCCCAGGCGATCTCGCGGACGACCTTGTCGGACATCAGCTCGACGACGCGGCGGGCGATTGCATCGATTGCCTCGGGCGAGAGATGGTCGGCGCGCAGCGGCTCTTCGAGGCCGGCGCGCGCTGTCCCGACGTTGAACCCGGCGGCCGAGGTCTCTTGCGGCGCGGCCTGGGCGAACGAAGACTGTGCGGCGGGCTCTCTGGACACGTCGCCTTCGACGCTGCCGTCGGTGAACTCGTCGGTGACGGCCGGGACGGGCTCGTCGGCGGGCACGACCTCGGGCTCGACGAAGCCGCGGGGCGCGGCGCCCGCGCCTTGCGGCTCCTCACCGCCGAAGGCGAAGCCCTGCGGGCCGTCCTGCACCACCACGTCGCGCCAGGGCGCGTCGTCTTGCGGGAGGGAAGCTTCTGGCTGCGCGAAGGCTTTGGAAGAGTCGAAGGAGGGTGCGGGCTCGAAGGTCGCGGGCGGCTCGAAGGAGGAGGCCGACTCGAAGGGGCGCGGGCGTTCGCCGTGCGCTGCCTCCGCGAAGGCGCTCGGGGCGTCGGCCCACTTCGGCGCGGGCTCGGGCTCCGCGGCGAGAGGCGAGTCGAAGACTTCGGCGGGCGCGACGGGCTCGTCATCGAAGCCGAGGTCGAGGATGAAGTCGTCGGCCTCGGCGGTCGCGGCCGCGGAGGTCGCGCCGAACTGCCCGAGGTCGAGCAGCGAGTCGTCAGCGGCGGCGGCGCCCTTGGCGCGCGCGTCGAATGAAGTCTGGGGGGCGTTCGCTTCGTTCATCACACTCTCTCGGGGCTGGGCCGCGGCGAAGACGGGTTCCGGGTCGTGCGTCTCTTTGAAGGCCGCGGCGAAGTCGTCGGACTCTTTCTCTGAAGCGGCGGCGGCGGGCGCGTGGGCCGCGCTGCCGTTCGTCTCGAAGACGGGTGCGGCGTCGAAGTCGGGCTCGGGCGGCTCTACGTCGGCGGGGTCGGCGGGCGCGTCGCCGCGCCGGCGCGCGAAGGCGGGGGGCGCGCCGAAGTCTTCGGCCGGACGCGCCTCGATCAGCTCGTCGTCGGCGCCGAGGTCTGCGAAGGAGGCGCCCGGGTCTTCCGCCCGCGGCTCTTCCGCCTCGTCGTGCGGCGCGGCGCGGCGCGCGTCCGCGTCGAAGCGTGCTGCGTCGAAGGCGGGCGGGCGCGACTCCTCGGGCCGGCGCTCGTCACGCGGCGCTTCCGCGGGCTCGTCCGCCTTCGACTCGCCGCCGAGGAGTGAGCCGACCTTGCCGACGAGGTTGCGTATCGATTGGAAGGGTTTCGTCAAGACTGTATCCGCGCCAACTCTGCGCGCCTCCGCTTCGTTGAATGGTTCGAACGTGCCAACGAGGAGCACGACGGGAATCTTCTTCAGACGTTCGTCCCGCTTGATTCGCTCGCACAGCTCGTAGCCGTCGGGGCCGGGCATCACCACGTCGGCGAGCACGACGTCGGGCGGCGGCTCCTGGGCGAGCGCCCGCCACGCCTGCGCGCCGTCACCGACCGCGACGACCTCGAAGTCCTCGTCGCCGAAGGTGAGACTGACGACCTTCTGGATCGTCGGCGAGTCGTCAGCGAGCAGAAGTTTCCGGCTTCCCGAACTCAAAAGAGTCTCCTTGTGCAAGGGGGCCGAACGCTCCGGGGGGCAAGTAAAGGAACGCTTTCGCGCGTGGAGCGGCGGCAGGGCATGTTCAGCGGCCCCTCGCTGAAAACCACGCACGAAGGCCGCAAATCAAACCTAACACCCGCGCCGACGGCCCGTCAAGCTGATTTTCCGGCCGCCTTTTCGGGCGCGCACGCGCCGGGCCGCGTGTATAATCCGGCCGTTTTCCGCGCGCCTAAAATTCCCCGTCGGTGAAGAGTATGAGTGGAGAGGGGTGCCGCGTCTGCGGCAACAGTTCGGGCAACCGCGCGCACCGCGCGCGCGAGATGTTCGCGGGGACGCGCGACGAGTTCGACTACGTCGAGTGCGCGTCGTGCGGCACGCTGCAAATCCAAGAGGTGCCCGACCTGCGCCCCTACTACGCGGGCGACTACTACTCGCTGCGCCCGCCCGAGCAGAGCGGCGGCGCCGGGTTGAAGAAGCGGCTCGCGCGCCGCGCGGCGTCGTTTATCCGCGGGCGCGCGGCGGGCTATTACTGCGGAAGGCGACGAGGTTTCGGCGAGTTGCGGCGACCCCTGGGGCGCCTGCTCGCGGCGCGCGCCGGGCGCGTGGTCGTCGGCTTCCCCGCCTACCTGAAAGAGACGCGGCTCGACCTGCGGCTCAACCCCGGTTCCGGCATTCTCGACGTGGGCTCGGGCGCGGGCGGGACGCTGGTCGCGCTGAGCCACTTCGGCTTTCAGGATTTAGTCGGAGTCGATCCCTTCGTGGCCGAAGATGTCACGTACGAGAGCGGCGTGCGCGTGCTGAAGGCGGAGCTCTCCGACCTCACGCGCCGGTTCGACCTCGTCCTCGCCAACCACTCGCTCGAACACGTCCCGGACGCGCGCGCCGCGCTCGGGGAGATGCACAGGGTTCTGAGGCCGGGCCACTACGCCGTCGTCCGCATCCCCGTCGTCGCGCGCGCTTGGAAGGAGTTCGGCGTCAACTGGGTTCAGCTCGACCCGCCGCGCCACCTCTTCCTCTACACGGCGCAGACCTTCAAGTCTTTGGCTGAAGAGGTCGGGTTTACCGTCGATGAAATCGTCTACGACTCGACGGCCTTCCAGTTCTGGGGGAGCATCCAGTACGCGCGCGACATCCCGCTCGCCGACGAGCGCTCCTACTTCGTCAACCCCTCCAACTCCGTCTTCACGCCCGAAGAGATCGCCGCCTTCGAGGCGCGCGCCGCGGAGTTGAACCGCGCGGGCGAGGGCGACCAGGCGGTCTTCTACTTGAGAAAGGGCTGAAGGGCTGAACGCTTTCCGCGCGGTCAAAATTCCTGTTGACAGCCGCCGGGCACGGCGCTAAGCTCCCGGCCACACTCAGCTCCCGAAGGTTCAAAAGCCCGTAACTCTCTCCCCCGATACTTCCCGAACTGTAGGCGGACGACTCCGCCGGCGACTTAAGAACAAGACCCTCTTTCTGTACAAAGGGCGGCACCCCGTCCCTCACTCTTCGAGACAGACAACCCGCGGGGCTGTAGGCCCCCGCCCCGCGCCGAACTCGCACCTTTAACCCGCCCGCGCGGAGCGCTCCGCGCGGGGGTTTAAAAAGAGCGGCCCGCGCCCACGTTGCAGGTGGGCGCGGGCCGGCAGAGACAACACGGAACCGAACGCCGAGGCGCCGGGACGCATCGCCCTGTCGGCCCGCATCTTAGCGCGCCGCGGCGGGGGTTCCAAGAGAACTGCCGAAAGGAGACTTGTGATGAAGAGACTTCTATTCGTGCTGGCGCTCGCCGCCGGCCTCTCCGCCCTCGCCCTCTCGACCGCGCCGGCGACCCGCGTCGCGCACGCGCAGTCGGGCATCGACCCGAACCAGTGGTATCAGATCGTCGCCCACCACAGCGGCCTCTGCCTCGACGTGAACGGCGGCGGTTTGAACACCGGCGCGCGGCTCATCCAGTACACCTGTCACAACGGGGACAACCAGCGCTTCCGGTTCGAGCCGATGGGCAACGGCTACTACCGCATCCGCGCCGGCAACAGCAACCTCTGCATCGACCAGGTGAACGCCACCTACAGCTACGGCGGCCAGTTCATGCAGTACACCTGCCACAACGGCCTCAACCAGCAGTTCGACGTAATCAGCGGGCAGGTCGGCTCGGGCTACTACAACCAGATACGCGTCCAGCACAGCCTGCTCAACATGGACGTGGCGAACGCGTCCTACTCGCCCGGCGCGTACATCATCCAGTACGACCCGCACGGCGGCATCAACCAGCAGTTCGAACTCGTCCCGTCTTCGACCACGCCCTGCGCGGGCCGCGACGCGGACGGCGACGGGGTCGTGGCCTGCTACGACTGCGACGACAACGACCCGGACGTGCAGGACTGCCCGCCGCCCGAAGACCCCTGCAACCCCATCTGGCTCTGCCAGTAGTCGTCGCCCGTCGGTCACACACGAACTAAAGGGGCGCGGGCGTCTCGTCCGCGCCCCTCATTGTTTGACGGCTGGATTTAGGCGCCGCAGTGCGGCTATCATCCGCGCGCATGACTTCTACGAAGAGGACGCTCGACGCCTCGAACTACGACACGGACAAGGCGGCGCACACGCACTACCTGCGCAACTACGAGGAATACTTCCGCCCGCTCCTCGACCGGGACGTGCGCCTGCTCGAACTCGGCGTCCTCAAGGGCGGCTCGCTCCTCCTCTGGCGCGACTACTTCGAGCGCGGCCTCATCGCCGGCCTCGACCTCAACCCCGCGCCGATCGAAGACCCGACGGGGCGCATCCGCCTCTACCAGGGCGGCCAGCAGGACACCGCACTCCTCGACCGCATCGCGCGCGAGTGCGCGCCCGAGGGCTTCGACGTCATCATCGACGACTGCTCGCACGTCGGCGAGCTGGCCCGCGTCAGCTTCTGGCACCTCTTCGAAAACCACCTCAAGCCGGGCGGCCTCTACGTCATCGAAGACTGGGGCACAGGCTACTGGGACTTCTGGCCTGACGGCGTGCGCTACCGCCCCCGGCGCACGACGAGAGGCCCGCTGCGCTACCGCCTCAGCCGCGTCGCCACCCGCCTGCACAACAGCCGGCTCGGCCGCCTGCCGCTCGCCGGCAACCTCACACGCTTCGCCAAGCGCGCCCTCCAGCGCGGCCTCTACGCCACGCACGACTACGGCATGGTCGGCTTCGTCAAAGAGCTGGTGGACGAAATGGGCATGGGCGACATCACACACCCCGAATTCGGCGTCGCCCCCCGACGCCGCTCGAAGTTCCGCGAGCTGCGCCTCTCGCACGGCCACCTCTTCGTCGTGAAGGCATGAAGGAAGGCAAAAGGCAAAAGGCAAAATGATGAGGGGCGAGCCCCCTTATCTTCACTTTTGCCTTTTGCCCTTTGCCTTTTGCCTTTTCAGCGGCTCAGGGTCACGTCGTCGGCGGTGCCGGATTTGCCGTCGGGGCCGTCGGAGGCGAGGGTGTAGGAGGCTTGCGTGCCGGCGTAGCGGTAGGGGTTGTGCCAGGGGTCGAGGCGGATGACGCGTTTGGCGTAGCGCGGGTTCAGGTGGTCGAAGAGGACGGCCGAGTCTTCGCCGACGACGTAGAAGCCGCGCTCGCGGCGGAAGGCTTCGAGCGCCTCCCGCATCTCCGCGAGGTCTGCGCGCGCGCGCGCGGCCTTGCGCGTGTCGATTGAGCGCCAGAGCGTTTCGAGGTCGCCGACCGCCTCGCCGCCTACCTCAAAGCCCGCCGCGCGCCAACGGCCGCGCGCGTCCTTCGCCAGGGTGAAGACGCCTTCGACCACGACCTCCGCCACGGCCGACGCGCCCATCAGAGAGAGCTGCTTGATGGTGAGCGGCCCGCGCGTCAAAGGCTCGGCGGCCTTCTGCTCCGGCTCGTCCTTCTTCTTCTCCTTCTTCTTCTTCTTCGCGCCGGCCTCGCTCGCGCGGGCGGCCTCGTCTTCGACGGTGAGCGCCGTCACCCCCCAGCCGCCCCCGACTTTAGCCTGCTGCGCCTCGAACTCCGTGACGAGTTCTTCGAGCGCGCCGCGCGCGGCTTCGAGCCGCTCGGCGCCGACGGCCTCGGCGAAGAGGTCGAAATCCTCCCAGGCGCGGTCGCCCGTGCGGAACTCGGCGGCGCGCCAGCGCTTGAGCTTGAAGACGCCGCCCGTCTGCGGCACGCGCTCGTCCTCGACGCGCACGAGGCGGAAGGCGACCCTCACGCCGGCCGAGACGGTGACGGGCGCCGAGCCCGCGGGGCTGACCTCTTTAACCTTGACCGCGCCCTTCGACAAGGCGAAGCCCGGCGCCTCCGCGACCGCACGCCGCGCGTCCGACTCCTTCAACGCCGGCTTCGGCCTCTTCTGCGCCGCGGCGTCGGCGGCAAAGGCACAGAAGGCAAAGGCGACGACGAGAAACACGGCGCCTCTCGTCATCAACAATGAAAGAGGATGAGAGCCGGCGTGCCTCTCATCCTCCCTTTTGCCTTTCGCCTTTTGCCCTTTGCCTTCCTTCATTGTTCCGGCGGCGGGGTGATGCTGAAGCGCGAGAGCAGGCGGTCGGCGGCGTCGCGCGCGGCCTGTTCGAGCTGGAACTGCGAGGGGTAACGTTCGACGCGACGCGTCGGGACGGGCACGCGCACGCCGCCGACGCGCGCCGAGTCGTAGTAGGGGCGCTGGAAGATCGTGTCGGAGTACTTGAGGTCGCCCGTCCGCGGCGTGTAGACGTAAGTCCTGAGCGCGACCCCGCGCGTGTCCGCGCTCGTGCCGCCCACGCTGCTCTCGTCCATCTGGAAGAAGACGACGTAGGCGACCTCCTCCTTCTTGGCGCGCTCGCGCGCCTGGTTCCGCCGCCCCTTCCCGCCGTCCTTCAGCTCCACGTCGCGGCCGGACTGCTTCAGCCTCTCGAAGAAGGCCGCGGCCACGTCGTCCTGCGCCAACGAGTCGAAGCCCATCATGAGCGTGTCGTCCTTCATGACGACGAGGGTGACGAGCGGGTCTTGCTTCTTCGCCTCGGCGGGCTTGGCGGCGGGGTCGGCCGGCGTCGGCTGCTCGGTCGGCAGCCCCAAGGGCTTCTGCGCCTTGCGCCCCGACTGGGCGCCGGCGCCCGCCGCGCAGAAGGCCGCCGCGAGGACGAGGGAGAGAACGCCGAACGGGACGGCGCGCGCGCGCGAAGGATTCGGTCTGTTCATAAAAATTCTCCTCGTCCTTCTTTCGGATGCCCGGGCGGGGCTTTAACTCTGCTCGCCGCGCGACTTGCTGATGAGCATGCGCAGCATGACCTGGAGCTGCGAGGTCGTGAAGGGCTTGGGCAGAAAGACGACGGCGCCGGCGGCGAAGCTGTCGGAGGAGAGCTTCGGGTTCTGCTCGGCCGTCATCATCATCACCGGAATCTTCATCAGCTTCTTCTCGGTCTTCATGTAGCGGACGAGTTCCGGCCCCTGGATGTGCGGCATCACCACGTCGAAGACGCAGGCGAGGAAGTCGCCGCCCGCCTGGAGGAGCTTGTACGCCTCGCGCCCGTCGCGCGCCGGCACGACCTGGTAACCCTCCTTCTCGACGATGGCCGTCACCAGACGCAGAATCGCCGGGTCGTCGTCGGCCACCAGGATGCGTCGTGAGGCTTCACTCTGCGCAGACACTAAGAACCTCCGGTTCTTCTGAATGATGAATGCAGAATGAAGAATGAGGAATTGAAGGCAAGCCGCTTCTCATTCATCACTCATCACTCGTCATTAAACTTCAACTGCCCTGCCGCTCTCGTCGGCGCGCGCGAGGCGCGCGGCCAGGGTGATGGCGGCGACCATGCTCGAATGCTCCGCGACGCCGCGGCCCGCGATGTCGAAGGCCGTGCCGTGATCGACGGAGGTGCGGATGAACGGCAGACCCAGCGTGACGTTGACCGCCTCGCCGAAGGAGAGGCACTTCACGGGGATCATCGCCTGGTCATGGTAACACGAAATCACCGCGTCGAACTCGCCGCGCGAGGCGCGCAGGAAGACCGTGTCGGCCGAGTGCGGCCCCGACACCTCCAACCCCTCCGCGCGGCACGCCTCGACCGCCGGCTGAATCTCGGCCGCCTCCTCGACGCCGAACAGGCCGCCCTCCGCGCCGTGCGGGTTCAGGGCCGCCACCGCGATGCGCGGGCGCACGATGCCCCAGCGGCGCAGCTCGCGGTCGGCGAGCCGCGTGACGCGCAAGATGCGCTCCTTCTCGACGAGGCGGATGGCCTCGGCCAGCGGCACGTGCGTGGAGATGAGGACGATGCGCAGGTTCGACGCGACGAAGGCCATCGCCGACTCGGGGCTCCCCGTCAGGTGCGCGAGGAACTCCGTGTGCCCGGGGAAGCTGTAGCCGCCGAGGAAGAGCGCGCGCTTGTTGATCGGCGCGGTGGCGATGGCCTCCACGACGCCCGCGCCGCAGAGTTCGACCGCCGCCTCGATGTACTCGGCCGCGGCGCGCCCCGCGTCGCCCGACTCGACGCCCGGCGCGACCGTGCCCTGGATGTTGTCGAGGTGGTAGATGACCGGCCCGGCCGCGTCTTCGGGGAAGGGCTCGCCGCGCCGCACGATCTCGTAGCCGCACCGGAGGTCGAGCGTGCGCGCCGTGTGCGCGAGGTGCTGCGCGTCGCCGACGATGACGGGCACGCAGGCCGCGAGCACCTCGGGCTCGGCCACGGCCTTGAGCACGACCTCGGGGCCGATGCCCGCGGGGTCGCCCATCGTGACGCCGATGCGCGGGGCGCGCGCGCCGCCGCGCCCCGCCGCGGCGAGGTTGGGTGAAGAGTTGTTCATCTTTCGGAACCGGAACCGCGCGTGAGGCTGTGGTGGGGACATGGACGGGCGCCGCGGGGCCGCCCCGCTCGGGGACGCGCCCGCGGGCGCCGTCACTTAAATTCAGTCGCCGGTCTCGTCGCCGCCGCCGTCGCGGTCTTCGGCCTTGAACATGTACTTGATGTTGTGCTTGAGAAGCATGATGTTGGGCGCGCCCTTGCGGTTGATCTTGAGAGCGCTGCGGTCGTACCACTCGATGGTGCCCTCGACCTCTTCGCCGTCCAGCAGCACGATGACCATCAGCGTGTGCTGATCCATCTGCTTCTTGTAGTAGAAGATTTCGGCGCTCGTCTCGGCGGGCGGAATCTTCTTGCGCCCGAGGGCGGCCGCGGCCGCGGCCGCGCCGGACGACGACTCGCGCGGCTCGCGCGGGGCGGCCCCGCCCGACGGGCGGTGCTGCGGGGCGCGCGGCGGCGGCGCGGCCCTCTCCGACCTCTCCGAAGTCTCACGCGCCTGCGGCGCCGTCTCGCGGCCCTTGACCTCGGCCAGGGTCGTGCGAATCAGTTTGCGGTTCACTTTATCTCCTCACCTCCAACAGTGCCAAGTAACTTGCATGAAACGGGGCCGCCCGCGCCGTGCACGCGGCGACAGGATCGAACAGAAGACGAGACACGGCGGACACTGCCTGCCCGGTCGGCGCCCCCACGCATTCTGCGGTCTGAAGTAGACAGACGAGAAACGGTCTTTACCCGTAATTGATTTCAATCCTGTCAGGGTTTGCGCGACACAATACACAAAGAGAAGGCAAAAGGCAAACTTCAAAAGGCAAAAGTTAAAGGGAAGATGAAGGTCACGCCGCTCTTCACCTTCCCTTTTAAACTTTTGCCTTTTGCCTCTTGCCTTTTGCCTTCTCCTAGTCCGCCTTCTTGCGGATGAAGGTCGGCACGTCGAGGTCGTCGGAGCGCGTGGGGGCGACGGCGCGCGCGGAGAGGTCGGGCGAAGACTGCACGTAGCGCGACGGCGGCGCCGAGACGCTGGTGTGCGTCGTGGTGCCGGCGTCGGACATGTCCTTGTCGAAGCCGGTGGCGATGACGGTGATCTTCATCTCGTCGCGCAGGGATTCGTCGATCACCGCGCCGAAGATGATGTTGGCGTCGTCGTCCGCCGACTCGCGGATGATCGAGCTGGCCTCGTTGACCTCGTAGAGCGTGAGGTCGTTGCCGCCCGTGATGTTGATGAGCACGCCCTTCGCGCCCTGGATGGTCGCCTCTTCGAGGAGCGGCGAGGAGATGGCCTGCTGCGTCGCCTCGACCGCGCGGTTCGGCCCGCTCGCGCGCCCCGCGCCCATCAGCGCCAACCCCATCCCCGCCATAATCGCCTTCACGTCGGCGAAGTCGAGGTTGATGAGCCCCGGGACGGTGATGAGGTCGCTGATGCCCTGCACGGCCTGCCTGAGCACGTCGTCGGCCATCTTGAAGGCGTCCTGCAAAGACATCGTCGGGTCGGCCGTGTGGAGCAGGCGCTCGTTCGGGATGGTGATGACCGTGTCCACGCACTCGCGCAGCTCTCTCAAGCCCTGGTCGCCCTGCGCCATGCGCCGCTTGCCCTCGAAGTGGAAGGGCTTGGTGACGACGGCGACGGTCAGCGCGTTCAACTCCGTGGCGAGCGACGCGATGATAGGCGCGGCGCCCGTGCCCGTGCCGCCGCCGAGGCCCGTCGTGACGAAGACCATGTCCGCGCCTTCGAGGGCTTCGATGATCTTCTCGGTGTCTTCTAACGCGGCGTTGCGGCCGATGTCTGGATTTGCGCCCGCGCCGAGCCCCTTCGTGAGCTTGCCGCCGAGTTGAATCTTGATCGGCGCGCGGGAGCGCTTGAGGGCCTGCAAGTCCGTGTTGGCGACGAGGAACTCGATGCCCTCGATGCCGGCCTCGATCATGCGGTTGACGGCGTTGCCGCCGCCGCCGCCGACGCCGATGACCTTGATGCGCGCGCCCGTGATGGGAGGGTCGTCATCGATGAAAATGTTGATCCCGCTCGCCGGACGGCCTTCCGGTGTCATATTCTGCAATTTCCTCTCTCCTTCCGAAGCTCTTTC
>JAFAVK010000056.1 GCA_019242475.1 Acidobacteriota bacterium | reverse complement strand
GACGGCGACGGGGTTGTCGTTCGCGCCGTGGATGGTGATCGTGATGGTCGTGTTGGAGGTCAGGCCCGCGGCGTCGCGCAGCGTGTAGGTGAACACGTCGGTGGCGGTGTCGCCGGACGTGCGCAGCCCCTGCACCGTCGTGTTGGTCTGGTTGACGACGTAGGTGTAGCTGCCGTTCGAGCTGAGGGTCAGCGTGCCGTAGTTGTTGCTGCTCGTAATGCCCGAGCCGACGTTGCTGCTGAGGACGGTGTTGCCCTGGTTGCCGCCGGCCACGCCCTTGATCGTCAGCGTGTCGCCGGCGTCCGGGTCGGTGTCGGCGACCGAGCCGGTGCCGGTGCCGGTGATGACGTTGAACCCGGACGTGATGTTCGTGCCGGCCGTCCCGTTGTTGACGCCGCCGGCTTCGGTGACGGACGCCGTGTCGGGGTTGGCGGTCGGCGACTCGTTGGCGTTGGACAGGTTGACGGTGATGGTGGCGGTGCCCGAAAGGTTGGGCGTGCCGTTGTCGGTCACCTGCACGGTCAGCGAGAAGGTCGGGGTCGTCTCGAAGTCGAGCGCCGCGCTGTTGTTGACCGTGATGGCGCAGGTCGAGGGGTCGATGGCGAAGGCGGTGCCCGTGTTGCCCGCGGTGATGGCGCAGGTCTTCGTCTGCCCGGCGTCCGGGTCGCTGTAGGTCACCGTGCCGACGCTCGTGCCGTTGGCGCTGTTCTCCGCGATGGCGAAGGTGGCGGGGTTGACGACCGGCGCCTCGTTAACGTCGTTCAGGTTGACGGTGATGGTGTTCGAGCCCGAAAGGTTGGGCGTGCCGTTGTCGGTGACCGTGACGGTCAGCGAGAAGGTCGGGGTCGTCTCGAAGTTCACCGCGGCGCTGTTGGCGACGGTGATGGCGCAGGTCGAGGGGTTGATGGCGAAGGCGCCGCCCGTGTTGCCGGCCGTGATGGCGCAGGTGTGCGTCTGCCCGGCGGCGGGGTTATCGACGTCGCTGTAGGTCACCGTGCCGACGGCCGTGCCGTTGGGGCTGTTCTCGTTTAAGGAGAAGGTGGCCGGATCGACCGTGGGCGCGTCGTTGGCGCACGTCACCGTCATCGTCACCGTGGCGGTCGAGCCGCCGGGCGAGAGCGTGTAGGTGAAGGTGTCGAGGGCCGAGCCCGGAGGGTTGTTGCAGTAGTTCGCGTTCGGCGTGTAGGTCAGGTCGGCGCCGGAGTTGGTGATGGCGACGGTGCCGTTCGCGGGCTGCGTCACGCTGGTGATCGACTTCGGCCCGCCGTCGGGGTCTGTGTCGTTGGCGAGCACGTTGATGGTGTTGGCGCCCGAGTCCTCGTTGACGGTCGAACTGTCGTTGACGGCCGTCGGCGGCTGGTCGAACGAGACGGTCGAGACGGCCGTATTGCCGTCCGAGGTGCCGTCGTTAGACACGAAATGGACGACGCGCGCCGTCGTGTTCGGGCTGGCGGCCGTGTCCTGGTACTTGACCGTGCGCAGCACCTGCTGGAAGTTGGCGACGGTGTCCGGGCCGGTCAGCGTCAGCGTGCCGGCGCCGGCCGACTCGGCGTAGTTGGCCGTGATCGAGGTGCCGGTAACGTCGGCCGAGAGCGTCTCCTTGCCCGAGTCGAGCAGGTTGGTGATCGTGACCGTCAGCGAGGCGAGGGTCGTGTTGTCCACGTCGGAGACGGAGGCGTCGGCCGAGTCCTCGATCAGGGACGCGGCGCCGCCCGGCACGAAGGTGGCAGCGAAGTCCGAGCCCGAAGTGCCCTTGTCGTCGTTGGCGTCGAGGTCGATGACCGGCCCGTCGTTGACGCAGGTGACGGTGACCGTGACGGTGGCCGAAGAGCCACCCGGGGTGAGCATGTAGGTGAAGGTGTCGAGGGTGGTGCCCGGCGGGTTGTTGCAGTAGTTCGCGTTGGGCGCGTAGGTCAGGCCGGCGCCGCCGCCCGTGATGACGACCGTGCCGTTGGCCGGCTGCGTCACACTGGCGACGCTCTTCGGCCCGCCGTCGATGTCGGTGTCGTTGAGGAGCACGTCGATGCCGGTGGCACCGCTGTCTTCGCTGACCGTGGCCGAGTCGTTGACCGCCACGGGGTTGTCGTCCACGCAGGTCACCGTGACGGAGACGGTGGCGGACGAACTGCCCGGGGTGAGCGTGTAGGTGAAGGTGTCGGGGGTGGTGCCCGGCGGGTTGTTGCAGTAGTTCGCGTTCGGCTGATAAGTGAGCCCCGTCCCGCCGCCGGTGATGACGACGGTGCCGTTCGCGGGCTGCGTCACCGACGCGATCGACTTCGGCCCGCCGTCCGTGTCCGTGTCGTTGGCGAGCACGTCGATAGAGTTGCTGCCGGAGTCCTCGACGACGGTGGCCGAGTCGTTGACCGCCACGGGCGCGTCGTCCACGCAGGTGACCGTCATCGTCACGGTCGCGGACGAGCCGCCAGGGGCGAGGGTGTAGGTGAAGGTGTCGAGGGTCGAGCCCGGGGGGTTGTTGCAGTAGTTGGCGTTGGGCTGATAGGTGAGCCCCGTCCCGCCGCCGGTGATGACGACAGTGCCGTTGGCCGGCTGCGTCACCGAGACGACGCTCTTCGGCCCGCCGTCGATGTCCGTGTCGTTGGCGAGCACGTCAACGGCGTTGGCGCCGGAGTCCTCGACGACGGTGGCCGAGTCGTTGACCGCCACGGGCGCGTCGTCCACGCAGGTGACGGTCACGGAGACGGTGGCCGTGGAGCCGCCCGGCGTCAGCGTGTAGGTGAAGGTGTCGAGGGGCGAGCCGTCGTTGCAGTAGTTGGCGTTGGGCTGATAGGTGAGCCCCGTCCCGCCGCCGGTGATGACGACGGTGCCGTTGGCGGGCTGCGTCACGCTGTTGATGGACTTGGAGCCGCCGTCGGGGTCGGGGTCGTTGGCGAGCACGTCGATGGCGGTGGCGCCGCTGTCCTCGTTGACGGTTGCGGAGTCGGCCGCGGCCCCGGGGTTGAAGTCGATGGTGACGGTGGCCGTGTCGTCGGGCGAGTTCGAGTTCGTCGCCGTGTAGGTGAAGCTGTCGGTGCCGGAGAAGGCGCCGGCGGGCTGCGTGTAGGTGAAGGAGCCGTCCGTGTTGAGCGTGACCGTGCCGCCCTTCGTCGTCGGCCCGTTCGAGATGGCGACGGCCGAGGGGGCGGGCAGCCCCGAGTCGTTGGAGAGCACGCCGCCGGCCGGGACGGTGAGCGGCGTCCCCGCGGTCGCGGTGTAGGCGTCGTTGCGCGCCAGCGGCGACATCGTGACCGAGCCGGGGACGAACGTCGTGTTCGCGCCAACCGAGTCGGTGAACTGGACGTTCGTGGCGTCCCCGCCGGTCGCGGAGACGTTCACCGCGTAGGTGATCTCGTCGCCGGGGGCGGCCTTGCCGTCGCCGTGGTTGGGGAACGAATCGGTCTTCGTGGCCGTCACGGTCGTCGCCGGGGGGGCGAGCGGCGCCGGCTCGGGCGCGGCATTCAGCCCCTGCACTTCACCCGCCGCCGTGCCTTCCGCCTTCGCGGCGGGCGCGGCGCGCAGCCCGGAGTTGTTCGAGGCCAGCGCCAGCGGCGCGACCTGGCCGACCAACATCAGGTATGAGAGCAGCGTAGCGATGAAGACCCTGACGTTGCGGCGGCTGGGGGTCTGCTGGGTAAAGTGCTTCATAAATCTCCTTGGGAAATTAGAAACGGGCGCACGAGCTGCGACGGGGCGCGCGTGAGGGGGGAGTCGGGTGTTGACTGGGTTAAAGCTCATCGGGGACTTGCGGCCGCGTGGGGCGGCGCCTTTCAAGCTTGCGGCGGCGCCGCCCCACGCGGGAAGGTGTCGGCACTAGGTGCGCGGCGGATAGACGCCCTGGAGCGCGATGTTAAAGTAGAGGGTCAGGTAGGGCATCATGTTGTTGTGCGGCTGGTCGCCCCCGGCCGGCGCGAGCGCGTTCGGGCTGAGCGACACCAGGGCGCCCGGCGCCGCGTACGGCCCGATGCCGATGCCCGTCGCGAACAGCTCGTTCGCGGGGGTCTGGTCGTTGCCGTCGGCGAACGAGACGGCGGCCGAGTGGCTGTGCGCGGGTATCTCCGACTCCAGCAGCGACACGGTCTCGGAGCCGCCCGTCTCGCCCAGGTCGTGGAGCGAGAGGCCGGGGCCCTGGCCGGGGTGCATCGGCGCGCGGCCCTGCAAGTCCGGCAGCGCGAAGTTCGACTTGCCGTTCCCGCCGTAGGTCGTCCCGAGCAGGGAGAACAGCGCCGTGTTCTGGCTGAGGGGCAGGAGCTGCCCGTCACACCAGGCCCAGCCCTTCGGGGCGAAGTTGAACGGGAAGATGCGGATTTCAGCGACAAAGGGGTCTGCCATCAATGTTCTCCTTAAGTTGGGCTGGGGAAGATCCCGAAGAGCGAGATGATGAAGTCAACGCACAGGTAGGGCTGGAAGTTGGTGTGCGGTTGACTGCCGCCGACCGAACTGACCGTCTGGGGGCTCAGTGTCCCCTTCGGGGCGTCGGAGCCGTAGGGGGTGATCGTCGAGAGCGCCGTGATGGCCGGCAGGCTGGTGTTGCTCGGCGCGGTGGTCGCGGCCTGGTTGCTCGTCGCCAGCATCGGGTGGCTGTGCGCCGGAATCTGGCTGACCGTCAGCGTGATCGTCTCGGCGCCACCCGTCTCCGCCAGGATGAAGCCGTTGCCCTGGTGGATGGGGATGCGGCCGCGCAGGTCGGGCAGCGCGAAGGTTGACTGCCCGTCGCCGCCGTAGGTCGTGCCGATCAGGTTGAAGAGCGTCTCGTACTCGGAGATGGGGAGCAACTGGCCCTCGCAGAACATCCAGCCGGCCGGAGCGAAGTTGCCCGCGAACATTCGTATTTCGCCTACGTATGGTTGTGCCATTCGTTTGCTCCTTTAGGTGGCGCTGGGGAAGATGCCCTGGAGGGCGATGCAGAAGCTCAACGTCAGAAACGGCTGCATGTTCAGGTGCGCCTGCGAGCCGCCGACGTTGCCGATCTCGGCCGGCGACATGGCGATAAGGTTCGAGCCGCCGCTCGCGTAGAGGTTCGACGCCGTGCTCTGGGCGAGCATGGCGCCGCCGTTAATGCTCGACGGGTCGTTGGTCGTCGAGACGGCCGACGTGGCGTTGAAGACGTGCGTGTGCGTGGGCAGCTCCGAGATGGAGAGCGTGTGCGCCTGCTCGCCGGCCCTCTCGCCGAGCGTGTGGCCGCTGCCGACGTGGATGGGGGTGCGGCCGCGCAGGTCGGGCAGCGCGAAGTTGACGCGGCCGTCGCCGCCGAAGGTGGTGCCGAGCAGGCTGAAGAGCGGTTGGTTCTGGTTGATGGGGAGGAACT
The DNA here is from genome assembly GCA_019242475.1 of Acidobacteriota bacterium. GTDB lineage: Bacteria > Acidobacteriota > Blastocatellia > Pyrinomonadales > Pyrinomonadaceae > QHXN01. The sequence goes on along the minus strand of JAFAVK010000056.1, from coordinate 49,972 downwards.
GGCCGTTGCAAAGCGCCCAGCCCTTGGGGGCAAAGACGAAACTCATGATCCGTATTTCACTGAGGAATGGCTCAGCCATTTATTCACTCCTTACGGTCTGGACTGAAAGAGCGGGTGGCGGCCCGGCTGCCGGCGGCGGGGCAAAATAACAAGTTCGCGCCGGTTGAACCGAACTGTAGTTGAAGGATCGGGTCGAAGATCTTGACGAGCGTTTACCTGGGCTTGTCCGTGGAAGTGCCTGTCCGTGCTTGTCCGTGGAAGTGCCTGTTCCGTAATGCGTTCAACGAGGACTGTTGGGTAAGCCTTGCGCCCCTTAAGCGAAGCGGGAGAGATTGTAAACGGAGGTGGGCGGTTTTTCAAGGAGCAAATGGGGCGCAACAAGTTTTTCGCGCCGCAAAGCGTTTGGGGGTTGAAAGCTGTCGTTCAAGCATCTACACTGCTGAGCCCGGCCCTCGTGGGGGGGCGGGTTGTCCTACCAGTTCAGAAGGGAAACCGTTCGCAACTCAGGAGAATAATTTAACCCGATGAGTGTCTCTAGAAGAAAATTCTTGAGGACGGGGGCAGTGTGCGCCCTCGCGACCTCCGCGCTTTTGCGAAGCCCCATCGCGGCGCTGGCCCAGACGGCAGCCGACAAGGCCCATGACTTCCAGGTTCCGTACGAGGTCACCACGTCCCCCATCTTCTACTTCACGCGGGGGACGTTCGAGCCCTACGTGGGCGGCGTCTTCACGGCCGCCGGCGTCGGCGGGACGAAGGTGGAGCTGACGCTCGTCGCGGTGCGCGGCTACGCGCCTTCGACCACGACGCGCCTCTGCACCAAGCCGCACCGCCGGACGGAGAGCTTCTCGCTGCTGTTCCGCACCACGGGGCAGTTGAGTGAGCTGACCACCACCCACGAACTAGAGCACGGAGCCCTCGGCCGGTTCAGCCTCTTCATGACCGAGTCGAAGAGCAAGGAGGGCTTCCGCTTCTACGAGGCCGTCTTCAACCGCATCGCCGACAACTAAGCCCTCCCCGCTTCCAGGGCCTCAAAGGCGCGCGCGCCGCGGGCGTCGGCGACGCCCCGCCAGGGGTGTGCCCGGGGCGGCCCGCTGTGTTAAGACATGACCGGAGGTGACTTGCGACAGATGGGGAGAGGGGAGAGGCAGGTGGGGGAGGAGGCGGGCGGCGAGCCGGTCGTGCTGCGCCCGGTCACGCCCGAGGACGACGAGTTCCTGGTGGCCCTTTACGGCGGCACGCGCGCGGAGGAGCTGGCGCAGGTCGAGTGGGCCGAGGGGCAGAAGGAGCAGTTCGTGCGCTGGCAGTTCGCGCTCCAGCGGCGCGAGTACGACGCGCGCTTCCCCGACGCCGACTACGACCTGATCCTCGTCGGCGGCCGCCCGGCGGGGAGGCTGTGGGTCGGCGAGGACGGCGCGCAGATGCGCCTGCTCGACATCGCGCTCCTGCCCGAGTTCCAGAACAGGGGCGTCGGGGCGCTGCTGCTGCGCGCCCTCATCGAGGAGGCGGGCCGGAAGGGACTGCCCCTGCGCCACATGGTCTTCACCCTCAACAACGACGCGCACCGCTTCTACGAGCGGCTCGGCTTCGTCGTCATCGAAGACCTCGGCGCCTACAAGCACATGGAGTGGCGTCCGGGAAATGATGAACGACGAGTGATGAGTGATGAATAAGACGCAACTCGCCCTTATTCATCACTCGTCACTCATCATTTCTCCCTGAAGTAGTTGAAGACGACCTCGTAGTGGAAGCCGGCCTCGTCGCGGCCGACGGGGACGACGAAGAGTTCCAACTCGCCCATCGAAGGGTGTTCGAGCGCGTAGGTGTGCTGCGGCAGGAAGATGTCGGCGGGGCCGGTCAGGAAGAGCGAGAAGCGCTCCATGCCGTCCTGCTCGTTCGCGCCCGCGCTGTAGACCTTGACTTCGTTCAGCTCCAGCTCGACCGGCCGCGGGCTCTCGGCGCGCACGCGGAACTTCGTGTTCAGGTTCTCGGCGAAGGCTTCCGCCGTCAGGTTCGAGGGCATCGTCTGTGTTCTCCGGGGATGAGAGACGGCGCGCGGCGCCGCCCGATTTCGCACGGCAAGATAGCACGGCGCCCGCCCCGCGCGCGACGTGCGCGCCCGCCGCAGCCGTTCAGGCTTCTTCGAGACGTGCCGCCGCGGGGCCGTCCTTCGACGCCAGCAGCCCCGCGAGCAGCGCCGCCGGCCCGAGCGCGAGCAGCCACATCATCGACGCGAGCCCGTACCTCTCGGCGAACGCGCCGAGCGCGAGCGGGAAGAGGCTCCCCGCGAGCCCGAAGACGTTCCCCAGAGTCATCGCCACCGCCCCGCTCTGCCCCGGCAGCTCGTCGTAGAGCTTCGACTTGATGATCGCGTACCACCCCGCGTTTGCAAGCCCGAGGAGCCCGAGCAGCAACAGCTTCGTCGAGAAGCCCGGCGCCAGCAGCATCAGGGGGAAGAGCACCATCACGACCGACGTGCTCACGCGCAGGTACGTCAGGCCGCGCACCCTTTCGAGCAAAGGCACCAGCGCGAAGTCGCCCGCGAGCCCGACCCACGTCCAGACCGCGACGGCGAGCGCCGCGCCCGCCCCGCCCGCGCCCACCACGTCCACGAAGTAGAGCGCGAGGAAGCCGCGCATGATGTCGTAGGTGAAATCGCCCAACTCCAACAGCACGAGCCAGCGCAGCACCGCGCGCCTGCGGAGCGCGCGCAAAGCCTCGCGCAGCCCTTCGAAGAGCGCCGCGCGCGTGTGCCCGCCGCCCTTGGCCGACGGCGTCTCGAACGGCTGACGCCCGGCCGCCGCGACCGACAGCAGCATCAGGACGCCTGCGGCGACGAAGCCCCAGCGCCAGCTCAGGCCCGCCCACACGCACGCCCCGACCGCGGCCGGCCCCACCGAATTTCCCACGGAGCCCGCCAGCGCCCAGCGCGCCATGTTCTGCTCGCGCCGCGCGGGCGCGGCGTCCATCAGCGTCGCCTGCGAGAGCCCGATGAAAGCCCCCGAGGCGGGGTTCGAAATGATCGACGCCGCGAGCAGCAGCGCGAAGCCCGTGCTCAGACCCACGAGCATCGTCCCCAGGGCGAAGACGACCCCGCCTGCGAGCACGAGCGCGCGCCTGCGCCACACGTCGCCGAGGACGCCGAGCAGTGGCTCGACGAGGTGGCCGACGATGGGCGGCACGCTCAAGACGACCCCGACCTGCGTGTACGACAGGCGCAGGTCGTCGCGCATCAGCGGCCAGGCGGCCTCGCGCAGTCCAAAGACGACCTCGTCCAGAAACTCCACGGCGAGCAGCGTGAGGACGAACAGGGACAAGCCACGGCGCGCGCTTACACTTTGGCGCGAAGCGGGGGCGGACTTTTGTGCGGAAGACATGAACGGTGATTCTCCTTTCCGAGGAAGCCTTTGACGTTCTCTTTCGTCGGCGCCTGAAAACGTCACGGCCGCGGGGGAGGAATCACCGAGCGCGCGAGGGCGCGCCGCAGCCTCTTCGAAACGCGCGCAACTCCGCGTGCGCCGCGCCTCTCGGCTGCGGTCGAGCTAACCTCTACGGGGAGGGCTTACCAGGGAGGGAAGCGTGTGCTCTTGCCTTTCAGCATGCCGCGTATTGCACACGCGCGTGGGACGGAAGTCAAGAATTTTTTAGCCTACGCCCCGGCGCCGGAGGCGCGCCCGCCGCGGACGCGCTCGGTCTCCGACTCGAAGATGTAGGAGAGCGACTTGTAGATAAGCTTCGCGCAGAGAAAGGCAGAGGCGCTGAAGCCCTCGACGTATGAGTACTCGGTCAAGTCCATCCCGACGACGCGGCGGCCCCGCGCGAGCGTGCGGATGAGGCCGAGCACCTCGTACCAGCCGAGGCCCCCCGGCTCCGGCGTCCCCGTCTGCGCGACGAGCGAGGGGTCGAGCCCGTCGATGTCTATCGTCAGGTAGACGTTCTCCGTGAGATGGCTGACGGCCTCCTCCCACCAGTCGGTGCGCCCCGCGATGTCCTTCGCCCAGAAGATGCGCGTCGGGAACTGTTCGAGCGAGCGCGCCTCCTCGGCCGAAATCGAACGGATGCCGACCTGCACCGCCGGGAGTTTCAAGTCGCGCACGACGCGCGCCATGATCGACGCGTGCGAGTGCGGCGTGCCGTCGTACGTGTCGCGCAGGTCGGCGTGGGCGTCGATCTGGAGGACAGAGAGGTTCTCGTACTTCTCGGCGTGCGCCTGGATGACGGGCGCGCTCACCGAGTGCTCGCCGCCGATCATGCAGACGAACTTGCCCGCGCCGACCAGTTCGCGCGCCCTTTCGAGCAGCGTCTTCATCATCGCCTCGGGCGTCTCGGCCGGCGGCGTCACCTCGGTCGTGTGGAGGCCGAGCCGGTAGACTTCGGCGTCGGTCTCCTCGTCGTACAACTCCATGTTGCGCGACGCGTCCACCACCGCCCACGCCCCCTCGCCCGTCCCCCCGCCGTACGAGACCGTGCCCTCGTAAGAGACCGGCCACACGACCACGCGCGCTCTCTCGAAGCCCGACAACTCCTCGTCGTCGATGCCGCCGAAGTTCATCGGAAGGTTTGCTGATTCAGACATGCCCCGGATTATAACGCAGCCCGTTTCCGACCAGGAAAGACCTTGAAAGCCCGCACGGCTGGGAGGATAATCCCGGCATGAGTGAAGAACTGACACAACCCCTTCCTCAAGACGGCGTGAGATTAATTCTCGCCCGTCTCGACTCCATCGACTCTCGGCTCGACAACGTCGAGGGTCGGCTCACAGCGCTCGAAGACAAGGTCGAACGCCGCTTGCAAGACACCCGCCCCATCTGGGAGCAGGTGCTCGTGCGGCTCGACGCAGTCGAAGGTCAAATCGTGAACTTCGACGGCCGGATGGTTAGCTTTGAAGGCCGGCTCGACGGATTCGAAAAACGACTGGATGACTTCGGACTCCAGTTGCGTTCGAGCCTGCGTAGTTTTGAGCGCAGCGTGGCAGAGATGGCGAAGGACGTTCTGGATGTTCGCGGATACCAGAATGATCTGGAGGCACGAGTGGATAAGATAGAGTCGAAGGCGACGTAAAGGTCGCAGGGGGCGGGAACCTTAAACACCACGGCGCCGGTCGCCGCCACGTCCCGGCGCACGGGTACGGGTTTACTCAAAATCAGTGTAAGTAAGACGGCCGGCGTCCCGTTGAGATTAACGGAACCGCCGGCCTTATTCACTTCTTGATAACTCTTTCCCTACGGCACCTCGACCGTCAGGTCTTTGCCCATGAAGGTGAAGTTGGGGCGCTTGCGGCCCTTCATGTATTTGGCCGCGGTCTGCGAGAGCGCCGTGACGAGGATGGGGAGCGCGATGGTCGGGTCGCAGGAGACGTAGGCGGTGGCGGCGCCGCGGGCGAGCTTGCCGAAGACGAGCGACTCGTCGTCGGTGTTGGGGCTGGTGCGGCCGCCGTGCGCGGGCAGCTCGGTCGAAATCTGGATGGCGTACTTGTGGCCGCGCGCGGGCGTCTTGATGATCTCGGAGGCCGACTCCATCTGCTGGACGTAGCTGCGACTGGTTCCGCCGCCGAGGTTGATGACGCCGGTCACGCGCGAGCGCGCGCCGATCTGCATCAGGTCGAGCGTGTCCTGCGCGAGGTCGAAGCAGAAGGTGTTCTTCTTCTCGAAGCGCGCGCCGGCGATGCCGACCGTGATCGAGCTGTCGGAGATGGTCGGGCAGAAGACCGGGATGCGCGCCTTGTAGGCCGAGGTCAGGATGCCGTCGTCGGTGGCGATCTCGGCCAACTCGCGGCCGAGCAGGTGCAGGAACTCGCGCGTCGAGTAGGCGCGCGTCTGGTCGAGCTGGTTGGTGAAGCCGCCGACCCACTCGTTGGCCTCGCTGTACTCCTCCTCGCTGGCGAGCACGTCCCACATGCGGTTGATCTGCGAAGCCTCCAGCTCGGCGTCGGTCATCGAAGGGTGCGCCTGGAAGTGCTGGCGGCCGAGCGTCTCGTGCAAGTCCTGGAAGAGCATCGCGCCCGAGCAGACCATCACGTCCACGAAGCGGTTCTTGATGACGTAGGCGAGGAGGCGGCGCATGCCGGCGGGGATGAGCGCGCCGTTGGCCGCGACGACGACCGTCGTGTTGTCGCCGAGCATGTCGAGCCAGATGCGGTGTGCCTCCGCGAGCTGGCGGCCGCCGAGGCCCGCGCCCTCCATCTTCTCCAGCAGCCCGGCGACCGAGCGGTCGCGGTCAACCTGGACGGGCCGGATCGGGGCGGTGAGATACTTCGTGGCTCGCGGTTTACGTTGGGTAACCATAGATAGTAAGTGATGAACGATGAATGATGAATGATGAATTAAAGGCAGCTCTTAATTCATCACTCATCACTCATCACTCATCATTCTCCTTTCACCGCCGTCGGCGCTTCTCTTCGGGCTCGCCGTTGGCGGCGAGGTAGGTGTAGGCGTTGATGCGCGACTCGTACAGCTCGATCATCTCGGCGGCGTCGGCCTCCGACAGCTCGCCGCGCTTGACGCGCTGCGCGACGATGCGGCGGAAGCCCTCGTGGAGCTGGCCGCGCTCGTAGCGCGCGCGGTAGAGCGCCTCGCCGACGGTCGTGCCCTTGACGACCTTCTTGATCAGGTAGCCGTCCTCGTCGATGTGGATGTGCGCCTCGTTCGGCGCGCCGAAGAGGTTGTGGTTGTTGCCCATCACCTCCTGGTAGGCGCCGACGAGCATGAGGGCGATGTAGTAGGGCTCGTCCTCGTTGAGGGAGTGCAGCTCCAAGACCTGCTTCACGTCGTGGAGGTCTACGAACTTGTCCACGACGCCGTCCGAGTCGCACGTGATGTCGCAGAGCGTGGCGTACTCCGTCGGCGGCTTGTTCAGGCGGTGGATGGGGATGATGGGGAAGAGCTGGTCGAGCGCCCAGTGGTCGGGCACCGACCGGAAGACGGAGAAGTTCGTCAGGTACTTCGCGCGCAGCAGGCGCCGCAGCTCGGTGAACTCCTCCGACACGTACTTGGCGAGCTGCGCGTGCTTGTCGGCGCGCTCGCACACGTCCCAGAACAGAACCTCGCCCTTCGCGCGGTCTTCGAGCGAGATGAGGCCGAGGTTGAAGAGCGTGAACAGCTCGTCGCGGTGCTCCAACGCGTCGTGGTAGAACTCGCGGTAGTTCTTGACCGTGATCGTCTCGCGGAGGTCGGCCAGCTCGATGACGACCTGCGGGTCGTCGTCGTCAACCTCGATGGGCGTGATGTCCTCGACGACGGTTTCGATTTCACTCAGGACGTTCGTGACGAGGATGGCGTGGTAGGCCGAGAGGTAGCGGCCGGACTCTTGAATAATCGTCGGGTGCGGGACGTTCTCGTCGTCGCAGACCTGCATGATCGTGTAGACGACGTCGTTGGCGAACTCCTGCGCCGTGTAGTTGGCCGAGGAGTCGAAGGCCGTCTTCGAGCCGTCGTAATCGACGGCCATGCCGCCGCCCACGTCGAGGAGGTCAACCGGCACCTTCATCTGGACGATCTTGGCGTAGACGCGCGCGGCCTCCTTCATCGCGTTCTTGATGCGCTTGATGTCGGTGAGCTGCGAGCCGATGTGGAAGTGCAGGAGCTTGAGCATGTCCACGCGCCCGGCCTCCTGCATGCGCCCGATGGTCTCCAGGATTTCGGTGGTGGTGAGCCCGAACTTCGCCGCCTCGCCGCCCGACTTCTCCCAGCGCCCCGAGCCCTTCGAGTAGAGCTTGACGCGCAGGCCGACCATCGGCAGGTCGCCGTCCTCGAAGCGGTCGGCCATCTTGAGCACGTGGTCTAACTCGTTCAGCTTCTCGATGACGATGACGACGCGCTTGCCCGAGCGCGCGCCGAGGAAGGCCAGCTCGATGAACTCCTCGTCCTTGAAGCCGTTCAGCACCAGCAGGCTGTCGGGCGACTGCTCCATCGCGAGCGCGCCGTACAACTCGGCCTTCGAGCCGGCTTCGAGCCCGAAGTCGTAGCGCACGCCCTCGCGCAGGTACTCCTCGACGACCGCCCGGTTCTGGTTGACCTTCATCGGGTAGACGCACATGTGCGAGCCCTGGTACTCGTACTCGCGGATGGAGTTGCGGAAGGCGCGCTGGAGCTTCCTGACTTGGCCCGCGATGAGCTGCGGGAAGCGCAGCAGCACGGGCGTCGAGATGCCGCGCCGCCTGAGGTCGTCGATGATCTCGCGCACGTCGGCCGCGCGGTTCTGGTCTGACTCGGAAGGGTGGACGACGAGGTTGCCTTTGCGATTGATGCCGAAGTAGCCGGCCCCCCAATTCTCTATGCCGTAGGTCTCAAGCGTCTGTTCGATGGCCGTGGTCAACTTCTAGCTCTCCTGCCTCCCTGCGGGTTCGCGTGCGTTGGACAAAGTAAGCGGGGGGTCAGCCTCCTCGTAGGGCTCGCGTGCGGTTCGAAGCAACTGGATTGGACTTGCTTAATGGCGCAATTTAACAGAAAAGGCGGGGGGCGGTCAAAAACTATTTTTTTCGGGCCGGGGGCGTACGCTTCGGGGCTAAACGGCGCACGAAAAAGGTTTATCCTGCGCGTCGGGTCGCGTGTGCGCCGCGCGTCAAAACGTCCGGCGCGCAAGCGCTTGACGGCGGGCGCGGGCGCGCGGCTATAATGCCTGCTTTTTAAGGCGGCTTGAGCTGCTTTGATGAACGACCGCCCGCTCTCTTTTCCGCCGCACAGAGGCCGCCGCCGCCGGGCGGCCGACACCTTCCACCCCCTTAAAACGCACCTTCAGGAGAGATTATGGACGCAAAAGCGGTCTTGAAGTATTCCGAAGACCACGAGGCGAAGTTCGTCTCGGTACGTTTCACAGACCTCGTCGGGGCCTGGCACCACCTGACTTTCCCTTTGCACGAGCTGGACGAGGGCTCGTTCGAGGACGGCTTCGGCTTCGACGCCTCGTCCCTGCGCGGCTGGGCGTCGATCCACGAGTCGGACATGCTGCTCATCCCCGACCCGTCGCGCGTCTTCATCGACCCGTTCGCCGAGGAGACGACGCTCGTCGTGATCGCCAACGCGGTTGACCCCATCACGAAGGAGGGGTACGGGCTCGACCCGCGCTCGGTCGCGCAACGCGCCGAGAGTTATTTGAAGTTCACCGGCATCGCCGACACGGTCAACTTCGGCCCCGAGGCCGAGTTCTTCGTCTTCGACGGCGTCGAGGTCAACAACGAGCCGCACCACTCGGGCTACCGCGTCCATTCGGACGAGGGCATCTGGTCTTCGGGGCGCGGCGAGGACGACTTCCGCGGCCCCAACCTCGGCTACCGCATCCGCAACAAAGAGGGCTACGTGCCAGTCCCTCCGGCCGACTCGCTCTCCGATCTGCGCTCGGAGATTTCGCTGACGCTCGAAGAGTGCGGCATCACGGTCGAGTGCCACCACCACGAGGTGGCGACCGCCGGCCAGTGCGAGATCGATTTCCGCTACTCGACGATGTTGGGGACGGCCGACAACCTGCAAATCTTCAAGTACATCGTCCGCAACGTCGCCTACCGGTACGACAAGGCGGCGACCTTCATGCCCAAGCCGATGTACGGCGATAACGGCTCGGGGATGCACTGCCACCAGTCGCTCTGGAAGGACGAGAAGCCGCTCTTCGCGGGCGACGGCTACGCCGGCCTCTCCGACATCGCGCGCTGGTACATCGGCGGGCTGCTCAAGCACGCCGCCTCCGTCGTGGCCTTCGCCGCGCCGACGACGAACAGCTACAAGCGTTTGGTGCCGGGCTTCGAGGCGCCGGTCAACCTCGCCTACTCGGCGCGCAACCGCTCGGCGGCGATTCGCATCCCGATGTTCTCGACCAACCCGAAGCTGAAGCGGCTTGAGTTCCGCCCGCCCGACCCCTCGTGCAATCCCTACCTCGCCTTCTCGGCGATGCTCATGGCGGGCCTCGACGGCGTGCAGAACCGCATCGACCCGGGCGAGCCGCTCGACAAGGACATCTACGACCTCGCGCCCGAGGAGCTGAAGAACGTCCCCTCCCTGCCCGGCTCGCTCGACGAGTCGCTCAAGGCACTGGAGAACGACCACGAGTTCCTCTTGAAGGGCGAGGTCTTCACGCCCCAGCTCATCGACCGCTGGATCACCTACAAGCGCGACAAGGAGATCAACCCCATGCGGATGCGCCCGCACCCGCTGGAGTATTCGCTCTACTTCGACATTTAAGAGCAGTAGGCAGCAGGCAGTTAAAGCAGGAAACATCCTGACGAAGGCGGCCTGAAAGAATCGGAGGCGGTAGGGTTTTCACCTCGCCGCCTCCGATTCTTTCAGGCCGCCTTGCCTTCTTTCTAACTGCCTACTGCCATCTGCCTACTGATACTTATAATCCGCCGCGCAGACCTCGACGCGCTGCGGGGTCGAGGAGTTGACGACGAGGACTTTCTTGAGGGCGCGGTGCAGGTGGAAGGAGATGTTGTTGGCGGTGTTGCCGACGAGCTTGGCGTTGATGACGCCCGTGCCGGCCCACTCGGCCGTGAGCACGCCGACCTGCATGTTCTCGACGTACATGTCACCGCCGTCGAGCTTCCCGTTCCGCTCGTAGACGAGGAAGTAGAGCGAAGTGTTCTTGTCCGTGCAGCGGAACTGGTGCGTCTTCGTCTGCGGCGCGGCCGCGCCGTAGGCGAGCGCCGCCAGCAGCAGCGCGACGGCGGCGACCGAAGTGACGAGTGCGACTCTCTTCATGCGGCTCCTCCTTGCCGGCCCGACTCCGCCGGCGGTCAGCAATTCAGTCCGTGATTGTGGCGCGGGTTCGGAAGAAGCCCCCGCGGGTTCTCTTAAAGGTCGGCGGCCGCGTAATATATCACCACCTTGCCGGCGCCGGACGAAAAAACCGAATCACTCATCCGCGAGCTGCCCGACCCGGAGGGCGAGCGCCTCTTCTACGAGCGCGTCACCGCGGGGCACGCGCGCGCGGCGCGCACGTTCGCGCGCGACGGGGGGCTCCTCGCTGACGCGCTCGCGCTCGCCGCGTGGAGCCCGCTCCTCGGCACGACGCTCGAACAGAACCCGGACTATCTCAACTGGCTCGCGCGCGAGCGCTCCGACGCGCGCGTGCGCACGACCGAGGGGCTGAGCGAGTCCTTGGCGCGCTTCGCGCTGACGCACACGCAGGCGAGCCCGCAGGTGCAGCTCGCGCGCTTCCGCCGCCGCGAGCTTTTGCGCGTCTACCTCCACGACATCAGACACGCGACGACTTTGGTCGAGACGACCGAGGAGCTTTCGAACCTCGCCGACGCCGCCCTCGTCCACGCCCTGAGTCTCGCGCGGCAGGAGCTTGAGAACCTCTACGGCGTGCCGCAGGCCGCGGACGCGCGGGGCCGGAAGAGTTCGGCCGAGGTGACGGTCGTCGCGCTCGGCAAGCTCGGCTCGCGCGAGCTGAACTACTCGTCCGACATCGACCTCCTCTTCCTCTACTCCGAGGACGGCGAGACCTCGGGCGCGGGCGAGCGCGGCGCGACGACCAACCGCGAGTTCTTCGTCAAACTCGCCGAGCGCGTCGCGCGCATCGTCGGCAGCCCCGCGGGCGAGGGCGCCGCCTACAGAGTCGATCTGCGTCTGAGGCCGCACGGCCGGGACGGCGCGCTCGCCGTCTCTCTGAAAGAGGCGCTGCGCTACTACCGCGAGAAGGCGCACGCGTGGGAGTTGCAGGTGCTCATCCGCGCGCGCGCGGCCGCGGGGTCGCAAGGCTTATTCGCGCGCTTCGGCGAGGGCGCGCGCGGCCGCGTCTACCGGCAGGAGCAGACGGTGGCGCAGGCGCTGGCGGACGTGCGGCTCGCCAAGCAGAAGATCGACCGCTTCCACGCCGAGGAGTCGCGCGGCTTCAACGTCAAGTTAGGCCGCGGCGGCATCCGCGAGATCGAGTTCATCGCGCAGGCGCTCCAGCTCGCGCACGGCGGGCGCGACGCGTGGCTGCAAGCGCCGCACACGCTCATCTCCCTCGGGCGCCTCGCCGACCGCGGGCTCATCGAAGAGCATGAGCGGAGCGAACTGTCCGACGCCTACAACTTCCTGCGCACGGTCGAGCACCGTTTGCAGATGGAGCAGGGCTTACAGACGCACACCGTGCCCGAAGACCCCGCCCGCCGCGCGCTGCTCGCGCGCCGCATGCACTTCGCGCCCGAGCGCGCGACCGAAGAGTTCGACGAGGCGCTCCGCCGTCACACCGCGGCCGTCGGCCGCGCCTTCGCGCGCGTCTTCGACGTTGAGGATGAGAGCCGCCGGGAAGGGGACGCGCTTCGTGTCAGGGCTGACTCGGCCGCCGCCTCTGCTTCGAGTGACTCCGGCTCCGGCGGTGCAGAGACTCAAGCGGAAGGAACGACTCAAACCCAAGCGCAGCCTCGGCCCGAGCCGGACGAGGCGGCCGAGGACTTGAACGTCCGCGCGGCGGCGGCCGTCTTCGCGCAAGGGCTCGCGCGCGGGGGCGACGAGCTGCCGTCGGCGGGGGAGGTCGAGCGCATCCTGCGCGAGGAGGCCGCGCGCTCGCTGAGCAGGCGGCGCGCGCTGCTGCTCTCGGCGCGCGTCGGCGCGTCGCTGGCGAAGACGAGCGGGGGCGAGGGCTTCTCGACGGAGGCGCTGCGGAACCTCGTGAGGCTGTGCGGCGCGTCGGAGTACTTCGGCGAGGTGTTGATGTCGAACCCTTCGCTCATCCCTTCGGTCGCGACGCCGGCCGCGCGGGTCTTCGCGCGCGACCAGCGGGCGCTGCTGCGCGCGGCCGTGGACGGCGAGCGCACCTTCCGCGGCGAGCTGGCCGCGCTCCGCCGCGCGTGGACGCACCTCGTCGTCGAGATCGGCGCGCGCGACGCGGCCGGCGAGCTGACCTTGCAGGAGTCGAACGCGCTTCAGACTTCGCTGGCGGCGGCGAGCATCAACGTCGGGCTCCTGGTCGCGCGGCGCGAGCTGGCGCGGCGCTACGGGCGTCTGGCGGCGGGGCCGCGCCTCTCGGCGCTCGGGCTCGGGCGGCTCGCGAGCGGCGGCATGGACTACGGCTCCGATCTCGACCTCGTGCTCGTCTACGACGAGGAGGTGCCGTCGCCGATTAAAGGTCTGACGTGCGAGCAGGCGTACGCGCGCATGGTCGAGCTGCTCGTCAACGCGCTCTCAAGCCTGACGCGCGACGGCTCGCTCTACCGCGTGGATTTGAGATTAAGACCCGACGGGAAGAACGGGCCGCTCGCCTCTTCCTCGCGCGCGTTCGTCGAGTACGTGCGCACGCGCGCGGGCGTCTGGGAGTGGCTGGCGCACGTGAAGCTGCGGGCGGTGGCGGGCGACCAGGAGTTCGGGCGTCTGGTTGAAGCGAGGGCGCGCGCGGCCGTGCACGAAGGGGCGGCGGCGACGGACGCCGCGCTCCTCGCCGCCGAGACGCGGCGCGTGCGCGAACGTCTGGAGCGCGAGAAGGGCGCGGCGCGCGCGACCGACATCAAGTACGGCGCGGGCGGCATGCTCGACGTCTACTTCGCCGCGCGCTACCTGCAACTGCGCGACCGTCAGCCGGACGCGGGCGAAGACCGCTCGACGGGCGCGACGCTGAAGCGCCTGCGCGCGGCGGGCTCTCTGTCGGAAGGGGACTACGAGGCGTTGCGCGAGGGGTACCTGCTGTTGCGGAGGCTCGACCACGAGCTGCGCCTGCTCGCGGGTCGCTCGACGCGCCTGCCCGCCGCGCAAGACCATCCAGTCCTGCGCGACCTCGCGCGCCGCGCACGCTTCGGCTCGCCCGCCGAGCTCACAAAAGAGCTGGCGGCGCGCATGTCGGCCGTGCGCGCCGCCTACGAGAGAATCACGAGTTAAGCAGACGGTGAGAGCGGGGGACGGGGTGACGGGGAGAAAATGCGGCTACGCACGTCTTCTCCCCGTCACCCCGTCCCCCGCTCTCACCGTCTCAGAACTTACTGCCCGCCGGAGCTGTTGTAGTCTTCGAGGAGCTTCTGCGCGCGCTCGCCGGGGCTGAGGACGCCGAGCTTGCGCTCCCAGTCGTAGCCGCTGAAGACGCCGATGATCTGCGCGCGGTCGTTGTAGACGGGGCTGCCCGAGAAGCCGTCGTGGCCGTCGATCTTGGCCGCCCAGTACTGCTTGCCGCGGAAGGTGTAGGGGCCGGAAAACTGGCCGCGCCGGACGCTCTTCTCGCCGTTCGGGCGCGCGATGAGCAGGAGCCGCTCGTCCTCGCTGAGGTTCGTCTGGAAGGCCGGCGCGGCCACCTTCCGCGGCGTGCGGCAGACGCGCAGCAGCGCGAGGTCGGCCTCCTCGTCCACGCGCACGACCTCGGCCTGGCAGCCGTTGACGTAGGCCCGCACCTCCAGCTCGTCCTTCGGGCTGAAGCCGAGCTGCGTCTTCTTCGAAGCGCTCAGCTTGCCCGAGACGACGTGGTAGGCCGTCATCACCAGCCGGTCGCCGACGACGAAGCCGGTCGCGTACCCGTTCGTCCCGTAGTCGAGGAAGGAGAGGACGTGCTGGATGGAGTTCTGCCTCTTCTTGTCGAACCGCAGGTCGAGCGAGACGGTGTTGCCGTCCTGCTTGATGACGGCCGCCAGCGGGTCGTCGGCGGCGGTCGTCGGCGCGAGCGTGGGCGCGAGCATCGTGGCGGCCAGCAGTGCGAGTGCGAGGCCGCAGAGCATCCTCTTCATCTTGTGAAACTCCTCCGGGGCGCAGGGCTGCTGTCAGTTCGTTCGGCGAGGATACGTTACCGCACACGGCGGAAGTCTTGCGCGGACTTCGGGGGAAGTGGAAACAGATGATACTCGGAATCCCGGATTAATCAAGACCAATTTGCACGGCCGCGCCCGGCGCCCCTCAGAGCAGGCCGAAGAGCCGCCCGAAACTCGCGCGCGCGGCGGCCGGCCACACGGCGAAGAGTGCGAAGCCCGCGCACGCGACCAGAAGGCACGCGAGCCTGTAGACGTGGCCGCTGTAGAACGACCCCAACACCTGACACGCCACGACGCCCGACAGCAGCCCGAAGAGGTAGAGCGCCCACGCCGCCCACAGCCCCGCCGCCGCCGCCGCGTCGTGCGTGAGGAGCGCGGCGAAGGCCGTCCAGCCGAGCACGAGGATGCTGCTCGCGAGCAGGTTCGAGCCGACGAACGCGTCCGGGTGCGAGTACAGGTCAACGCGCAGACGCCTCTGCACCCACGCCGCCAACGCGTACACCACGAGGACGACGACCCAGAAGAGACCGAACCCCTCCAGCAGCCTCAGCCCCACCCAGGGCATCCCCGCCGGCCACAACACGACGGCCGCCAGCGCCGGCAGCAGCAGGCACAGCGCGACCGCCGCGATCACCTGCCACGCCTCCGCGCCCGCGCGGTCGAGCATCCACTTCAGGGTTTGCCACACGTCGCGTCAATCCTTTTTCAAGCGTTGCGGGGGGCGCCGGAGGTCTCCTCGAACCAGCAGCGCGTGCAGAAGAGGTGGCGGGCGGCGCGCTCGGCCGGCGTGAAGTCGGCCGAGGCCGGGAGGCGCGCGGCCACCTCGCGCTCCTCCGCGCTCAGCTCGTACCAGGCTTTCAAACGCCCCTCGGCGCAGCGCGGGCAGCGCCCCTCGCCCTGCGTGCTGGTCGTGTAGTCGGCGTCGCTCATGCCCTTCCTCCCCGGTGCGAAAGTCCCGCGGGCGCGCCGCCTTCCCCGTTCGCGCGCGGCGGGTTAATATCGCCGCTGTCTTTAACACACACGCGGCCGAAAGAGAAGACCTTGCCCGGCAGCTTTTAGCAAACAGCCAACAGCTAACAGCTAACAGCCATCTAAGACCCATGTTCCAACTCAGGGCGGGATTCAGCGAGCAGGTGGAGTGGCGGACGAGCGCGGAGGCGGCGCGCGAGTTCTTCGGCGACCTCAGGAACTTCGTGGAGCTGATGCCGGGCGTCGAGCGCATCACGGCCGACGCGCGGGGCATCGCGCGGTGGCTCATCCGCGCGGAGGTGCCGGTGGTCGGCGCCATCCGGCAGGCGTTCGCGGTGCGGAAGTCCGTGGACGAGCCGACGCGCATCGAGTGGAGCCCGGCCGCGGGCGAGAGCCAGAACCTCCTGCGCTACACCGCCAGCTTCGAGAACCGCGGCGAGACCACGCGCATCCGCATCGAGCAGCGCGTCGAGCTGCGCCGCGCGAGCGCCCGCGAGCTGCACACGCTCGCGGCCCTCGCCGGCGAAGGCCGCCTCAGCGCCGCCCTCCAAAAAGGCGTCACCGAGATGCTCCAAGCCTTCCTCACGAAAGCCCGCGCCCGTTTAGAAAAATAGATTAACCACAGGGACACAGAGGCACGGCTTGTTGAGTAAACCTCTTCAAGCCGTGCCTCTGTGTCCCTGTGGTTAATCCCTTCAGAAGCGGAAGCCGATGCCGGCCGTGACTTGCAGGTTGTGGCGCAGCTCGGCGGGGAGGCGCGGGGGCGGGGTGTTGAGGAAGCTCGAAGGGTTGTCGCGTTCGGGGTAGCGGATCATCGTGTCGCCCACGTCGAAGCGCGTGAGGAGGCGGCTCGTCGGGTAGAACTCGAACACCCCGCCCACGTCCATCGAGAAGTAGGTCTTGTCCGTGTACCTGAAGTCGGGGAAGAAGAACGTGTCCCCGCCCAGGAAGGTGACCGACTCGTAGCCCGACACCTCCGCGACGTTGCTGAAGTGGACGACGCCGGGCCGCGCCTTGCCGAAGACGCCGAAGCGCTCGAACCGCCGCCCGTACTTCACGCCCGCCTGCGCCTGCGAGGGGTAGCCGCCGACGGCCGTGTCCGAGCCGAAGCGGCGGCGCGGGTAGAAGTTCCCTTCGACCTCGAAGGCCAGGTTGTCGGTCGCGTTGACGCCGAAGCGCAGGCCGCCCCCCGCCTCGGCCGAAGCGCTCGGACTCTCGAAGCGGGAGCCCGTGGGCGTGCGCAGCACGAGCGAAGAGAACTGCGCGCCCAGCTCGAAGCGGCGCACGCGCTCGCCCGTCGAAGGCGCCGACTGCGCGCCGCCCGCCTCGCCCCCGCCGCCGAAGCGGAAGCCGACGCCCGCCGTGAACTGGAAGTTGTGCCTCGTCTCGGAGGGCGCGGCCGCGACGGGCCGCTGGTCGCGCGGGACGAGGGCGACGACGTTGGCAAGTTCGTCGTGCGCGCCGTAGCGGATGATCGTGTCGCCCGCGTCGAAGCGGACGAGCGTGCGGCGCGACGGGTAGAACTCAAGGACGCCGCCCACGTCCGTCGAGAAGTGCGTCTTGCGCTCGCGCTGGAACTGGACGAAGGGAGTCCCGCCGAACGTGGACTCCACAGGCGTGAGCGTCCCGCCGAAGCTGACGAAGCCGGGGCGCGCCTTGGCGAAGAGGCCGAAGCGGCGCCAGCGCCGCCCGACCTTCACACCCGCCTGCACCTGCTGCGAGGCGCCGCCCGTCACGTAACTCTGAGGGGTGTCGGAGGGCGAGAGGTTCCCCTCGGCCTCGACGGCGAAGTAGTCGTTGAAGTTGTAGGTGACGCGGCCCCCGATCCCGACGGCGTTCTCCGTGCCGCCGCCGCCGAAGAAGCCGGGGATGTTGACCGAGAGCGAAGAGTACTGGATGCCGACCTCAAGCTTCGGCACGTCCTCGTCCTGCGCGCGTGCGCTCTGGTTGAAAACGAGTAGGAAGAGGACGAGTGCGTTGAAAGTGAAGAGGGCGCGGGTTTTCATCGCGGGTGTTTCTCCTTTGTTCGTGGCGGCCGCTCGGGTACACGTCGGCCGTGCGGGCTCAAGGGGAGTTGAGTCCGTGTCAGTGGGCCTCTGTCGGGAGACTGTCGGCTGCTACTTCTGCTGTCCGGGGAAAAGTTGTTCGACGCCGTCGGCCGAGCCGATGACGACGCGCGTGCGGCGCGGGCGTTGGGGCTGCTGCCCCGCGCGCGCGGACGGCGCGCCGTACTCCGCCTGCGTGTTGCGCTCCCTCAGGCGGCGCGCGGCGGCGTCGGCCTGCTGCGATAAAGTCCTGCCGGAGTCGGCGTCGGGCGCCGCCGGCTGTTCGAAGAGGTCTACGCGGTAGTCGGGGTCGTGCAGCACCCAGAGGTTCCAGTTGCCGCCCGTGCCGACGACGGGCAGGCTCGACTCCCACTCGTACTTGTCGCCGCCCCACTCGAACGCGACGACGTTGTTGCGCACGGCGCCGACCTTCTTGAACTCGAAGCCCGGCCGCTCGACGAGCGAGAAGACGAAGCGGCCGCGGTCGCCCAAAGAGAACCAGATGACGGCGCCCGCGCAGCCGCCCGTGCCGCGGTAGACGGTCTCGCCGTTGACCTTCAGCTTGTAGTCGGAGACTTTGAGCTGCACGCCCTCGGGCGAGAAGTCGCGCGGCTCTTCGCTGGCGGCCTGCCGCAGGCTCGGGTCGGTGAGCGAGACCTGGATCACGTCCACGATCTTCGTCCCCGTCCGCGGGTTCTGGAACACGTCGAGCGCGAAGGTGTCGCCGTCGCGGAGGAACTGCGGCGAGGCGGGGAAGGTCGTCGCGTTGTAAGACGGGTGCAGGCGCCGGCCGCGGAACGAGGGGCGCGCTTGCAGCTCGCGCAGGTAGTCCTCGCTCAGGGCGCGCACCGTGACCCAGAAGTAGCGCGACTCGGCCGCGCGCTCGACCAGCAGCTCGTAGCCGAAGAACATCTCGTTCCGGCTGTCCACGAAGACGCGGTGGATCAGGTTCGGCTTGTCCTCGGACTCGACGAGGTCGCTCGTCGCCTCGCCGGCCGAGGGGGGCGCGGACTCTGTGCGGATGATGACGAAGGCGCCGCTCTGCATCGGGACGATGAGGCGCGACTTGCCGTCCTGCGCGGCGGCGAGCCGCACGGGCGCGGGGCCGTCGCCCCACGCGCGCGCAGGGGCCGCGAGGCAGAGGAGCAGCAGCGCGACGGCCGCAAGCCTACTTCTCATCGGTGCCACCTCTGCTCACGATGCGGAACTTCACCTCGTTGGTGGGCTGAAAGTCTTTCATGTCAACGTGCGTGAAGTAGCCGGCGTGCGCGTCCTGGCCCTGCGCGGGCTCCTGACGTTCGGGGGCCTCCGCGTCACGCGCGTTCTTGTTGTCTCGCCGCGCAGACTCTTCACTCGCGGGCTGACGGCGGGAGGCGACCTGTTCGCCGCTCCGCCCCTTCTTCTCGACGTAGACCGTGCGCGTGACCACGCGCTCCTGCACGACCGGCACCTCGACGACGCGCACGGCCGCGGGGGGCGCCTCCGCTTGAGCCGCGGCCGGTTCGACGCGCGGCGTCCGGGCGCGCGCGCCGAGCACGTAGAGCGAGCCCAGCAGCAACAGGCCCATGCACGCCGCGACCGGCAGAGGCACGCGCACCTGCGCCGAGAGCGCGCGGCGCCAGAGCGGCGGACGTTGGACGCTCGCGCGGAAGTCCGCGAGCAGCCTCGCGCCGGCCCCGGCGTCCCGCGCCGGCACGTCCCAGGTGCGGAGCAGGGCGGTCAGCTCGGCGTCGGCCGAAAAGTCTTCCGCATCATTGGCGCGCGCGTCCGTGCGCGCCGCGCGGCGGAGGCGGAACGGCAGGAGCCGCGTCTGTCTCTTTTCGTCACTCATCTTCCGACCTTCCCGGCGCGGGCGACCCCGCGGTCACTTTTAAAGTAGAAGGCGAGGGCGCGCCGCAAACGCCTGCGCGCGCGGTGCAAACGCGACTTGACCGTGCCCACGTCGGCGCCGACGACCGCCGCCGTCTCAGACAGGGAAAGCTCCTCGAACTCGACGAGCACGACGACCTCGCGCTGCAAGTCGGGCAGCTCCGCGACGGCCTTGCGCACCTCCTCGGACAGCTCGGCGTCGAGCAGGCGGCCGAGCGGCCCCTCGCGCTCTTCGACCTCGGGCTCGTCTTCGAGGTCTTCGAAGGGGAATTCGCCGCCGTGCCGGCGCAGGTGCTTGGCCGAGAGGTTGCGCACCGCGGCGTAGAGGTATGTGCGCAGGGCGGCGCGCGCGGGGTCGAAGGCGTCGGGCCGTCGGACGAGCGAGAGGAAGCAGTCGTGCGTGACCTCCTCGGCGAGCGCGGCCGAGCCGAGCATGCGGTAGGCGAAGCGGAAGACCGTGTCGCGGTGTCGCTCGTAGAGCGCGAGGAAGGCCGCCTCGTCCCCGCGGCCGGCTTTGTGCAGGAGCTTTTCGTCCGTCATCCGACGGGGCGCCGCTGCCGCGCCCCCTCCTTCAGAGCTCGCCTTGCTGAATGTGATTACCACGGAAATCCCAAAGGATACGGCCCGGCGTGAGCGTCGGGCGCGGGTCGGGGAACGGCGTTGCGAGGCGTCGCAACGCCATTGTGAGGCGTCACAACGCCATTGTGAGGCGTCACAATGCCATTGCGACGGCTTGCAACGCCATTGCGAGGCGTCGCAATGGCATTTCCACGCGTCGCAATGGCATTTCCACGGGCGGAAATAGCATTCCCTCCCGTGGAAACGCCATTTCCGCCCGTGGGAACGGCATTTCCACGCGCGGGAACGCTATTCTCACGCGTGGGAATGGCATTCCGATGGATGGGAATGGCATTCCCACGCGTGGAAATAGCGTTCCCACCGGCGGAAATGCCATTCCCAGGCCCGCGCACGCCGCGCACGCCGGGCCGACCGCCGCCGCCGCGCACAGACGCAGCCCGCCTACAGCACTTACGCGATCACGCCCGGGCGCTCGGTCAAAGGGTGCGCCTGCTCGTAGGCGTGCGCGAGGCGGAGGATGTCTGCCTCGCCCCAGTGGCGTCCCATCAGCTGGAAGCCGACGGGCAGTCCCGAAGGGGTGAGGCCGCAGGGGACGCTCACGCCGGGGATGCCCGCGAGGTTCGCCATGCAGGTGTAGATGTCCGAGAGGTACATCGAGAGCGGGTCGTCCGTCTTCTCGCCGAGGCGGAAGGCGGGCGTCGGCGTGGTCGGCGTCAGCACCGCGTCGCACTTCTCGAAGGCGTTCAGGAAGTCACGCTGGATGAGCGTGCGCACCTGCTGCGCCTTGAGGTAGTAGGCGTCGTAGTAGCCGGAGGAGAGGACGTAGGTGCCGAGCATGATGCGGCGCTTGACCTCCGTGCCGAACCCCTCCTCGCGCGTCCGCTTGTACATCTCGCGCAGGTCTTTCGGGTCTTCCGCGCGGAAGCCGTAGCGCACGCCGTCGTAGCGCGCGAGGTTAGACGATGCCTCCGCGGTCGCCAGGATGTAGTAGACGGCGATACTGTACTTCGCGTGCGGCAGCTCCACGTCAACTATCTCCGCGCCGAGTTCACGGTAAGCCTCGACCGCCTCCTCCACGCGCGCACGCACGTCCGCGTCCACCCCCTCGCCGAGCAGAGCGCGCGGGACGCCGATGCGCGCGCCCCGCAAGTCGCCGCCGCCGAGGTTGCCGGCGTAGTCGGGCACCTCCACGTCGGCGGTCGTCGCGTCGCGCTCGTCGCGGCCGGCGATTGTTTGGAGGATGAGTGCGGCGTCGCGCACCGTCAGCCCGAAGACGCTCACCTGGTCGAGCGAGGAGCCGAAGGCCACCAGCCCGTAGCGCGAGACGCGGCCGTAGGTCGGTTTGACGCCGACGACGCCGCAGAGCGCGGCCGGCTGGCGCACCGAGCCGCCCGTCTCGGAGCCGAGCGCCGCGGGCACGATGCGCGCCGCCACGGCCGCCGCCGACCCGCCCGAAGAGCCGCCCGGCACGCGCGCCGTGTCCCAGGGGTTGCGCACCGCGCCGTAGGCCGAGTTCTCGTTCGAAGAGCCCATCGCGAACTCGTCGCAGTTGGTCTTGCCGACGATGACGGCGCCGGCCGCCTTCAGGCGCTCGGTCACCGTCGCGTCGTAGGGCGGGTGGTAGCCGGCCAGGATGCGCGAGCCGCACGTCGCCTGCATCCCCCGCACACAGATGTTGTCCTTGAGGGCGACTGGAATTCCGCGCAGAGCCCCGCCTCCGCCCGGCTCGCCGTCCAACTCCTGCGCGCGGCGCAGCGCGCCCTCGCGGTCGATCTGGAGAAAGGCGTTGAGCGTCCCGTTCAGGCGCTCGGCCGCGTCGAGCGAGCGGGTGACAACGGCCTGCGCCGTCGAGTTGCCGCCCGAGAGCTCGGACGTGATGAGTTCGATGGTTCTGTCAGGTGCAGACATGTTTGATGAGAGCGGCGCGGCAGGGATTTAAAAGTTCTCTTTCTCTTCCGAGCTGGCGATGACCTTCGGCACGCGGAAGTGTCCGTGCGCGGGCTCGGGCGCCTGTTCGAGCGCGAGCCGCTGGCCGAGCGAGGGGCGCGTCCGGTCTTCACGCACGGCCGCGGTGCGCTCGCCCTCGGGCGTGAGTCCGCCGATGGCCGGCTCGACCGCGCTCGTGTCCAGCTCGCTCAACTGCTCGACGTAGGCGACGATGGACGCCACCTGCGGCGCGAGCGTGTGCAACTCCTCGTCCGTAATCTCAAGGTGCGCCAGCGCCGCGATCTTCTGGATGTCCGATTCGGTGATAGGCATGGTCAGTTTTCAGTTTTCAGTTTTCAGTTTAAGCAGGAGAGACGACCCGACGGCTCTTGCTAAAAACTGAAAACTCTACTTTTCTCTCCGATTCATACAGCTCCCGGCGGCGAGGAGGAAGCGGCGGCGCAGGGCCTCGTCGTGGATGGCGTGGGCCGCGTCGTCGAGTTCGGCGGCGCGGCCGAGGGCGGCCTCCTCGGCGTCGAGCCGCTCGTACTGTGTGCGGCCGAGCCGCCGGCGCTCCTCGCGGACGGTCTGCGGGTCTACGCGGAACTCGACGTAGGTGACGACCGGCTGCCCGAGCAGCGAGTTGAGACGGAAGACGAGCTGCGGGCTCACCTGTTCGAGCTGCTTGCGCCAGGTCGTGTCGGGGACGGAGACGATCAGCCGCCGGTTGTAGAGGCGGAAGGGCACCGCGCAGCCGCGCAGCGCCTCGCCCGCCACGCGCCGCCAGGCGGCGAAGCTCGCGGCCTCCAAGACCTCCTCGCTCTCGCCCGCCGCGCGCAAGAGCTTCGGGAGCGACTGAAATAAATCTTCCATTTTTGATTTGTGATTTTTGATTTGCGATTTGCCGGCGTGGTATTAAATCAATAATCGCAGATCAAAAATCTAAAATTTCTCAGGGAGTGTAATGGAAAACGAACGCGCGTCACAAGCGGCGCACGCGGCGGCGGCGCCGCGGCTGGAGGGGATGACGCCGCTCATCCTCGCCTCTTCGAGCCCGCGCCGGACGGAGATTCTGACGGCCGTCGGCTGGCCCTTCGAGGCGCACGCGGCGGGCGTGGACGAGACGCGGCTCGCGGGCGAAGGCCCCGAGGACTTCGTCACGCGCCTCGCCCGCGCCAAGGCCGAGGCGGTCGCCGGGAGCCGCCTCTTCGGGCTGGTGCTCGGCGCGGACACGACCGTCCTCGTGGGCGGGGAGATTCTTGAGAAGCCGCGCGACGCCGACGACGCGCGCCGGATGCTGCGCCGCCTAGCCGGGCGCTGGCACGAGGTTCTGACCGGCGTGGCCCTCGTGCGCGCAGAGACGGGCCGGGCCGTGGTCGGCCTTGAGCGCACGCGCGTCCGCTTCGCCGAGACGAGCGACGAGGAGATCGACTGGCACGTCCAGACCGGCGACGTGCTCGACAAGGCCGGCGCCTACGCGATCCAAGGCCGCGCCGCCCTCTTCATCGAGGCCATCGACGGCGATTACTGGAACGTCGTCGGCCTGCCCGTCAGACTCGTCTATGAGCTGGCGCGCGGGTTCGAGGCCGAGGCGGAAGCCCGACCGTAACGGAGGGCGTTATTGTTAACAAATGAAGGAGGGATGACGAAAGACGGCGTGTCTTTCGTCATCCCTCCTTCTGCGTTCGTTTGACGCCCTCCGTTACGGTCGGGCTTCTGCCCGGGGCCTTACTGCGCGGCGAGCATTTTGTTGAGGCGGTCGGAGAGCGCTTCGACCAGCGTGCGCTTGGGGTCGTGGCCGCCGACGACGGGGACGGCGACGGCGCCGTGGCGGTCGAGGATGACGACCGCCGGGAGCTGGTCGGCCCCCGTCTTCTTGAAGAGCGCGCCGTCGGGGTCGCGCAGCACGGCCGCCTTGAGTCCGGCCTTGCTCGCGAAGGCGCGGAGCTGCTCGTCGGTCGCGTAGGTCTTCGCCTGCGGCTTCTCCGAGTCGGTCGTGACCCAGTAGACGCGCACGTCGCGCGCGCCGAACTGGTCGGCCAGCTCCTGCACGCTCTGCACCTGCTGCTTCGAGAGCGGGCCGAGCAGGGAGGAGCCGAACGCGAGCACGACCACGTCGCCGCGCACCATCTCGGAGGTGATCTCGCCGCCGTCGGTCGTCTTCAGTTTGAAGTCGAGCGGCGCCTGCGCGCTCGTGGCCGGCGCGACCCACGAGGCCGCGACGAGCAGAAGCGCGAGCGCGAACGTGAAGGCCGGACGCCGTTGGCTGGATGACATTTTCCTCTCCTTCTGTCCCACGTCTGCAATCGGCGCGGGCCATCATGACGGACATTTGATGTGCGGTCAAATAGAATGGTTGGATTCAAAACAGGCCCGCCTCCTCCAACCGGGCAAGCGCACGACTTCAAGGGCTTCCGAGTTTATAACGGTTGTCGGCCCGCCGTCACCGCACGCTCCCGCGCCAACGTTTCGTGAACTCCCCGCACGTGAACCGCGAAAGCAGTGGACTAGACTTGAACCCTCATTCAATCCCGAGCCATCAAGGAGGAGAAACATCGTGGGAAAGAGTTTGGACGGAAAGAGGGTCGCGATTCTCGTCGCGGAAGGGTTCGAGCAGGCGGAGCTTGACGGGCCGAAGCAGGCGCTGGACGAGGCGGGCGCCGAGACTTTAATCGTGTCGCCGGCCGAGGAGGGCTGGGTGCAGGCGTGGCAGCACTTCGACCTGGGCGACCTGTACGAGGTGGACGTGCCGCTCGCCGAGGCGGACGCCGCGGAGTTCGACGCGCTCCTGCTGCCGGGCGGCGTCGCCAACCCCGACCAACTGCGCACGAAGCCCGAGGCGGTCAACTTCGTCCGCGCCTTCTTCGACGCGGGCAAACCCGTCGCGGCCATCTGCCACGCGCCCTGGACGCTCATCGAGGCGGGCGTGGTGAAGGGGCGCACGCTGACCTCCTGGCCCTCGGTCAAGACCGACCTCGTCAACGCCGGCGCGGACTGGGTTGACCGCGAGGTCGTCGTCGATAACGGCCTCGTCACGAGCCGCAAGCCCGACGACATCCCCGCCTTCAACGAGAAGATGCTCGAAGAGTTCGCCGAAGGCACACACCGCGCGCAGAAGGCGGGCGCGCAGTAGGCAGTAGGCAGATGGCAGTTGGCAGTTGAAGGCAAAAGCCTCATTAAATAATCCGGCTCCACGAAATCGGAGGCGGCGAGGTTATCAACTCGCCGCCTCCGATTCTTTTAACTACCTTGTCTTCTTCCTAACTGCCAACTGCCATCTGCCTACTGCCTACTGCTTTCCGGCGGCGAGCCGAAGACCTCTCTGTGGAGCGCGGCGTAGTCTTCCCAGGTGTCCATGTCGCGCGCGACGTAGGGCGAGCCGGCGGGGACGCGCAACACCTCCGCGCGGTGCGCGTCGAAGAGGGCGCGCAGGCCCTTCTCGGGGACTAGGCTCAACAACTCCCCGCGCAGCGAGAGGTCTACGAGCAAGGGGTGTCCGCCGCGCCCCTCCCACTCGGGCAGGACGAGCCGCGCGCCTGTCCTCCGTCGCGCCTCGATCAGTTTTGCGATTTCAGAAGGCGGCACGGCGGGCTGGTCAACGAGCGCGACCAGCACGGCCTCCGCCCCTCCCGAGACCGCCTCGACGCCGCGCGCCACGGAGACGCCCATCTCGCTCCCCGCCGCCTCGTTGACGGCGAAGCTCAAACCCTCCACGTGCGCGAGCGCCGCGCGCACCTCCGCGCCGCGGTGGCCGACGACGACGACGACCTCGCCCGCCCCGCCCGCGCGCAGGGCGGTCACGCATACTTCGACGACGCTCACGCCGCCGAACGGCAGCAGCGGCTTGAACGCCCCCATCCGCCGCGAACGCCCGGCGGCGAGGAGAATGGCTGCGATTTCAGTCACGGGAAAAACAGTAGGCAGAAGGCAGAAGGCAGTTAAGAACCTTACCGTTTATGACTGAGACCTGACCTTTCAGCTTCTGTAGCGCGGAGCGTACTGCCTACTGCCATCTGCCTTCTGCCAACTCCCGTAACGCGCGGAGGACGAAGGGGCGGGCCATCTGCTTGCGGTAGTTCATCAGGTGGTCTGTGTTGTCGAGCGGGCGCGCGCGCAGGTAGCAGGCTTCGGCCGCCGCGCTGATGGTCTCGTCATCGAGCGTGGAGCCCGTCAGCGCCGCGCCCGCCGCCTCGACTTCGAGCGGCGCGGGGGCGATGCCGCCGAGCACGACGCGCGCCGCCTCGACCGCGCCGCCGTCTGCGCCGTCAACGCGCGCGGCGACGCCGAGCACGGGGAAGTCGAACGCGCCGCGCCGCCGCAGCTTCTTGTAGACGGCGCGCCAGCCCGCGGCGGGCGGCAGGTGTATCTCGGCCAGCAGCTCGTCCGGCCGCTTGCGCAGGTAGTCGATGCCGTCGTCGTTGTAGAAGCCGCGCGCCTCGACCAAACGGTCGCCCACCGTCGAGACCAGGCGCAGCCGCGCCCCTATCGCCACCATCAGCGGCACGAGGTCTGAGGACTGCACGGCCCAGCACTTCGCGCTGCCCGGCGCGACCCAGCACACGTCGCCGTCCTTCTTCAGGCAGAAGTTGATACCCTTCCGCCACTCAAAGTTCTGGTCGTAGTAGTTGCAGCGCGTGTCGAGCAGAAGGTTCCCGCCCACCGTCCCCATGTTCCTCAAGGTCGGCGTCGAGATGAGCCGCGCCGCGCGCGCCACCGAAGGATAGTCGCGGTTGACGACCGGGTGCTCGATGAGTTCGGTCAAACTCACGCCCGCCCCGATCCTCAGCCCCTCGCGCCCGTCGCCCTCAATCCTTCTTAACTCTTGAAGGCGCCCGACCGAGATGACCGTGCGCGGCGTCTGCTGCCGCCGCTTCATGTTCGGGTAGAGGTCTGTCCCGCCCGCGACGAACTGCCCCGCCGGCCCCGCCTCGCCCATCATCCTCGCCGCCTCGCCCACCATCTTCGGCACGAGGTAAGCGAACTTAGGAAGTCTCATCATAAGGTTTTAACTGCCGCGCCCTTACATCAAGGGAAGCGCTCTATGAAGTCTACCAATGCTTCCGAGACCGCGTCCTCTTTCGCGGCATCAGTCTCACTCGCCAGAGGGATGATGTTAAGGATGTTGACGAGCCCGGCCTTCATCTCCTCGAATGCGTTACGCGCTTCGGCCTCGTCGGCGAAGAAGCGGGTGTGAACCATCCAGCCGTTGATTCCGCACGTGATGGAGAAGGGCCCGTACCCGCCGCGTTCGAGCGTGATGCGCGAGCCGAGCGGATGCTCTTCGTCAAGCAGGATACTGCCGTCCTCAGACCCTCTTTGCCCGATGCTTCGGCCCTCGTCGAATGGATGCCAATCACTCATCTCACGAATGGACGGCCACGCGGGGCATCTCTTTGCCGTCGCCGCCTTCGGCGGGCGTGAGCACCTTGAGCGGGTCGGGCCAGTCGGGCGAGGGGACTCGCGTGGGGCCGAAGCGCGCGTCCTTGCCTTGACGTTTGGCACGCAGGGCGGCGAGGACTTTCTCGGGCGTGATGGGCACCTCGTCGATGCGGACGCCGACGGCATCGTAGACGGCGTTGGCGATGGCCGGCATGACGGGGAGGAGCGGCCCCTGGCCGACCTCTTTGGCGCCGAAGGGGCCGTTGGGGTCTGCGTCCTCGACGAGGTACGTGAAGACGTCGCACATCTCCAAAGTCGTCGGGCTCTTGTATTCGAGGAGCGAGGGGAACTTGTGCACGACGTTGCGGTTCTCGCGGTAAACCATCTCCTCCATGAGCGCCTCGCCGAGGCCCATGTAGATCGAGCCCTCGACCTGGCCCATGACGAGCATCGGGTTGATGCTCTTCCCGATGTCGTGCGCGACCCAGATGCGCGGGACGTTGACGTAACCCGTCTCGACATCGACCTCGACTTCGGCGACCGCGACCGAGTAGCTGTAGGCGGGCGAGGGGCCGACGCCCGCGCCCTTGAACCTGCCCGGCGCGCGCGGCGGGACGTAAGAGCCGACGGTGCCGATGGTGCCGAACTTACTCTCGGCGAGCACGACCGCCTCTGCAAAACTGACTCCGACTTCGGGGTTCTCCACGTCGAAGACGCGCCGCTCGGCGAACGAGAGATTATCGACGGGCACCGAGAGCTTCTCGGCGACGGCCTTTGCCAATAACTCGCGCGCGCGCTCGGCCGCCTGAATCGCCGCGTTGCCGGTCATCAAGGTGACGCGGCTCGAATAGCTGCCGAGGTCAACCGGGGTTAAGTCTGTGTCGGCGGTGACGACGCGGATGTCGAAGGGGTCGATGCCGAGGATTTCGGCGACGACGTAGGCGAGGACGGAGTCCGACCCCTGCCCGATGTCGGTCGAGCCGCACTGGACGCAGACGCCGCCCTGCCGGTCGAGCCGGAGCTGAACGCCCGAGTGCGGCATCGAGTTCCAGTAGATCGGCAGCCCCGCGCCGCAGATGTAAGAGCTGCACGCGATGCCGAAGCCCCGCCCTTCGGGGAGCTTCTTAAATTTATTTTTCCAGTCCGACCCTTCGACGACCTTCTCGATGCACGCGCCCAGTCCTATCGAGCCGACGCGCAGGTAGTTCGCCGTCACCGTGTCCGGCTTGACGAGATGCTTGAGGCGCATCTCGGCCGGGTCGAGCTTCAGCTCCTCTGCGACCTTGTCCAACTGAACTTCTAAGGCGAAGCGTGGCTGCGGGGTGCCGTGCCCGCGCTTCGGGCCGCAGGGCGGCTTGTTGGTGAAGGCGCGCAGGCCGCGGAAGCGGTAGCGCGGCACGTCGTAGGTCACCGTTTGCAAAGCGCCCGTGTAGAAGGTCGAGGCCACGCCGTACGAGCCGTACGCGCCGCCGTCGAGGAAGGACTGGAAGTCGAGTGCGGTAATCGAGCCGTCCTTCTTCACGCCGATGCGGCTCTTCATCAGAACCGGGTGGCGGCCGCGGTGGCAGTAGAAGACCTCTTCGCGCGTGAGCGTGACTTTGACCGGCCGCTTCGTCCTTCTGGAAAGCTCGCAGACAACGATCTCGTGGTTGAAGGGGTCACTCTTGCCGCCGAAGCCGCCGCCGTTGGGCGTGGCGATGACGCGGATGTGCGCGGCCGGCATCTGCAAAGTCTTGGCGAGCGCGCGGTGGACGTAGTGCGGCGTCTGCGTCGAAGACCAGAGCGTGATCTTGCCGTCGGCGTCGAAGTGCGCGACCGCCGCGTGCTGCTCCATCGGGAGGTGCGTGTTGCCCTCGTAGAAGAAGGTGTCTTCGCGGACGACGTCGGCCTCGCCGAAGCCCTCGTCCATGTCGCCGAATTCGAGGTGGACGGTCTTGTGGACGTTGTTGTAGTCGCCGTACTCGTGTATGCGCGGCTCGCTCGTCTCGACGGCCTCTTCAATCGTGGCGACCGCGGCGAGCGGCTCGTACTCGACCTCGATGAGGTTCATCGCGTCGAAGGCGGTGTCCTCGTCCACGGCGGCGACGGCGGCGACGGGGTCGCCGATGAAGCGCACCTTCTCGACGCAGAGGGCCGTCTCGTCCTGGCTCACGGGCAGGATGCCGTAAGGGACGGGCAGGTCTTTGCCAGTGATACAAGCGTGGACGCCGGGCAGCGCCAGGGCCTTCGAGCAGTCGATTGACTTGATGCGCGCGTGCGGGACGTGCGAGCGGAGGATTTTGCAGTAGAGCATCCGCGGCAGGCTGATGTCGTCGGCGAACTTCGTCGCGCCGACGCACTTCGAGCGCGCGTCCACCTTGCGGAAGGGCTTCCCGACGACCTTCAAGTCCTGCGGCGTCTTCGCGCCTTCGCCGTCGAGTCCGGCGCGGCCCCGGCCGTTCCCCTCGTGACCGTTATTCGTAGCCATAGACGCTCTCTCTCGGTAACTCCAACTCTTCGCCGCGCAAGCGTGCGGCGGCCAGCTCGACCGCCTCGTAGATTTTGACGTAGCCGGTGCAGCGGCAGAGGTTGCCGCTCAGGGCTTCTTTAATCTCTTCGCGCGTGGGTGAGGCGTTCTGCGCGAGCAGCTCCTTGGCGACGAGGAGGAAGCCGGGCGTGCAGTAGCCGCACTGCGCGGCGCCGGTATCGGCGAAGGTCTCCTGCAAGGGGTGCAGGCCCTCTTCGGTCGCCATGCCTTCGACCGTTTCGACGCGGCGGTCTTCCGCGTCGAGGCCGAGCATGAGGCAGGAGAGCACCGAGCGGCCGTCCACGAGCACGGCGCAGGTGCCGCACTCGCCCAGCT
The DNA here is from genome assembly GCA_019242475.1 of Acidobacteriota bacterium. Classification (GTDB taxonomy): domain Bacteria; phylum Acidobacteriota; class Blastocatellia; order Pyrinomonadales; family Pyrinomonadaceae; genus QHXN01. Next base: position 19,725 of record JAFAVK010000056.1, on the reverse strand, counting down.
CGCAGCCGTGCTTCGTGCCGGTCAAGTTCAAGTCTTCGCGCAGCACTTCGAGGAGCGTCTTGTGCGGCGCGAAGGCGACCTCGGTCTCCTCGCCGTTGAGGGTGAAACGGATGTGCGCTTTCTGTCTGTCGGTCATCTGTAACGGACTCGCAAAGGCCCCGGCGCACGGCTCCCGCAAGCGGTTAAAGGCGTGCGCGTCGATTCAGTTTTCTTCACCGGGGACGAGTACGCCGCGGAGGCTCCTGCGGGCGTGTGTGCGGTGACAGGAAACTATAGCAGTTTTGGGTTTGGGGATTAAGTGGGGAGGAAGTAGGCAGTAGGCAGTTAAGGCGGGTTGAGCCCCGGAGGGGCGGCATGTTTATAGTTATGAAGTTAAATCAAACCCGAGCACCGTCAGGGGCGACATGCACATGCCGCTCCTAACGGAGCTTGGAAGGTTAATTCCTGCCTGGAGCTATAAACATTCCCCCCCTCTGGGGCGAAGACTTCTTAAATCGCCCCGAACTGCCTACTGCCGTCTGCCTACTGCCTACTTCCTCCCGCTGATGATGGCCTGGAGCTTGGCGGCGCGGGCGGGGTCGAGGCGGCGCAGGGCGTTGTACTCGTCCTGCGCGCCCTTGCGGTTGCCGAGGGCGAAGTAGGCGACGCCGAGGTTGTACCGCGCCTGCGGGAAGTCGGGGCGGACTTTGATCGCCTGCTGAAACGCCTTGACCGCGGCCGCGTCGTTGTCGAGCCGCAGGTAGGCGTTGCCCATCAGGTAAAGGTCGTCGGGGTCGAGCGTGCGCCCGCCCTGGTTATAAGCGCGGATCGAGGCCGTGTAAGCGGCCTTCGCCTCCTCTGCGCGGTTGAGCTTCTCCTGCGCCGTTGCGACGTTGTAGTAGGCCCAGCCCTCGTCGGCGGGCTCGTGCTTGTTCGCCAGGGCCGCCTGCGCGGCCTGTAGAGCCTCGGCGTGCTGGCCGAGCTGGTTGAGGACGTAGGCGAGCAGGTTCTGCGCCCCCGCGTCGCCCGGCTTAATGCGCACGGCCGTGCGCGCCTCCGTCAAAGCCTCCTTCGGCCTGTCCTCGCGGACGTGGATAAAGCCGAGCACCTGGTGCGGCCAGTAGTTCTCGGGCTCAAGCCGCGCGGCCGCTTGCGTCGCGCGCAGGCCGCCGGCCATGTCGCCGGTGGTGGCGAGCGACGCGCCGAGCAGCGTCTGCGCCGCCGCGCTCTGCGGAGCCGCGCGCGCGGCCCTCTGCGCCGTCTCGACGAGCAGCGCGTACTGGCCCTGGTAGTACTGGAGCACGGCCTGACCCATCAGCGCCTCGGCGCTGTCGGACTTCAGCGCGAGCGCGCGCGCGAAGGCGTCGTCGGCCTCTCGGTAGCGCAGCATGCGCGTGTAGGCGTTCCCCAGGCCGACGAACGCCTCGGGCGAGGTGGGCTCAAGCCGGAGCGCCGCGGTGAAGGCCGCGACCGCCTCCTCGTTGTGGCCGAGCGAGAGGTGCGCGTAGCCGAGGCCGAACTGCGTGGCGAACAGTTTGGCGTCGAGCGCGGCGGCCGCGCGCAGCGCCGCGAGCCCCTCCTCGGGCCGGTCGGCCGCGACGTAAGCGTTGCCGAGCAGAGCCTGCGCCGCGGCGTTCTGGCCGTTCATCTTCACGGCCTGCTCCAAAGGCGCGACCGCCTCCCGCGCCCGGTTCTGCTTCATCAGCAGGACGCCGACCGAGAGCAGAGCGTCCTGCGCGTACTGCGGCGCGTCGCGCGCGTACTGCGTGTCCGCGGCCGCGAGTTTGAGCGAGGCGAGCGCCTCGGCGTCGCGCCCGAGCTGTTGATAAGACTTGCCGAGGACATAGTGGCCCGGCGCGCCGATGTCGCCGAGCGCGGCGGCCTGCGCCAGCGCGTCGGTCGCCTCCTTCGCGTTGCCCTTCGAGTATTGAACGGCGCCGGTGTTGACGAGCGCCTCGCGCGCGCGCGGGTTCGGCTGCGCCGCGACGACGACCGCGAAGGCGGCCAGCGCCTCGTCCAGCCGCCGCAGGTTCATGTAGGCGACGCCGAGCCCGTAGTTGGCCTCGACGTGGCGCGCGTCGGCGCGCACGGCCTTCTGGTAGCTCTCGGCCGCGCGCTGCCAGTCCCTCTTCGAGAGGTACTCGGCACCTTTTTGCGCCTGCTTGTCCGCCTCGGAGGTCTTCTGCAAAGGGGAGGCGTTCGCCGTAATCAAAAAGAAGGCGGCCAGCAGAAGGAGGCCGGCCGCCCTGAGAAGGTTCGTGTTTTTCATCGCTTCGGTTTCACGCGCGCGCGGGCGAAAAGAAGTGAAGGGGGGAAGGGGTGACGGGGTGACGGGGAGAAAGAGACTGTGTCGTCAAACGTCTCCCCGTCACCCCGTCTGCCCGTCTCCCCGTCTCAGTAGGCCGAGATGAGCCGGATGATGAGCTGGGCCTCCGCCTTGCTCCGCGTGTTGGGCGCGAAGTTGAAGTTGTTGCGGCCGTTGATGGGCTGCACCGGCTTGATGTGGAAGGCGCCGTACTCCGAGCCGACGAAGCCGTTGACCTTCACCTCCTTGATGTTCGAGTCCTCGGCCTCGAAGGTGTCGCGCCCGTCGTTGGCCTTGAAGCTGACGCCGGTCTTGGTGATGAAGAACGAGCCCTCGCAGTACTGGCCGAACGAGCCGTTGTGGTCGTGGTAGACGTGGAAGGCGGCGGCGCCCCCGCGCTCGATGGCGGCGCGCATCTGCTGCTCGGCGGTCGAGACGTTCTGGCTATAGTAGAGCGCGAGGGTGCCGAGGATGGAGTAGGCCGTCGGCTGCTGCGGGTCGAGCTGCGCGGCCTGCTGCGCGTAGCGGATGGCGCCGTTGAAGTCCTGCGAGGAGACGGCCGAGTTGGCGCGGTCGATGAGGTCGTCGTAGTCGGGCGCGTTGTTGTTCCCCGCGTTCGTGGCCGGGCCGAAGGGCGAGTCGCCGCCGTTGTTGTTGTTGTTGTTCGAGGCCACGTCGGCAGTGGACTTCTCGGTGATGGCGCCGACGAGCGAGCGGTTGCCGCCCGCGGCCGTGATCTCGTGCGCGACCTCGGGCGTGACCTGGAAGTTGACGCCGCGCTTCTCGACGAACTGCTCGACGCGCGCCGTGGGGATGCCGCCCTGGAGCATCGTCACAATTTCTGCCTTCGAGAGCGGGGGGCCGTCGGGGACGTTCGCCGGCGCGGTCGTGTTCGTGCGCGGCGGGACGTTCACGGGGGTCGGGCGCGCGGTGGCGACGACCGCCGGGCGGTAGTTGTTGCGCGCCGCCTCGATGACTTCGGGGCGCGCGCCGACCGACTGCAAGTCGGACTCGTCGGACGCCGTCATCTCGAAGTCCACGCCGCGCCGCTGAATCTGCTGCACCAGCTCCTGCGTCGTCAGGCCGTTGATCTTGACGGCGTTGACCAAGCCCTGCTTCGTGATCGGCTTCTTCGCCGTCTGCGTCGAGGCCGTGCCCGCGAACAGGAGCGCCGCGCAGGCGGCGAGGAGGGCGACGAACGAGACCCTGCTGCTTCTCAACATCTTCTTCGTTCTCATGACGGATACCTCTTTCGAAGTGATGAATGACGAGTGATGAATGATGAATATAGCACCGTCGTCACATTCATCATTCATCACTCGTCATTCATCATTCTCCCTGCACGCCGCCGTAGGCTTTGACGAGGGTGATGATCAGCTCGGACTCGGCCTTCTTGTTCGTGAGCGGGGCGAAGTTGTAGTTCCGGCTGTCGCCGCCGAACTTGACCTTGAGGTGGAAGGCGCCGAGGTTCTTGCCCCCGAGCAGCATCCCGAAGGCGCCGCCGGAGACCTTGTTGGTCTTGATCTCTTTGATGAGGCCGTCCTGCGCCTCGAAGGTGTCGCGGCCGTCGTCGGCCTTGTAGGTGACGTTCGTCCTGGTGACGAAGAGCGTCCCCGAGCAGGTCTGGTTGAACGTGCCGTTGGCGTGGTCGTGGAAGACGCGGAACGAGGCCGAGCCGCCCAGCTCAATCGCCTTGCGCATGTTCCTCTCGGCCTCGTCGAGGTTGTTCTGGAGGTAGAGCTGCGTGAAGCCGAGTAGTTGATAAGCGCGCGGCTGCTGCGGGCTGAGCTGAATCGCCTGCTGCAAGAGTTGCGTCGCGCGCGAAGCGTCCCGCATGTCATATGCGGCCGTGGCCTGGTCAGTCAGCTCGTCGTAGTCCGGCCCGCGGCGGGACGGCGGGGGCGTTGGCTGCCTGCCGCCGCGTCTCCCGCCGCCCGACGCCGCGACCACGCCGGGCCGGTAGCTGGCGCGCGCCGCCTCGATGACTTCGGGGCGCGCGCCGGCCGCGCGGAGTTCCGCCTCGGCGTCCGGGGTCATCTGGAAGGAGACGCCGCGCGACTGCACCTGCTGGACGAGTTCGGCCGTCGAGAGGCCGTTGATGCGGACGGCCTTGACGAGCCCGTCGCGCGTGATCGGCTTCTTGGCCTGCGCCAACGCGCCCGCGGGGAAGAGAAGGGTTGCCGCGAGCAGGGCGAAGACGAACCCTGCGCCTTTCAACCTTTCTGCTTTGAGCTTAACCATCAACATCTCGTTCGCGTCATAGTGGTCAGAGCCGCCCGCGGTAGCGGGTGGCCCTTTGCAAATTCGGATGCTCCGTTTAGCAAAGGGCCACCCGCTACCGCGGGCGGCTCTGACCTGTTACTGGTCGAGGGCGCGGAGCGCGGCCTCGCGGCGCTTGCGGGCGGCGTCGGCCGAGTCGTTCGCGCGGGGCGGCTTGGGCTGCGCGGGCTTCGGCGCCGCCGCCGTCGTGCGGCTCGTGCCCTGCGTGGTCGAGCCGGTGCCGGCCGTCGAAGTGCCCGCGCTGGCCGGCGGGTCGAGGGGCGCGAGCGGAACCTCCGTCGTGCCGCCGGGCACGGCCGTCGTGTCGGCGGGCGTGCCGCCGCTTTTAACAGGCTGAGTGTTGGAGGCGTCGGCCGCGGCGGTCGGCGCCGGCTGCGGCTGCTCGGTCGTCGGCTGCGTGGCGGGCGCGGCGGGCTTGTCCGCGAGCGCCGCCGGCTTGACCGGCTCCGGCCCGCCCTTCCCGCGCAGCAGGAGGAAGGCGCCCCCGACGACGAGCACGCCGACGACAACCAGGGCCGCGACGCCCGCGCCCGCGATGTAAATCCACTTCTTGCTCCCCGCCTGCGGCTTCACCTGGTGCTGCTGCGCCTGGAAGCCCGGCGGCGGCTGCGGCGCGAAAGGCCGCGGCGGCGCGGGGCCGACGCGCGTCTCCTTCGCCCCGGCTCCGGCCGCGGCCGCCGCCGCGGGAGGCGGAGCGGGCGCGCCGACGCGCGTCTCCTTCGAGGTGGAAGGCTTGGGCGGGATCGGCCGGTCGATGAGCGTCGCGTCGAGGCCGGGGTTCGAAGCGGACTGGAGACCGGGCTGCGAAGGGACGGTCGCGCCCTGCGGCGGCGCAGTCGCGCCGGGGTTCGAGGGCGTCGCGGCGCCGGGCTGCGTGGGCATCTGGAAGCCGGGCTGCATCGGCGTTGTCGCGAACGGCGACGGCGGGTAGCTCGAAGGCGGGGTCGAGGTCGGGCGCGTCCCGAAGGCGTTGGGGTCGCCGACCGCGAGCGGCTCGATGCGGCCCGAGGCGGCGAAGCCCGCGTTCAGGAGGAACGTGCGGAACTCGGCCGCGCTCTGGAAGCGCTGCGCCGGGTCTTTGCCGATGGCCTTCCAGATGGCCTGCTCGACCACCTCGGGGATGGCCGGGTTGAGCTGGCGCGGCGGGACGGGGTACTGCTCGATCTGCGCCTTCATCAGCTCGAACTCGTTCTGGATGTCGAACGGGCAGCGCGCGGTCAGCATCTCGTAGAGCAACATCCCGAGCGAGTAGATGTCGGAGCGGGCGTCCGTTTCGAAGCCGCGCACCTGCTCGGGCGACATGTACTCGATGGTGCCGATGATGTTCCCCTGGCGCGTCATGCGCGCCGTGCCGAGGATGCGCGCGATGCCGAAGTCGAGGACTTTGAGCGTGCCCTTCTCGGTGAGCATCATGTTCGCGGGCTTGATGTCGCGGTGGATGATGCCCTCGGAGTGCGCCTCCTGGATGCCGTCGAGCATCTGGCAGAAGATGGGGATGGCCGACTCGACGGGGATGGCGCCGCGCTGCTGGATGACGTGGTCGAGCGTGACGCCGCGGACGAACTCCAAGACCATGATGAAGCTGTCGCCCTGCCGCATGAAGCTGTAGAGCGTGGCGATGTTCGCGTGCTGGAGCTTGGCGAGCGTGACGGCCTCCGAGCGGAAGCGCTCGACGACCTGCGCCTGGCTCGCCAGCTCGGGCCGCAGGAACTTGATGGCGACCTCGCGTTCGAGCATCATGTCCACCCCGCGGTAGACCTCGCCCATCCCGCCCTCGCCGAGCTTCTGCGTGACTTTATAGTTCCCGAAAACCTGTCCGATCATATTGCCTCCACCTCGCGCGTCGTGGGCGCGTCCTGTGCCTCGGCCGCCGCCGTCCCCTCGGGCATGATTGCGATGATGCCCACCGTGATGTTGTCGTGCCCGCCGCGCTCCTTCGCCAGCGCGATGAGGCGCTCGCCGGCGGCGTGGATGTCTGTTGACTCGGAAAGTATGGACGCGATCTCGTTCTCCAGGACGAGGTCGTGCAGGCCGTCCGAGCAGAGCAGGTAGCGGTCGCCCTCGCGGACGGGGAAGGGTTCGATGACCGAGACCTCGACCTCGGGCGTCGTGCCGAGCGCGCGCAGGATGACGTTCTTGTCCTCGTGCGTGCGCGCCTGCTCCTTGGTGATGATGCCGAGCTTGACCATCTCGTTGACGGCCGAGTGGTCTTCCGAGAGCTGGTAGAGCTGCCCCGCGCGCAGCATGTAGAGTCGGCTGTCGCCGACGTGCGCGGCGTGGGCGCGACCCTGGCAGAGCGCGAGCGCCGTGCAGGTCGTGCCCATGCCGTGTTTGGCCTCGTCTTCGGCCGCGGCCTCGTGGATGCGGCGGTTGGCCTCCTCGACGGAGCGCTTGAGCGCCGCGCCCGGCTCGGCGCGCGTCTCGTAATAGAGGCGGCTCACGATGTCGGCCGCCATCTGGCTGGCGACCTCGCCGGCGGAGTGGCCGCCCATGCCGTCGGCGACGACGACGAGCGTGCCCTTCTCGGCGAGCAGCCGCGGGTCGGCCGGCCGCACCATGCGGCCCGAGTCCTCGTTGATCTCGCGCACGCAGCCCTTGTCGGTCTGGACGCTGGCGTCGATCTCGAAGGCCGCGGGCGGCGGCACCTCGAGCTGCCGCGTCTCCCTGGCCGCTGAATCGGACGCCCTCTTTTTACCGAACATGAAATGTCCCCTTGTGTGAAAAGTTTCGGCCGCCTCACCGCTTCGTCAGCGCGTACATGAAAGCCTTCTTCTCGCCGACGACGAAATCGACCGGCTCGTCCGCGTAGCCCTCGCGCCGGAGCGTCAGCTGCACCCGCTCGCCGAGCTTGCCGTGGACAGAGAAGGGCGTCGTGCCGACCTTCTCCGCGCCGAGGTAGACGTCGGCCTTGCCGTCGGTGACGGCGATATCGACGACGCGTTCGGCGGCGTCGTGGCTCGCCGCCGGGCTCGGCTTCGCCGCGAGCCCGCGCGCCGTGTTCGAGGGGTCGGCCGAGACGGCGGCGCCGCCCCCGAGCGTGTCGTCCCCGCCGGTGCTTAAGAAGAGGAGCGCGCCGCCGCCGATCAGGACGAGCACGACGACGACCGCCGCCGCGCCGGCGAGGACGAACGGCAGGGGGAAAGACCTGCCCGCCTTCGCCTCGGCGTACTCGCTCGCGGCCTCGCTCACCGTCGGGCTCACCCCGGGCTTCGGGACGGCCGCCGAGAGCTTGCGCGCGTCGGCGAGCAGCTCGGCCGCCGTGCGGTAGCGCTCCTGCGGGTTCTTGCGCAGGCAGTGCCCGATGACGGCCGCGACCTCGCGCGGGACGGACGGGTTAAGCTGCGCGGGCGGCGTGTACTGCCCGCGCCCGATGCGGTCGCAGAGGTCGCCCACGGTGTCGGCGTCGAAGGGCACGCGCCCCGTCACCATCTCGTAGAGCAGGACGCCGAGCGCCCACACGTCGCCGCCCGCGTCGGCCGCGCCGCCGCGGATCAGTTCCGGCGCGAGGTACTGGAGCGTGCCGATGACCGAGCCGACCTGCGTGAGCTGCTGCGTGCCCTGCCCCTTGGCGATGCCGAAGTCGAGCAGCTTGACCTTGCCCTCGGAGCTGATCTTGATGTTGTTCGACTTGATGTCGCGGTGGATGACGCCGTGGCGGTGGACGTAGTCGATGGCTTCGCAGACCTTCTCGAAGACGTAGACGGTCTCGGAGAGCGGGAGCGGCGCGCCGAAGGCGGCGATGCGCTCGGAGATGGTCTCGCCGTCCACGTACTCCATGATGATGCAGGGCTGGCCCTGCACCTCGCAGAAGTCGTAGAGCGTGGCGACGTTCGGGTGCTGGAGGCTGGCCTGGATGCGCGCCTCGTTGAAGAAGCGCTCGACGAAGCCGCTGCCCTGCGCAGCCTGCGCGGTCAAGACCTTGACGGCCGCGACGCGCCCGATCTTCGAGTGCACCGCGCGGTAGACCTCGCCCATCCCGCCCGCCCCGAGGAAGTCCTCGACGCGGTACTCGCCGACCGTCTGGTTGGTGTCGAAGGCGCGGGTCATGGAATCGGTAGGCAGTAGGCAGATGGCAGTAGGCAGTTGAAAGCGCCGATTACGGAAAGTGTGGGTTAACCCTTCAACTTTCAAAACGCGGGGCGACTGCCTACTGCCTGCTGCCTACTGCCGTCTGTCTTACTTCGTCCCCATCAGTTCCTTGCCGTAGCGGATCGGGACGGCGAAGGTGACGGCGGTGCGGCCGTCGGAGAGGCCGGCGTAGAAGATGGCGATCACGCGGCCGTGGTCGTCGAAGACGGGGCCGCCCGAGTTGCCGGAGCCGGTCGTGTTGATCTGCAACTGGTACGAGTCGCCGATGACCGAGACGGTCGTCTTCTCGGCGCCCACGGCCGCGCCGCCGCTCCCCTCGTTGTTGCGGTAGATGCGCCCGATGTTGCCGACCGTCACGGTCGGGTCGGGAATCTCGACGACCTGCGTCTCCTTGTTGATGGCGTCCTGCGACTTGACGATGCCGAAGACCGGCTGCGAGATCGCGGGGTAGCCGAGGACGACGGCCGTCTCGCCCGCCGAGATCGAGTCGTAGTTGTCGTTGATCTCGACCGCCGGGACGGTGCCGGGGCTGTCCACCTTAATCAGCGCCACGTCGTGCCGCTTGCTGACCGAGGAGAGCTTCGCCGACAGCTCCCGGTCGGAGTTCGGGAAGAGGACTTCGAGGTGGTCGTTGCGGCCGTCGTAGGAGATGCCGTCCTGCTTGGTCTGCGCCGGAATCCAGTTGGCCGGGGCCTGCGGCACGGCGGCGACGGGCGTCATCTGGCCGTTGGCGCCGGGCGCGACGAGGATGCCGTTGTCCGCCGACGCCGGGAACTGGTAGGCCGACTCCCACGCGGCCGCGACGTGGCGGTTCGTCAGGATGAAGCCGTCGGACGAGACGGCGAAGCCCGAGCCGGTGTGGCGCCCGCCGATGCCGACGTTCAGGCTGTTCGAGTTGTAGGTCAGGTAGGGCTCGATGGCGTCGCCGACCTTGACGTAGAGCGCGGCCGGGCGGCCGTTGTACATCGTGTACTGGTGGTAGACGAGCCCGTTGCCCTGCTGCGAGACGAGCTTCCAGGCCACGTCGATCTTGACGACGGCCTTGCCGTAGTTGGAGACGATCTCGGAGGGCTTGACCGCCGCGGCGGCCACCTCGGCCGTCTTCGCATCCTTCGCCTCGTCCAGGCCCTTCTTGAGCGTGCTGATCTCGGTGGACTTCGAGGAGAAGCCGCGCCAGACGAAGAAGCCGCCGACGCCCGCGATGCCGACGAAGAGCACGACGACGACGGCGATGACCGCGAGGTAGGTGCGGCTCTGGCTCTTCTTGGCCTGCTGCACGTTCTGCGAGACGATGCGCTCGACGGTGGCCTTGCCGACGCCGTGCGGCTGCTGCGGCGCGGGCGCGGTCGGCGGGAAGGCCGGGGTCGTGGGGCCGGGGCCGCCGGGGACGCGGGTGGCGGGGGCGGTCGGGCCGGCCTGCGCGACGCGCGTGGCCTTGGTGGCGCCGGCCGGGCGCGGCTCGACGTCGAAGATAAAGGCCGGGCCGCCCGGGCCGAGCTGCACCTGGTCGCCCGGGTTGACGCGGACGGTGCCGTTGATGCGCTGGTTGTTCACAAACGTCCCGTTGCGGCTGTTCATGTCGGAGACGATGAACTGCGAGGGGTCGTTCGGGTCTTGTGTGATCTTGGCGTGCTGACGCCCGACGAGGTCGTCGCGGTCGGGGTCATACTTAACCGTTGACGAGGGATCACGCCCGAGGATCAACTCCTTGACGTGGTTGAGCGGGAACTCTTCCACCTGGTTGGCCTTCGAGCCGCTAAGGTGCTTGAGAACGATGCGTTCCATTGTGGTCTCCTTCAGGGTCTAACTCTGGACGGTCAGGCGACGCGCTGGCGTGGTGGCGGCGGTCTTTCCTGTGTCGATGGTTAACGCGTGAAACGGGCGCGGGCGGGCTCAACCCTTTCAGGCCGAGGGCGAACCCGCACCGGGGCGACGCACGAGGCGGCGGTGGCGAGCGACTGCTGCGTGCTGTTTCAAGATTGTTACCGCGGGCGGGTAAGTTTAATGCTTGAAAGTCAATGTGAGCCCGCGCGCCCTCAAACGGCGAAGGGCGGCCGGCGGCGTCGGGGATCGCTCGTCCTGCCTTCGGTCACGGCGGCAGATTATACAGCAAAGCCGCGACTCCGCAAGCGTCAGAAAGGCCGTGAACCGTGAACCGTCAACCGTGACGAGTGAAAGACAGTTCTAAAGGCCCGCACTTTCTTGTCACGGTTGACGGTTCACGGTTCACGGCTTTTTCTTGTCAAGGCTCACGGCTTCGACTGCTCGCCGCCCGGCAGCGTCAGCCTCCCCGTCACGCCGGTCTTCGGGCGCGCGGGCTGGATGACGATGTTGTCGATGAGGCGCGTCTTGCCGACCTGCGCGGCGAGCGCGATGAGGACGGGGCGGTCTTCGGGGAGCCGGTCGTACTTCTCCATCGTCTCGGCGTCCACGGCCCCGACGTATTCGAGCCGCGCCAGGGGCTCGGCCTCCACCTGCGCGCGCACGGTCTCGGCCAGGCGCTTCGCCGCGCGCTCGCCTTCGAGGTAGACCTCGCGCGCCTGCGCCAGGCCGCGGTAGAGCACGGCGGCCGCCTTGCGCTGCTCGTCCGACAGGTACGCGTTGCGCGAGGAGAGGGCGAGCCCCGTCTGCTCGCGCACGGTAGGGAGGACGACGACCTCGATGTCGAAGGCGAGGTCGCGCACCAATCTCTTGACGACGAGCGTCTGCTGCGCGTCCTTCTGGCCGAAGAAGGCGAAGTCGGGGCGGACGGAGTTGAAGAGGACGGTGAGCACGGTCGCGACGCCGCGGAAGTGGCCGGGGCGCGCGACGCCCTCCATCGTCTCGGAGAGCCCCTCGACGGTGACGTAGGTCGCGAAGTTCTTCGGGTAGACCTCCTCGACCGGCGGGGCGAAGATGTAATCGACGTTGTAGTCGGCGAGCTTCGTGGTGTCGCCCGTCAAATCGCGCGGGTAGCGCGCGAAGTCTTCGGCGGGGCCGAACTGCGTCGGGTTGACGAAGACCGAGACGATGACCACGTCGCACATCCGGCGCGCCTCGCGCACGAGCGAGAGGTGCCCCTCGTGCAGCGCGCCCATCGTCGGCACGAGCCCGATGGTCTTGTCCTCCTCGCGCCGCAACTTGCGCGCGACGCTCGCCATCCGCTGCCTGCGGTTGATGATTTCCATGTGTTCGTGAACGAGCCGTGAACCGTGAACCGTAAACCGTGACAACTAAGAACTGCTTTTCTTCTTGTCACGGTTTACGGTTCACGGTTCACGAAGTCTTCTTCTCCTCTTCGCCCGCGTCGCGCTTGAGGCCGAGTTCGGCGGCGGCGTCGGCGGGGAGTGGGTAGGACTCGTCGTCGGAAGGGAAGGCGCCGGTGCGCACGTCCTCGGCGTAGGTCTGGATGGCTTCGTTAATCGCGTCGCGCACGTTGGCGTACTGGCGGACGAAGCGCGGGCTCGTCTTGCTGAACGAGAGGCCGAGCAGGTCGTGCGTGACGAGAATCTGCGCGTCGCAGTCCGGCCCGGCGCCGATGCCGATGGTCGGGACGCGCAGGGCGGCCGTCACCTCGCGCGCGATCTCGCGCGGGACGACTTCGAGCACGACGGCGAAGGCGCCCGCCTCTTCGAGCAGCAGCGCGTCCTCGACGAGCGCGCGGGCGGCGTCGGCCGTCTTCGCTTGCAGGCGGTAGCTGCCGAGCTTGTTCAGGGACTGCGGCGTCAGGCCGACGTGCCCCATCACGGGAATCTCCGCGGCGACGAGGCGGCGGACGGTCTCGACGCGGTTGCGCCCGCCTTCGAGCTTGACGGCCTCGGCCCCGCCCTCCTTGACGAGCCGGAGCGCGGCGCGGACGGCGTCGTCGGGGCCGGTGTGGTACGTGCCGTAGGGCATGTCGGCGACTAAGAGCGCGCGCTCGACGCCGCGGCGCACCGCCCGCGTGTGGTGGAGCATCTCTTCGAGCGTGACGGGCACCGTCGAGTCGTAGCCGAGCACGACGTTCCCCAGAGAGTCGCCGACGAGGATGATGTCGGTGCCGGCCCCGTCCACGATGCGCGCGGTCGGGTAGTCGTAGGCCGTCAGGCAGACCAGCTTCTCGCCGCGCTCCTTGCTCTGGCGGACGGCGGGCACGGTCACCTTCTCGGGGCGCTGCTGTTTGAGATAGACCATTGTGTGATTGTTCCTAGTCTGAGCAGACCGGTGCGACGAGGAATCGGGTCGTCGGCGGAAGTGTTCGGCGGCGCATGTTGGCGACAGTGTACGCTCGCGCTGGTTGTGTCGGCAAATTTGAGAGCGCCAAATTATAGGCAGCCCCGCCCGGGCGGGCAAGGGGAAATGATGAATGAGGAGTGACGAATGATGAATAACCCGACACGGCGATATTCATCATTCGTCACTCCTCATTCATCATTTTATTCGGCCCCCACAGTCGGACGGACGGGCGGTCGGGGGTGGCGGCGAGGAGATCGGCGAAGGTCGCGCCGAGCGTCGGGTGTTGTGCGTCGGGAATCAACTCGGCCAGGGGGGCGAGGACGAAGCGGCGCAGGTGGAGGCGCGGGTGCGGGAGCGTGAGCGTGTCGGTCGCGGACAACGCGCCGCCGTAGAGCAGGAGGTCGAGGTCGAGCGTGCGGGGCGCCAGCGGACGCTCGCGGCTGCGGCCGAGCGTGCGTTCGATGTCGAGCAGGAGCCGGAGCAGCGACTCGGGCGGCGGCAGCGGCTCGGAGAGTTCCGCGACCATGTTGAGGAAAGCGGGCTGCTCCTCGAAGACGCCGACTGGCTCGGTCTCGTAGACGGAAGAGAGCCCCGTCAGGACGAGCCCCGCCTGCAACATCCCGCGCGCGCCCAACAGAAGGTTCCCCGCGCGGTCGCCGAGGTTCGAGCCCATCCCGACGTAGGCGCGGAGCGGCGGCGTCATTTAGGGGCGCCCTTCGTATACCCGCTCGTCGAACTCCCCTGACCTTGGTTGAAGTCTTCGGACTTGCCGCGCGGGATGCTGAGCGTCTTCCAGTCGGAGGACTTGAGGTGCTTGGCGAGGAAGACGATCTGCCCCGTGTGCTGGCCGTAGTGCGAGAGCTGTCGGTTGACGGCCTCGACGACCGTGTGCGGCTCGCCGCGGATGGTGACGGCGCGTTCGAGGTCTTCGGGCTTGAGGGATTCGAGCGTGTCGAAGAGCGTGCGCCAGCCGGCCTCCCAGCGCTCGGTGACGGCGGCGCGGTCTTCGCCTTCGATAAGGAACTCTGTGTCGCGGTGGCGGTCGGGCTTCTCGCCGTCGGACGTTAGGAAGTCCGTCCAGCGCGAGCGCATGTTGCCGGCCATGTGCTTCATGATGAGCGCGATGCTGTTCGACTCCGCGTCGATGGTCTGGAAGAACTCTTCGTCCGAGACCTGCGCGACGGCGCCGTCGGCGAGCTTCTTCTGGCCGCGGAAGACGCGCACCACGTCCTTCAGGTAATGTTCGGCGAGCGAGTCGGTCATGGCTTCTTCTCTCCCGGTCTGTTTTATGAAAACGCGAGGCGACGTATTATAACGCCGGGGCTTCGGGAAACGTATGTCACAACTCTTCGCGCTTGTCTGGTTGAAGTGGACGCTGGTGCGCAACTCCCTGCGCTCGCGCAGGGCCGTGGCGGGGCGCGTGGCGGCGGCGCTCGGCGTGGTGGCGGGGTTGACGCTGTCGGTGGCGGCGGCCGTCGGCGTCGGCGCGGGCGCCTACTTCGTCTCGGCGCACGCGGGGGGCGGCAGTGTGGACGCGCGGCAGTTGAGCGCGGGCTTCGCCGTGCTGCTCTTCGTCTTCACGGTCATGTTTCTGATGTGGGCGCTGATGCCCCTGGCGCTCGGCGGCGGGAGCCGGTTTGAGCCCGCGCGGATGCTGCTCTACCCGGTCTCGCTCGGCCGCCTCTTCGCCTTCGACTTTCTGAGCGACCTGACGAGCCTCACGTCCGTCTTCGTCGTGCCTTCGCTGTTGGCCCTGTGCGTGGGCGTCGGGCTCGGGCGCGGGAGCCTGGCGGCGGGGCTCCTGGTCGCGTTCGTGTCGGTGGCGTTCGGGCTGTCGTTCTCGAAGCTTCTGTCGGTGGGCGTCGGCGCTTTGATGCGTTCGCGGCGGACGCGGGGCGAGACGGCGCTCGCCATCGTCGGCGCGGCGCTCGGGCTGACGGGCGTGCTGATGGGGCAGTTGATGCCTTACCTCGAACAGCACGCGGACGCGCTCGGGTGGGCGAACTGGACGCCGCCGGGCGCGGCCTCCAATGCGCTCGCGCGCGGGCTCTTCGCGGGCGACACGCGGGCGCTCGCCGTCTCAATCCTGACGCTCGCCGCCTACGCGTCCGTCTGCGTGCTGCTCGCCTACCGCGTCGCGCGGCGCACGGCGCTCGGAATCGGGGGAGGGGGCGCGAAGCGGAAGGAGCCGCAGGCGACGCCGCAGCACGCAGGCCGTGCGGAAGGTTATGCCGGGTGGCATCTGCCGTTCGTGTCGCAGGAGTTCTCGGCGCTCTTCGAGAAGGAGGTGCGCTACGCGACGAGGAACCCGCAGCTGCGAGTCATGGCGTTGATGGGCGTGGTGCTGACCGTCGTGCTGAGGCTCGGGCCGGCCGGGGCGCGCAGCGGGCGGATGTGGGGCGGCATCACGCCGTACGCCGAGGGGGCGGGCGCGGTCTTCAGCGTCATCTACATCTTCATGCTGGTCTCGCCGGTCTCGACGAATTCGTTCGGGTACGACGGGGCGGGGATGCGCGCGGTCGTGCTCTCGCCGGTGAGCCGGCGGACGGTACTGCTGGCGAAGAACGCGGCCGCGACGCTCATCTCGCTGCTGCTGGTCGCGGTGGGGGTAGGCATCGGCGGGTTCTTCCTCGGCGGTCTGACGGCGCCCGTGCTGCTCTTCGCGCTGCTCGCGTTCGTGACGACGGCCGCGCTCTTCGCGCCCCTCGCCAACTGGCTCTCTTTGCAGTTCCCGAAGCGCGCGCAGTTCGGGAAGCGCATGAACCGCTCGGGCGTGGGGGGGCTGCTGCTGTTGCCGATCTTCTGCCTGATGCTCCTGCCGCCGGCGGCCGCGGTCGCGGCGGCGCACTTCGCCGCGAGCCTCGCCGTCAAGTATGTTATACTCGCCGCGTTCGCGCTGCTCTCGGTCGGCCTTTACGCGCTCGTGCTCCCGCGCCAGGGGCGTCAGCTTGAGCGGCGCGAGCTGGAAATCCTCGAAGCCGTCACCGGCCGCGGCGGCGGCGAGGACGAACAAATCATAGGTTGAAGGAGAGTAGGCAGTAGGCAGATGGCAGTATGCAATCGCTCCGCGTGACGGACGTTGAAGATTTAATTCCGACCGCTTGAATTAAGGTTCTGAACTGCCTACTGCCATCTGCCTACTGCCTACTGCACTAATCCAGCGACGCCGCCGGGGGCGTCCGGGCGGGTGAAGAGAGCCCCGCCCCTACACAAATGGCTCGCAGAAAATTCCGACACCAGAGGCACGAGCCCCCCTCTGTGCGCTCTTTCCAGGACTACCTGACCACGCCCGCCCCGCAGACCTCGCGCTCGGAGCTGATGACGCTCGTCCGCGGCGGCGAGGACACCTTCCTCGAACTAAAAGTAAAACTCTCGAACCCCGAGCGCATCGCGCAGGGCATCGTCGCGCTCGCCAACACGGGCGGCGGCGTCATCGTCTTCGGCGTCAACGACAACCTCCGCGTCGAGGGCGTGGACGACGCCGACGCCGTCCGCGACGAACTCGTCCGCATCTGCCGCGAGGACGTGCACCCCGCGCTCTTCCCCTTCATCGACATCATCTCGTTCGACAACGGCCTGCGGGTCGTCGCCTTAGACATCGAGGGGAAGCGCCGTCCGTACCGGACGAACGACGGGCGCTACTTCCTGCGCGTCGGGGCGGAGAAGCGCGAGGCGACGCGCGAGGAGCTGTCGGCGCTCCTCGACGAGACGCGGCCGCTCTCTTACGAGAACGTCGCCGCGCTCGGCGCCGAGGTGGACGACATCGACGAGGCGCACCTCTGGAGCTTCGTGCGCGAGTTCGAGCCGGACGCGTACGCGACGGGCTCGAAGGCGGGCGCGGCCTACCCGACGGCGGAAGTCCTGGAGCGTGACCTGCTGCTCGCCGTGCCGGCCGCGCTGGGCTCGCTCACCGAGCGCACGGCGCCGACGGTGGCGGGGCTCCTCCTCTTCGGGCGCGACGAGCGCGTGGCGGAACTCCTCCCGCGCTCGACCGTCCTCTGCGCGCGCTACGCGGGCGGAGACACGCAGGCGCCGAAGGTCGAGTCGGTCGAGCTGATGGGGAACCTCCACACGCTCTTCGAGTCGGCCGTGCGCTTCGTCGAGCGCTACTGCGACCTCTGGGAGAAGCGGCCGCGCACGTCGCGCGTCGAGGCCGCGGCCGACTCGCCCGTCGCGCCGCGCGCGAACTACCACCGCGGGGCTTTGACGGAGGCGCTGGCGAACGCGCTCGTCCACCGCGACCTGGCCCTGCCCGGCGTCACGACGCGCGTCAACGTCTTCGACCACTCAATCGAGGTCACGAACCCGCGGCGCACGGCCGGCTTCGCGCCCGCCGCCCAGCGCGCCATCCGCTACGGCATCCAGCAGCGGCTCAACTCGCAGACGGCCTCGGTCTTCCAGAGCCCGGCCTACGGCCTGCGCCTCCACGCGGGCGGCCTGCCCATGCTCCTGCGCGAGTCGCGCCTCTTCTCCGGGCGCAAGACCGATGTGCACGCCGTCAATGACGAGTTCCGCGTCCGCCTGTATGGGGCGTGAGCGGTGAGCAGTAAGCAGTTTAAAAGGATGAAGGCGGCCGGGTCTATCACGACCGGCCGCCTTCGCTTTTAACCGCGGACTGCTTACCGCTCACCGCTCACTGCTTACTCTTGTCGTCCTTCGGCGAGTTGTAGAACTGGCGGGCTTTGACGACGAAATCCTTGTCGTCGTAGACGCCGTCGCCGTTGACGTCCACCTTGACGACGATCTTGTGCTTCTTGCCGTCGCGGCGCTCGCCCGCCGAGTAGGCGAGGCTGTACTGGTTGCGCATCATGGCGTTGATGCTGTTGAGGATGGCCGGAATCTCGCCGGGGAAGGTCATCGGGAAGTAGGCGCCGCCCGTCTCGTCGGCCAGCGTCTTCAGCGTGTTCTGCGCCTGGAGGAAGGTCATCCGGCCGGGCGTGGTCGCGCCGCCGAGGCCGTCCTCGGCCGACATGTTGGCGTCGTACTTCTTGAGGAAGAGGTTCCCCGTCCCAACGATGTAGATGGGCACGCCCGCGTTCTGCGCGATCTTGCGTATCTCGTCGTAGTTGATCTTGCTGAAGGTGTCGATGCCGCTCGAAATCAGGAAGACGGCCTTGCGGCGCCCCTGGATGTCCTTCATCCCGGCGTACTCCTGCCAGCGCTTGTCGGAGTTCTCCAGGACGACCGAGTCGGCGCGGCCGCCCGCGAGCGTCAGCTTGAGCGCGTCGAAGAGGTTCGTCTCGCGGAACGCGGGCTGGTTGCGCAGGAGCAGCATGATGACCTGATTGATGCGGGCCGGGTCGTTGGTGAAGTCCGTCAGGGGCGTCGGCCGCATGTCGTAGGCGATGACCGAGACGTAGTCGTCGGGCGGCTTGATGAACTGCGAGAGGAAGGCGGCCATCGGCCGGAGCACTTCGAGCTGCCCGGCCTCCATCCCGCTCGAACCGTAGTAGCCGATGTCCTGGCCGAGCTTGCTGTACTCCATGACGACCGAGACGGTGATGGGCGCGTCGGGCGTCGAGAAGTTGGTCACGTCGCGCTGGATGCCGTCCTCGAAGATGGCGAAGTTCTCCTTCTTGAGGCCCATCACGATGGAGCCGTTCTTCTTGTTGTAGACGACGGCCTCGACCTGGACGATGTTGGAGGCGACCTTGACGACCTCCTGCTCCTTGAGCGTGTCGGGCGGGATGGGCTCCTGCGGCTCCTGCTGCGGCTTCGAAGGGTCGGGCGTCTGCTCGTCGGGGCGCGTGTTCTTCTTCTGCGGCGCCTGCGGCGGCGTGCGGCGCGACTGGGCGAAGGCGGGGAAGACTCCGGCCCCCGCGCCGATGAGGAGCGCGAGGGCGCCGGCGGCGACGCGGCGCGTAAAGCGGGTGTTCATATTCCGTAAAACCTTTCGGATTGTAGGGCCGGGCGAGTTCTCATTAAAGGGTTCGCCCGAACTATAAGGCGCGCCCGCGGCGCGGTCAAATAAAACGAAGGCCAGGGTCTTAGGATGAGTGGGGCGGGCAAATGGTTTCTCGCGCGCCGCCGCGGAGAAGGATTTAACCACAGAGACACGGAGGCACAGCTTGGAGAAATATCTCAACAAGCTGTGCCTCCGTGTCTCTGTGGTTAAAATTGTGAACTACTGACCGCCGCTCGTCACCGGCTCGACCTCGATGAGGGCGTCGTAGCTGCCCGTGTTGTCGTCGAGCTTGCCCTCGTTGACGCCGAGGAAGAGGCGGCCGTCGCGCGGCGCGTAGAACTCGCGGTTGGCGCCGACGGCGATGAACTCGTCGTTGTCATCGCCGATGACGGCGATCAGCTCGCCCGTCGGCTCGTTCCGCATCAGCTTCTCCGTGTCCACGACGCGCGGCAGGCCGGTCGGCGTCGAGAAGCGCCCCTCGCCCAAGCTGACGCGCCCCGTCGCCGTGATGCGCAGCCGCTGGCCCTTCCTGACCATCAGGCCCGAGTCCGTCCAGCCGTTGGCCTTGTTGTCGGCCGCGACGCGGACGCGGACGGGGAAGAAGGGCGAGTCGCCGCTGCCGCGCGCGGGCGCCGGCGAGGTCGTCGGGGTGTTGGTCGGGTTGTTGCGGGCGGAGCCGGTGTCGTTGCCGAGGACGGGCGGGCGCTGACCCGTCGAGGTCGGGCGCGGCTCCTCGCGGCGCGGGGTCGGCTGCGGCGAAGGGGCTTGCGTGCGCGCCGTCTCGGCCGGGGGGTTGTAGGTGCTGTTCGTGTCGGGGGCGCCCGCGGCGTCGGCCGCGTCGGCGTTGTCGAACTCGATGGACTCCACGTCCTCCATGTTGAGCGTCATGCGGCTGCGGCGGTTGCCGCCGCGGGCGGAGCCGATGAGGACGGTGAACTGCTGGTCGCGGAAGGCGACGATCTGGCCGCGGATG
>JAFAVK010000048.1 GCA_019242475.1 Acidobacteriota bacterium | reverse complement strand
CTCAATCGACATGAAGATGACGATGATGTTGCGGCGCGTCAGCACGCCGGCCACGCCGATGGAGAAGAGCAGCGCCCCGATGATGAGGAACTTCGAGAGGTCTGGGTGCTGAAGGCTCTGCTGAAGGTTGTCGAGGGCGCCGCCCTGCAAGAGCGCGAGCGCCGGCGTGAAAGGGCTGTTCATAGTCTTGGCTCTCGGGTTAGACCTCGAAGGCTTTCGCGCGCGCGGCGGCCTCGATCTCGGCCGGGGTCAGCTCGCCCGCGGCGGAAAGCTCCGGGATGACCCGCGGGTCAACGTCGTCGGCGACCAGCTCCTGCTTCGACGTGCGGGCCAGGAGCACCGAGCCGACGATGGCGACGAGCAGCAGGAGGCTCGCGATCTCGAACGGGAGCGCGCCGTAGCGGTAGAGGCTCGCGCCGACGCGCTGCGTGTCCTCGGAAATCTTCGAGACGCCCGTTTCGGCGGTGCGCAGGCGCGCGGCCCCCGCCCCCTCGCTCCGGTTCGACGCGAAGCTGCCGGCCGACTGGTTGACGGCGTAGAAGAGGCCGAAGACGAGGAGCGCGACGAAGCAGACGGCCGCCGTCACCTGCCCCGTGCGGTTGAAAAGCTCTTCGCTCCCGCGCTCCTCGGCCGAGACGTTGACGAGCATGATGACGAACAGGAAGAGCACCATCACGCCGCCGACGTAGACCAGAATCTGCACGCCCGCGATGAACTCGGCGCCGAGGAGCACGAAGAGCGCCGCCACCGAGACGAGCGTCGAGATAAGGAACAGCGCCGAGTGCACGGCGTTGCGCGCCATCACGGTCAACAGCCCCGCCACCAGCGCCGACAGCGCGAAGACCCAGAAGAAGACGCTTTCCCAGCCGGAAAGAACCATAGTTTGAATGATGAATGATGAGTGATGAATGATGAATGAAGAGCAAGTCGTCTTTCATTCATCATTCATCACTCATCACTCATCATTTCCTTTCTTACGCTTCAAACTTGCGCGACTCGCGCCCCTGCTCCAGCATCTCGCGGTTCCAGACGAAGCCGGCGCGCGAGTAGGTCGCCAGCTCGAACTCCTGCGTCAGCTCCAGGCAGGCCGTGGGGCACGCCTCCTGGCAGAGCGCGCAGAACATGCAGCGCGAGGTGTCGAAGATGAACTCGTCGAGCACCTTCTTCTTGCGCGGCTTGCCGCCGACCGACATCTCGAT
Organism: Acidobacteriota bacterium; assembly: GCA_019242475.1. Taxonomy (GTDB): domain Bacteria; phylum Acidobacteriota; class Blastocatellia; order Pyrinomonadales; family Pyrinomonadaceae; genus QHXN01. The sequence goes on along the minus strand of JAFAVK010000048.1, from coordinate 9,326 downwards.
GTCCATCGCGATGACGTCGATGCAGTCCTCGGGGCAGGCCAGCGCGCAGAGGTTGCAGGCGATGCACAGGCTTTCGTGCGTCTCCGGGTCCATGTTGAGGCGCGGCGCGCCGTGGAAGCGCGGCGCCACCTGCGGGCGGACGGAAGGGTACTGCTCGGTGTAGATGCCGAACCCCTTGACCGAGTCCTTGTCCGTCAGCGCGCCGACGTTGTACTTCAGCGTCAGCCACATCCCCTTGAACATGTCGGCCATGAAGAAGCGCTTCAGCCTCTCCCCCAACGTCGGCCGCGGAACTTTCACTAAAGACATATGACCTCTCCAAAAACCCCTTGACGGTTACGCGTTGTCCGCCGCCGCCCTCGCCACGGCCGGCGCGCCCTTCGGCACGTCCACGAGCTTGATCTCGCGCCGCTGCTTCTTGAGGTTGAAGTCGCGCGAGTGCCGGTTGAGGTAGGCGAGGAAGAGGGCCGCGATGAAGAGCCCCGCGAAGCCCATGAAGACGGCCACGCCCTTCCCCTGCCCCGTCAGGTTGACGCCCCGGTTGAGCGACTCGACCGTGTCGAGCCGGCCGTCCAGCGCCTGGAGCACGAAGATCGTCACGGCCGTCCAGACGATGTTCAGGAGCGAGGCCGGGATCATCCACTTCCAGCCCAAGTCCATCAGCTGGTCGTAGCGGTAGCGCGGGAACGTCCAGCGCAGCCAGAAGTAGAGGTAGAGCAGCACCGCCATCTTGACGATGAAGACGACGAGGCTCAGGAAGACGTAGAGGTTGTTGGAGCCGCCCGCGAGCCTGTACACGCCGGGGAAGTACCAGCCGCCGAGGAAGACGGTCGTCGCCACTCCCGCCACCACCACCATCGCCGCGTACTCGGCCATGAAGAAGAGCGACCAGCGCATCCCCGAGTATTCGGTGTGGAAGCCGGCGACCAGCTCCGACTCGGCCTCGGGCAGATCGAACGGCGCGCGGTTGTTCTCGGCGATGCCGCTGATGAGGAAGATGACGAAGGCGAGCGGCTGGTAGAGGATGAACCAGACGGAGTCGGACGCCTGCGCCGTCGTGATGCCCGACAGGCTAAGCGTCCGCGCGAACATCAGCCCGCCGATGAGCGAGAGCCCCATCGAGACCTCGTACGAGACCATCTGCGCCGAAGAGCGCAGGCCGCCGAGCAGCGCGTACTTCGAGTTCGAAGACCACCCGGCGAGGATGAGGGCGAGGACGCCCACTGAGGAGATGGCGAGGACGAGGAGCAGGCCGATGTTCACGTCCGTAATCACGCCCCAGTTGGGCGCGAACGGCACGACCGAGAAGGTGATGAACGTCGCCGCCACCGAGATGTAGGGCGCGTAGCGGAAGATGTACGGGTCGGCCTTCTCCGGCACGAGGTCTTCCTTCGTGAGGAGCTTGACGGCGTCGGCGATGGGCTGCAAGAGCCCCCACTTGCCCACGCGCATCGGCCCGAGGCGCGCCTGCATGAAGGCGGAAATCTTCCGCTCCAAATAGCTCGCGTAGAGCGCCCACACGGCGACCAGCGTGATGACCGCGCCGATCTGTATGAACGGCCAGACGACGTAGTTGACCGTCTCCTGGCCGAAGAACCGCAGCAGGAGGTCGTCGAGGAAGCTCGGGGGTGCGAAGAGTGCGAACGTGCTCGTCATTGATTTTTCGCCGGCGCCCCGACCGGCATGCGCTTGAGGTCGATTACTTCCAGCTCGCTGGAGATGTAGTTGGAGATGAAGAGCGTCTGCCCGTCGGGCGCGTGCCCGAACTCACGCGGGAAGAGGCCCGCCGGGAGGCTCCCCTCGACGGCCGCCGCGCCCTCGCCGACGCGCGCCGCGTCGATGACGTTCAGCGTCTGCCGCACCGTCTGGTCGCGCGCGAAGCGGTTCGAGTTGGAGACGACGACCTGCCGGCCTTCGTTCACGACGGCCACGCCGACGGGCGAGCTGCCGACGGGCACGGTGCCGACGCGCGCGCCTGCGGCGTCCGTCTGAAACCTGGCCGTGTCGAACGCGAGCAGCGCGTTGCTGTTGCGCGCGGTGACGTAGGCGCGCGAGCCGTCGGGCGAGATCGCCAGGCGGACGGGGCTGCAACCGGCCTGCACGCTGGCGACGACGGAGTTCGCGGGGTCGGTCGCGGCCTTCGCAACGTCCACGACGAGGATGGCGCCCTGCGGGTAGCGCGGCTGCGCCTTCGCGGGGTCTGCGCCCTCGGGCTTGCACTCAATCGGCCATTTCAGGCTCTCCGGTGCGATCTGGCTGGTCGTGTAGAGCCAGCGGCCGTCGGGCGAGAAGGTGAGCGCGATGGGCGCGTCGCCGGTCGGAATCTTGCCGACGATGGCCGACTCCTTGAACCCTTCGGCGCGCGCCTTCTGCAAGTTAATGACGCTGACGGCCTCCGCGTTCTCGTCGCTGACGAAGAGCAGTTTGTCGTCGGCCGTCGTGTTGACGTAGACGCTGCCGGGGGAGTTCCCGTCTTTGATGTAGCCGAGGATCGGGTCGCCTTTGGTGCCTCCGGTCATGCGCGCCACGTCCATAAAGACGACGTAGTCGCCGTCGGCGATGACGAGCAGCTTGCCGTCGTGCGTCAGGGTCATGCCCGTCGGCTCGGCTTCGACGGGGAAGACCTTCTCCACAGTTATCTCGCCGCCGCGGCGCCGGAGCAGCGCGACGCCGTTGAAGGAGCGCGGGTTGGAGCTGTTGACGGTGACGAAGAGCCAGCAGCCGTCGGGCGAAGAGACGGTGCTGAAGGGGTGGCCCGGGAGCGGGACGAACGAGACCGGCTCTCTCATCGGGGCGTTGCACTGCGCGGCGCCCCCCTGCCGCGCGTCGGCCGCCGCGGCGCAGAGGAGCGCGAGCGCCAACGCGCCCGCCAGTCTCAACGCAGTCTTTCCCGTGCGCCTCTTCATCTTCAAGCCTGAACGTCGATCTCGAAAGTGCAGCCGCGCGCGATGCGCATGTCCACCAGCTCAAGGTCTTCGTCGAGCGTGCCCTTGCGATCCACGACGAGGTAGGAGTACCACTCGCCGGTGGCGAAGGGCGGCGTGTGCCAGGTGCCGCGGAAGTACGCGTAAGGCAGACGGCCCTCGACGAGGAAGGCGACGACCTTGTCCACGTCCGGCGCGTCGAGGCCGTTGGGCGGCGCCACGCAGATGACGGCCTGCGAGCCGGCGAGCGGCGAGAAGACCTGCATCGTGTGGCGGTGGCGCGCCATGAAGTCGAACTGGAAGGGGCGCGGGTCGGCCGTCGCGCCGGTGATGCTCGGCACGCCCATCCCGATGTCCACGTCGATGGAGCCGCGCCGGTCGAGCAGCACGCCGTACGGCGCGAAAGCCTCGCGCGTCATCTTCTGCACGGGTAGGCGGATGACGTTCATGGAATTTTTGATTTTAGATTTTTGATTTGCGATTCGGCCGATAGCCGGCCGCGGCGTTTCAAATCAAAAATCTAAAATCGCAAATCAAAAATTACCTATCAATCTCCCCGAGCACGATGTCCAACGTGCCGATGATGGCGACCACGTCGGCGACGAGGTGGCCGACGCACATCTGCCGCAGCGCCTGGAGGTTGATGAGGCACGGCGGGCGGACGCGGACGCGGTACGGGCGGCTCGTGCCGTCGCTCACAAGGTAGCAGCCGATCTCGCCCTTCGGGCCTTCGATGGAGTGGTAGTAGTCGCCCGCGGGCGGCTTGATGACCTTCGGAACCTTGGCGTTGACCGGGCCGCCGGGCATCTGCTTCAGAGCCTGCCCGACGATGCGGCGCGACTGGCGCATCTCTTCGAGGCGGACGAGGTAGCGGTCGTAGGTGTCGCCGTTCTCGCCGACGGGCACGTCGAAGTCGAGGTCGGCGTAGGCCGCGTACGGGCGGCTTTTGCGTATGTCCCACGCGACGCCCGAGCCGCGCAGCGCCGGGCCGGAGAGTCCGATGGCGATGGCGTCCCTGGCCGAAATCACCCCGATGCCGACCGTGCGGCCGAGCCAGATGCGGTTCTCGGAGAGCAGCGTCTCGTACTGGTCGATGCGACCCGGGAAGTTATCGACGAACTGCTGCACGTCCTCCGTGAAACCCTCGTAGGCGTCGTTCGGCATCCCGCCGATGCGCCACGCGTGGCAGGTGAGGCGCGCGCCGAACTGCTGCTCGAATATCTTCAAAATCTCCTCGCGCTCGCGCAGCGCGTGCAAAAGCACGGTGAAGGCCCCGATGTCGAGCGCGTGCGTGGCGAGCCAGAGGAGGTGCGAGGAGATACGGTTCAGCTCCGTGAGGATGACGCGGATGTAGTGCGCGCGCGGGGGGACTTCGAGCCCGAGCATCTGCTCGACGGTCTCGACCCAGACCAGGCCGTTCGAGACGGCGGCGATGTAGTCGAGCCTGTCCCAGTAGGGCGCGATCATCGGGTAGAGGCGGTTCTCCGCGATCTTCTCCATCCCGCGGTGGAGGAAGCCGATGTCGCAGTCGAGGTCGATGACGGTCTCGCCGTCGAGGCGCAGGACGACGCGCAGCACGCCGTGGGTCGAAGGGTGCTGCGGCCCCATGTTCAAGACCATCTCGGGGTTGTCGAGTAAGGTCTCCTGCGTTGTCGCGACTTCTACCTGATGCATGTTGATGAGTGATGAATGATGAGTGATGAATGATGAATAAAGAACTGTCTTTAATTCATCATTCATCACTCATCATTCATCATTTCCTTCCTTGAACGCTCCCGCGACGCTGCTGATTTCTAAGACGAGCGCGACCTCGGAGACTTCGCCCCTCTTTCTTTTGCCGAGCAGGTCGAAGAGGATGGCGGAGGCGGCGGAGTCGCGGTTCCAGACGTTGCGCGGGCTCATGCGCTGGTCGAGCCGGAAGCCCGCGGCCTCGGCGGCCGAGGGGCTGTCGAAGACCTTCACTTCGTACTTGGCGGCGAGGTCTTTCGGGTGCATCTCTTCTACTTGTGCTCCTTCGGCAGCGGGTCGCGCCCGTCGCGGAAGATTTCGCGGAGGCGCCGCTCGTCGGGCGTCTGGAGGATTTCGAGGCCGTAGGCGCGCCGCTGCGCGAGCTGCTCGCGCTGGACTTCGGTGAACTCAGGCAGGTGGCGCGTCGTCCACTGATTCTCCATGAACTCTAAGGGGTAGTCCTTCCTGAGCGGGTGGCCGTCCCAGTCCTTCGGGAGCAGGAGACGACGGAGGTCTGGATGATTGTTGAAGTTGACGCCGAACAGGTCGTAAGCCTCGCGCTCCATCCAGTTGGCCGTGGGCCAGACGCCCGTGACGCTGTCCAGCCCCGCCTCGCCCGCGGCGGCCTTGACGCGGACGCGCACGTTCTTCGAGATCGAGTAGAGGTTGTAGACGACTTCGAAGGGCGTCTCTTCGCGCTCGGGCCAGTGGACGCAGGTCAGGTCGGAGAGGTAGTCGAAGGGCGTCTCCGCGTCGTCGCGTAGCGCCTTGCAGACTTCGACGATTGACTCCGCCTTGACGTGAATCGAGAGCTGGTTGACGAAGGTGTAGGCGCCTTCGACCGCGTCGCCGAAGTGCTCGCGCAGGCGCTTGACGAGCGGGTGGTCGTTCGACTCGACCGGCTTCGGCCCTTCGTCCTTCTTCTTGACGGGCGGCTTCGGGACGCCGGCCCCTGCCGCGGCCGTCGGGACTGGTGCGGCGGGTTTGGCGGCGGGCGCGGGCTTCTCCGCGCCGGGGGCGGCGGCGGGCGACTTCGCGGCCGCGGCCTCTTTGGCGGCGGCGGCGCGCGCCTTGGCCTCCGCGATCTTGGCGGCGCGTTCGAGGTCGGCCTGCGAAGGGCTCTTTAAGGGGTCGCCGACTTCGGGCGACTTGCCGCCGGGGGGTGGCGGCGCTTCACTTCCCCTACCGGCCCCGCCGGACTCGGCCTGTGCGGCGGCGGCGGCTGCGGCCTCCTTCTTGGCCTTGGCCTCGGCGATGATGCGTTCGAGACGTGCCTTTTTCTCTTCGGGTGTTTCGTTTGCGGGGGGCGCGGCCGGCTTGGGCCTGGGCGTCGGTGCGGGACTCTTTTCGGCTTCCTCGTTTGAGGCGGGGACGGTCGTGCCGGAGGTGGAACTTCCCGAGGGCGCTTTGCCGGTTAGCGCCGCCTGGCTTTCGGGCGTGGGCCGCGGCTGTTCGGCGTCGGGCGGCGGCGGAAGCTCTCCGGCGTCTGCGGCGGCGGCCGACGCGGGAGAGCCCGGCGCTTGCCCCTCGTCTGCCCTCGGGGATGTATCTGCCGCGCGGCGTGTTTCGTCGCTTTCAGACGGTGAGGTAGCGCTGGATTCCGGAGGGTTTTTCGGTTCGTCCGTCATCGCGTCCTAAAGGTTCGACTCCCGTGTAAGGACGTAGGTCGGGGAACAACTCGCGTCCCTACTCGCTCATGAGTGCGGCTGGTATGACTTTCAAGGTACTCTAACGGAAAAGCTTCAAAGGTGTGTTCAGCGCGTTTGTAACACGCGATTTGTACGCGTGTCAACAAACTCAATCGCACACCTCAGGGAGCCCCCGGCGCGCAGGCAATCCGCGGGACGAAGCGCGCATCCAAGTCCTTGCACAACTTGACGATGCGCGACGGGCGCCGTTAAGATGGGGCTTTGTTTGAGGCCGCCCGGGGCCTTCTATCTGAGAGGAAAGAGAAATGAAGCAAGGAATTCACCCCGACTACCACGAGATCACCGTCCACTGCGCCTGCGGCAGCAACTTCCAGACGCGCTCGACGAAGAAGGGCGACCTGAACCTCGAAATCTGTTCGGAGTGCCACCCGTTCTTCACGGGCAAGCAGAAGCTCATCGACACGGCCGGCCGCGTTGACCGCTTCAACAAGCGCTACGGCAAGAAGACCGAGGCGCCCGAGACCGCCAACGCCTGAGCCTTTCGGTCAAGCGTCTATGACACCGATCCGACGCCGCCGTTATTAGCTACCCGGAAACCGGACGCCGACCTTCCGCGCCCGCGGCCGACCTCTTTCCCCCCGCGAGGGGCGACGAAAGAAGCGCCGCACCGAAGGTCGGCGTCTTTCTTTGGTGAATGGTAAATGGTGAATAGTAAATGGTAGTTTACTAACAGACGGTTCGCGTCGAACCGCCGCCAATCCATTTGCCACTTACCATTCACCATTTCCTTCACGGAGTGAACATGAGCGCCAGCGAAAAAGACCTGATTGTCGGCGGCCAGGCCGTCATCGAGGGCGTGATGATGCGCACGCCCTCGGCCTACGCCATCGCGGTGCGCCGCCCCGACGGCACCATCGTCCACACGGGCGCTTCCCTGCCGAAGTGGAGCGACAAGTACCCCGCTCTGAAGTGGCCGGTGCTGCGCGGCGCGGCCGTGCTCGTGCAGTCGATGGCGCTCGGCATGAAGGCCCTGAACTACTCGGCCGCCGAAGCCTTTCAGGAAGAGGCGGAGACGGTGGAGGCGGTCGCGCTCACGCCCGCGGTCGTCGAGGGCGAGGGCGACTTCGCCGGCATCACGGGCGGCGTCCCCGGCCTCTTCCCCGTCCCGACGAAGAAGCGGCCCGAGGACGAACTCAAGCGGAGTTCGGCCGCCGCCTTCGGGTCGATTGCCTTCGCGCTCCTCTTCAACGTGCTGCTCTTCGTCGTCGCGCCGCTCGTGCTCACCAACGCGCTCTTCATCGGCATGGGCTGGGCCGAACGGGGCGTGCCCGCCGCCACTCAGCAGGAGCAGGCAGCCGGCGACATCAAGCGGCTCCCGGGCGACCCCGCGCCGGCCGCCGAAGTGCAGACGGCCGACGCCCCCTGGTACGCGCGCACTTACAACGGCGCCCGCGGCTACCTGAAGCCGGTCAAGCCGAACGTCGCCTTCAACCTCATCGACGGCCTCATCAGGATGGCGATCTTTATTCTGATGATCGGCAGCTTCTCCTTCTCGAAGGACATCCGGCGCGTCTTCGAGTATCACGGGGCGGAGCACAAGACGGTCTTCAACTGGGAGGCGGGGCTGCCCCTTTCGGTCGAGAACGCGCGCGTCCAGCCGCGCCAGCACCCGCGTTGCGGGACGAGCTTCCTGATGGTCGTGATGCTCGTCTCCATCGTGCTCTTCTCGGTCGTCTCCTTCAGCTCGTTCGCCTACAACATCGCCGTCCGCGTCGCGTTCATCCCGGTCGTCGCCGGCCTGAGCTACGAGATCATCCGGCTCTCGGCGAAGAAGGAGGGCGGCCTCGTCTTCAAGCTCATTACGCTCCCCGGCGTCTGGCTCCAGAACATCACGACCAAGGAGCCCGACGACCGGCAGCTCGAAGTCGCCATCGTCGCGCTCAAAGAATCCCTGAAGTTGGAGCCGCAGCCCGCGGGGCCGGCGCCCGCGCCTTTGTCGTAAACAGCCATGCTAGACAAACTCGAACAGATCGAAGCCAGGTACGAGGCGCTGACCGAAGAGCTGTCGCGGCCCGAGGTCTACTCCGACCCCGCGAACTACGCGAAGCTCAACAAGCAGCACCGCTCCTTAGGCGAGATAGTCGCGAAGTACCGCGCGTGGAAGCAGCTCAAGTCCGACCTGTCGGGGGCCAAGGAGCTTTTCGACCTGGAGGACGACGAGGAGATGAGGGAGCTGGCGCGCGCCGAGACGGCGACGCTCGAAGAGAAGCTTGAGCGGGTCGAGGAAGACCTGCGCGTGCTCCTGCTCCCGCGCGACCCGAACGACGAGAAGAACGTCATCCTCGAAATCCGCGCCGGCACGGGCGGCGACGAGGCGACGCTCTTCGCCGCCGAGATGCTGCGGATGTACGGCCGCTACGCCGAGCGCCAGGGCTGGAAGATGGACGTCCTCGACCAGTCCGAGTCGGGCATCGGGGGCTTGAAGGAGGCCGTGGCCTCGATCTCCGGCGACAAGGTCTACTCGAAGCTCAAGCACGAGTCGGGCGTCCACCGCGTCCAGCGCGTGCCGCAGACCGAGACCTCGGGGCGCATCCACACCTCCGCGGTCACCGTCGCCGTGCTGCCCGAGGCCGAAGAGGTTGACGTGAAGATCAACCCGAACGACCTGCGCATCGACACCTTCTGCTCCTCGGGGCCGGGCGGCCAGTCGGTCAACACCACCTACTCGGCCGTGCGCCTGACGCACCTGCCGACCGGCGTCGTCGTCTCGATGCAGGACGAGAAGTCGCAGATCAAGAACCGCGAGAAGGCGATGCGCGTCCTGCGCGCGCGCCTGCAAGAGCTGGAAGAGCAGAAGCAGCACGAGGCGCAGGCCAGCGAGCGCCGCTCGATGGTCGGCTCCGGCGACCGCTCCGAGAAGATACGCACCTACAACTTCAAGGAGAACCGCGTCTCAGACCACCGCATCCAGCTCACCATCCACCAGCTCGACCTCGTCATGGAGGGCGCCCTCGACGAGTTCATC